>RECD01000222.1 GCA_007694185.1 Planctomycetaceae bacterium
GGGATGAACTGATCGGACCGAGCGGGCCTGCCCATGGAACACCTCGGAGAAGGGATAGCGATTGGCGGATTAGAGCACCCGGCCAGGGGGAACGCAAGCAGAAAGTGGGTGGCACCTTTTGTGGTGGGAGCTGCCCTCTGCGGGGATGCGATCGAGTTGTGACAATCGCCGGGCGACTGAGCCTAGCTGTCGGCGGTCGACTTTTCGCCGGGTGGGACGAGTGCGATCACTGTCTGTTTGTCGTTCGGCTTCAGCGGTTCCTGTCGGGTGGCGATCCGAACTTTGCGGCTCGCCGCATCCTTGGCCACTTCGACGGTGAACAACAACCGGGCATCCTCGCCGTACCGCTTTCGGTAATCTTGAAAGCTAAAACTTTCGGACAGCGCGGTCGCCTTGAATTGGTGTCCGGCGGCGAACCGTTTGCTCAATTCGGATTGGCTTAAACCGCCCCCGAACAATTCGCGAGCCCGGCGGGATTCGGTCGGCCCACCGCGTGGGCCGGATGCGGTGTTGTTGGGTGGCAATTGGTAAACGTTGGCCCGGCCAAAAATGTGCTGAAATTCTTTGCACGCCAACAGGTTGACCTCGTCATTCGCGGTCATCGCCAACAGTCGTCCGATGCCCGATAGGTCAGCGAAATCCTGGAAATGATCCGACAGGATGCTGGCGCAGTAGGCCCGTTGTCCGGCCATGTTGGCCTGGGTCACGTGACCATAATTCGTATCGACCAAGACGACGGGAACGCCTTGGGCTTGCAGCACACCGGCAAGTTGTCGGTGCATCGGTTGCGCGCCGGCGATCAGCACCCCTTGGGGGCTCTTTTCTGCCAGTCCGAGCCACCTCGCGAGCGGCGCGGCCGAAATCCCGTAGAAGGTGACCGTGCCGATGATCACCAAAAAGGTCATGGGAACCATTTGCCGCGACTGTTCGATCAACACGGCCAGATCGCCGGAATCTTCCTGGAGCGAGCCGATTTTCAAGGCGAAGATCGAAGCCACTGCGGCGGCGACGATCCCGCGCGGCGCCAGCATCGACATGAAGCAACGTTCCTCGAAGGTCACTTCGCCGCGGACCGTCGCGAGCCAAACGCTGAGCGGTCGCACGACCAAAATCATCCCGGCCAAGAAGACGAGCCCGTGCCAACCGAGTTCGGTGACGGCGGACCAATCCAGCCGCGAGCCGAGCACGATGAACAGGCTCGAGATCAGGAAGACGCCGACGTTTTCTTTGAACTCGAGGACGTGAGTCAGCGAGACGCGGTTTTGGTTGGCCAGGTAGATCCCGAGCAACGTGACGGTCACCAGCCCGGATTCGTGAGCCAAGTAATTCGACAGGGCGAACGAGCCCATCGCCGCCGCCAGGAACATCACCGCGTGCAGGTGGTCCGGCAGCCAAAACCGTTTGGTCACCTGCACGAGCATTTCGCCGATGACCACAGCCAACACGCTCCCGATCACCAGGGTGATGGTGACCATGGTGGCAACCCGCAACCAATACGATTCCCCGTCTGCCAGCGGTGGCGTCGGCAACATCTTTTCGAACACCAGCACGGCGAGCATCGCGCCGATCGGGTCGATCACGATCCCTTCCCACTTCAGCACCGACCCGACGCGGCGGTTGGGGCGGATGTGCCTCAGCAGCGGGATCACGACGGTCGGTCCGGTGACGACCAGGATCGCGCCGAACAGGATCGCGAGCCGGTAGTCCCAACCGAGCACGTACGATGCCAGCAGCGCGGCGGCACCCCAGGAGACGAGTGCGCCGAGAGTCACCAAGCGGAAGATCGTTCCGGCGGACTGCTTGATCTCGGCGAAGCGGAGCGTCAGGCCTCCTTCGAACAGGATCACGGCGACCGCGAGCGAGACGATCGGGAACAGCAACCGATCGGCCGCCGTGCTGGGGGGAACGCCTTCGGCCGTGGCGAAGGCTTCGACCAGCAGGTCATCGATGTTGACGAAACGGCCGAGCAGGATCCCGAATAGCAGCAGCAATAGGATCGACGGCAGTCGCACACGCCAAGCCAACCACTGGGCCGCGACCCCGAGTACCGGGACACCTGCCAGATAATAAAAAATCCGTTCGTCCAAAACTGCTTCTCGTACGCGGACACCGGTTGACTGGCCGGACGGCGTCTCCATCGACACGCCCGGTGATCTTCAGTCGTCTGGTGATGATCGGTCGCCGCATTCTAAGTGGGCGGCATCACCTTGTCGTCGCCTCGGGAATGATGCCGGTTTCGCGATCCAGTGGCGATGCCAGGACGGGGGGGATTTGGTGAGTCCGACGGACCGACGGGTTTGCCGGCGGGCCGGGCGTACCTCCGCTGGCCGGATGACGTAGAATGTGCCCGGTCAGGCCGGGTCCAGCCGTCCCGTCGCTCCGTTCGCTTGGGACACCAGGAATCCGCCGATCCGATGCCGCCGGTCACCTCCGAATTGCTGACGCCATCGCTGCTGGGGAAGCTCGAGCGGTTGGAACTCGTGTCGCGAAAGGTGTTCCGCGGGCGGATGAAAGGGGAGCGGCGGAGTAAGCGGCGGGGTGAGAGCGTCGAGTTCGCCGATTTCCGCAACTACGTTGCCGGAGATGACCTGCGGCTGATCGATTGGAACCTCTACGCAAGGCTCGACCAGCTGTTCCTCAAGCTGTTTCAGGAAGAGGAAGACCTGCACCTCCATTGCCTGGTCGATGCCAGCGAGTCGATGAACTTTGGTGACCCGACCAAGCTTCGGGTCGCGAAACAGCTCGCCGCGGCGCTCGGCTACGTCGGGCTGTGCCATGGAGACCGGGTGCGGGTCGCGGGGTTGGGGGACGCCGGCGCGCGGGCGCCCGTGTTGCGTGGGAAGGGCCAATTGTGGCAAATGCTGCGATACCTCGAATCGTTCGACGCGGGGGACAACGTCGCATTGGAAGCGGGCGTTCGCGATTTCGCGCTGCGGGCCAGCACGGGCGTCGTGGTTTTGATCAGCGACCTGATGGACAAGCACGGGTTCGAGTCGGCTTTGCGGTTGCTGGTCGGCAGGCGGATGGACGTGGTCGTGATTCAGGTGCTCGCCGCCGAAGAGTTGGAGCCACCGCTCCGAGGCGATTTGCGGTTGGTCGACGCCGAGGATGAGGACGTCGCGGAGGTCACGCTGAACGAATACGCGTTGACCCGTTATCGTGAGACGTTGGCGTCGTTCCTCGATTCGGTCCGCGGCTTCTGCGCCCGCCGTTCGATCACCTACCTGTTGGCCCGCAACGACACGCCGGTCGAGGAGTTGATCACCCGCTACCTGCTGCGACGCGGGGTGTTGCGATGAGCTTTCTGCCGAGTCTCGCGGGTTGGCAGTTGGCGGCGCTCGCCGCGGTGCCGGTCGGCATCGTGCTGCTCTATTTTTTGAAGCTGCGGCGGCCGGTGGTGCGGGTACCCAGCACCTTCTTGTGGTCCAAAACGATCGAGGACCTGCACGTCAACAGCCTGTTGCAGCGGTTGCGGCGGAACCTGTTGTTGTTGCTGCAATTGCTCGCCGTGGCGCTGGCTGCCTTGGCGTTGTTTCGTCCCGGGGTTCGCGACGAAGCGTCGCTGTCCGGACGCAGGATTTTTTTGCTCGACAGTTCCGCCAGCATGGCGGCGACCGACGTGGCACCCGATGCGAACCGGTTCGAACAAGCACGGCGGCTGATCGGTGAAGCGATCGAGGGGATGCGGCAGGACGAAACCGCGATGCTGATCGCGTTCAGCGACCGAGCGGACGTGTTGCAGTCGTTCACCGGAGATCGCCGCCGACTTCGTGACGCGCTGGATCGCGCCGAGTTGACCTCGCGGCCGACCGATATCCTCGAAGCGTTGCGGGCGGCCGAGGGGTTGGCCAACCCCAACCGGACCAGTCCGGCGGGCGATGATGGCGACGCCCAGGTCGCCGAGGCACTTCCGGCGGATCTGGTGATCTACAGCGACGGCCATTTCGCCTCGGCCCGTGATTTCGACCTCGGCAACCTGACGCCGGAATACGTGCGGGTCGGGGGTGAGCAAGTCGACAATTTGGCGATCCTTGCATTCTCGGTCGACCGAAATATCGAGCAACCGGGGCGTGTCGAGGCGTTCGGCACGATCGCCAATCTCGGCACCGGGCCGCTCGGCACGACCGCGACGTTGACGCTGGACGGAGAGTTCGTCGATGCCGAGCGGGTCGAGTTGGAAGCGGGTGAAGAATCGGGCGTGTCGTTCGTTATCGAATTCGGTGACGCGGCGGGGCTCGCCTTGACGCTGGATATCGAGGACGCGTTGGCCGCTGACAACGTGGCCTATGCGGGGATTTCGCCGCCACGGTTGGTCAACGTGTTGGTCGCGACGCCCGGTAATCCGCCGCTCGATTTAGCCCTGTCGACCGGGCCGGCAGCGGAGTTGGCTTTGGTTGAAACCGTCGACCCCGATTACTTGATGCAGGACGCTTACCGCCAGCGAGCCGAGGCGGGCAGCTTCGATTTGATCGTCTTCGACCGCTGCACGCCTGAGGCGATGCCCCGCTGCAACACCTTTTTCATCGGGGCGCTGCCGCCGCAGGGTTGGGAATGGGGTGAAGTGAGCGAGCGGGTGCTGTTGGTCGACCTCGATCGCACGCATCCGATCCTCCGCTACTTGGAACTTTACTCGCTGCTGATCGCCGAAGGTCGGGTGTTGACCCCGCCAGCGGGCGGGCAGGAGTTGTTGACCGGTGAGACCGGCCCGCTGTTGGCGGTGGGCCCGCGGGACGGGTTTCAAGACTTGGTGTTGGGGTTCGAGATCATCGGTCAAGACGAAACGGGAGGTGTCGTCTTCAATTCGGATTGGCACGTGCAACGGTCGTGGCCGGTTTTCGTGCTCAATTTGCTCCGACACCTGGCCGGCGCGGAACAAGGGGCCGCTACGCCCAGTTACCGACCGGGGGAAACCGTGCTGCTGCGGGGGGATCGTTCCGGTCAGCCGTTGGAGGTGCTCACGCCCGACGGGTCACGGCGACAGGTTTCGACGGAAGCCAACGGCAACGCGGCATTCACGTTCACCGATCAAATCGGGCCCTACGGCGTCTTCGACGCGGCCGGGAAGGCGGTCGATCGATTCAACGTCAACCTGTTCGATCGCCGGGAAAGTGAATTGGCGGCCTTGCCGGCGATCGCGATGGGATACGAATCGGTCGCGGCGAGCGAGGCGCGAGTGCCAGCCCGGCGGGAGTACTGGCGGTGGCTTTTGGTGTGCGTGCTCGGGGTGATGACGGTAGAATGGTGGCTGTACGCCAAGCGACTCGGTTGAGCCGTCGTCGTTTCGTCCATCGGCCCCCATCTGTTCAGAATTGCGTTTCCGAACCCGAACGTTTCCGAACCGCGTGCTGGGCCGCCCTGGTTTTGCGATTCCGTCAAGGGACTGCCATGCAAATGGGCGGTTACTCGCATGGGCCGACATGACATTGGCCGGCACGAAGCGACCGCCCTGCCTTCCTCCCTTTACCCACCTTGCGGCTTATGTCTTTCAGTTCCGGATGCCGGAAATCGGTGCCCGATCACCTCATTGTCAAGCTGCGAGCGTCCGTTTCGGTTTTACGACCGCGGGCCTTGCCTCCGTTCACGCGTGTCTCGTCGGCGTTGGTCGCGATCGTCCTGGTGATAGCGGGATGGGCGACCGCGGCAAAATCGGGTCACGCGGCCGAGTCAGGTGACGCCGGCGAACCGGCCGAATTGGGCGAAACGCGGGTAGCGGCCGTGGGGTTCAACCGTGACGTCCGGCCGATCCTGTCCGACCGCTGTTTCTATTGCCACGGGCCGGACGAAAAGAACCGGGAAGCGGGCTTGCGGCTGGATATCCGCGAGGCGGCGCTGGAGGACCGTGGTGGGGGGGCGGCGATCGTGGCCGGTGATCCCGACGCCAGCCTGCTGATCGAGCGCGTGACCGACCCGGACGAATCGATGGTGATGCCGCCCCCGGAAAGCAAGCATGGGCGGTTGAGCGACGAGGAGGTTCAAACGTTTCGACGGTGGATCGCCGAGGGGGCCGAGTACGAGGCTCATTGGGCGCTCGTGCCGCTGGGGGAATTCGACCCGCCGGTCGTGCGGCAATCCGATCGGGTCGCCAATCCGATCGACCAGTTTGTGCTCGCGAAGCTCGAATCGCTCGGGATCGAGCCGTCGCAAGAGGCCGATCGGGCGACGCTGATCCGCCGACTCAGTCTCGATCTGCTCGGCATCTTGCCTGACCCGCAACGGGTGGCGGCGTTCGAAGCGGACGGTCGACCGGATGCCTACGAGCGGTTGGTCGACGAACTTTTGGCTTCGCCCTATTTCGGAGAACGTTGGGCACGTCATTGGCTCGACCAAGCCCGTTACGCCGATTCCAACGGCTACTCGATCGATGGCCAGCGGGCGATGTGGCCGTATCGCGACTGGGTGATTCGCGCGATCCAAGACGACATGCCGTTCGACCGGTTCACGGTCGAGCAGTTGGCGGGCGACTTGCTGCCGGGGGCGACGAAGGACCAGCAGGTCGCATCGGCCTTCCACCGGAACACGCTGATCAACCAAGAGGGCGGGAGCGACCCGGAACAATTTCGCCACGAAGCGGTCGTCGACCGTGTCAACACGACCGGGGCGGTCTGGTTGGGTTTGACGCTCGGTTGCGCCCAGTGCCACACGCACAAGTTCGATCCGATCAGCGATCGCGAATACTATCAACTGTTCGCCTTTTTCAACTCGGGCACCGATATCAACAGCGTCGGTGCGACCGTCCCCGTTTCGCCGGGCGAGATGTTGGGGATCGGGCCTGCGCCGATCGATGATCAGCGAGCGGCCCGGCGGACGGAATTGGAAGGACGACTGCGTGAACGGTTGGCGGAGCAGCAGCGGGTCGCTGAGGCGGCGACGGCGGCCAGCGAATCGGTCGAAGTCACTTGGACGCAGGTAGCCTGGGCGACGGACGACCCGTCGGAACCGTTGCGGGTCGATGGCGATGCGGTGTTGGAACGCCAACCGGACGGGTCGTTGCTCGTCGTCGGCACGCCGTCAGGGAACGCGACCTACCGGTTGCGATTGCCCATCAGCGGCAAGGTCGCGGCGATCCGCTTGAGAGTGCTCGCTGACGACCGTCTGCCCAAGCGAGGCCCGGGGACGGCGAGCAACGGCAACTTCGTGCTGACGGCTGTGCAATTGGTCGTCGATGGCGAGGTGATCCGTCCGCTCGCCGCGCTCGCCGACCACGCTCAGCCCGGTTATCCGGTCGCTGCCGCGATCGACGGCGATCCCAAAACCGGCTGGGCGATCAATATCGAATCCGGTTCGAAGGCGGTCATGAATGCCGACCACGAAGCGACCTTTGTGTTGTCGACGCCGATCGAGTTGGCTGGCGATGCCGACGCGACTGACGATTCCGATGCGGCGGCCCGCGATTCTGAGCCAGCTGGTGCGCGCGAAGTTTGGATCGAGCTGAAACATGAGCTGAACCAAAACTACCTCGTCGGGCGGTTCGCGATCGATACTGCGGAACAAGCCCCACCGGTCGCTGCGGAGACGCTGCTGCCTGACGCGGAATTGGTCCGAGCCCTCGGGGTACCAGCCGGTCGGCGGGCGGCCGCTGACAAAAAGCGAGTGGACGATGCCCTGAAAGCCGCATTTCCCGAAGTCCGGGACTGGCCCGCCACGCCGGCTGACGCGCGGGTGATGGTGATGGCCGAGCGGGATCAACCGCGGCCGACTTTTGTCAGCATCCGTGGCGACTTCCTGCGGCCCGACGAGTCGATCGGGGCGGTGTCGCCGGGAGGCTTGGCCGCCGTGGCGCCGACGCTCGAGCCAGAAGCCGGCCGCAACCGTCTCGATCTGGCGGAGTGGCTCGTCGATCGCGACAACCCGTTGACGCCGCGGGTCACGGTGAACCGCGTGTGGATGCGATATTTCGGCCGCGGCTTGGTGGAGACGGAGGAAGACTTCGGCACGCAAGGGACGCCTCCGACCCATCCGGAATTGCTCGATTGGCTCGCTCGTCAACTCCAAGGCCGCGGCTGGTCAATGAAGTCGTTGCACCGCTTGATCGTCACCAGCAGCACCTATCGTCAGGCCTCGCGGCATCGCGCGGATCTGCTCGAGATCGATGCGAACAACCGGTTGCTCGCGCGGCAGAACCGGCTGCGGGTGGAAGCGGAGATCGTCCGCGACGCGGCGTTGTCGGCCAGTGGCCGTTGGGCGGCGATGATCGGCGGTCCCGGCGTCCAGCCGCCTCAGCCGGACGGCGTTTACGCCTTCACGCAGAACGTCAAGAGTTGGAAAGCGGACACCGGAACCAACCGGTATCGGCGCGGGATGTACACGGAATTCTTCCGCAGCGCCCCGCACCCGCTGTTCACGACCTTCGACACGCCGGACTTTCAAACCGTCTGCACGCGGCGGAACCGTTCGAACACGCCGTTGCAAGCGTTGACGATCGCCAACGACGAGGCGTTCATCGAGTTAGCTCGCGGTCTGGCCGCGCGGCTGTTTCGCGAATTGCCGGACGCCACGGTAACCGAGCGACTGGTCCATGCCTTTCGTCTGGCGGTCAGCCGCCAGCCGTCCGAAGTGGAACTCGAGATCCTCGTCGACCACCATCGCCGGCTGATCGAAAACTTCGCGACGCCGGAAGGGGAGAACGAAGCATCGGCCTGGTTGGCCGGCGACCCTCAAGTGTTATCGCTCGATCAGCCTGCCGAGGTGGCCGCGTTCATCTCGATCAGCCGGACGATCATCAACACGGACAACTTCATCACCCGCGAGTGAGTGCCACTCGACCTAGCGGATCATCGATATGAATCATCAACACCCCGAGGCGGGCGGTGAGAACCGGCCGCTACGAGACATCACCCGGCGACATTTCTTTGGCGATTGCGGCATCGGCCTCGGTGCGATCGCCCTGACCGATCTGCTCCGTGGGGACGGTGTCGCGAGCGGGGCGGAAGTGGCCGGCGAGTCACCGAGAACGCCACGCACGGGGCCGGTGCGGATCGACCCCAGCCGTCCGATGGCATCGCGAGCAGGGCATTTTCCTGGCCGAGCCAAGTCGGTCATTTTTATGTTCATGGCGGGCGGTCCGAGCCAATTGGACCTGTTCGATGACAAGCCGAAGCTCCGTGAATACAGCGGCCAGGCGCCGCCGGAAAGCTTGATGGCGGGGAAGCGATTCGCCTTTTTGAAGGGAACCGAAAAGCTGCTCGGTTCGGCGCTCCAGTTCGGCAAGTACGGCCAGTGCGGGATGGAATTGTCGGAATTGCTGCCGGAGCATCGCAAGATCGTCGATGAGGTCTGCTGGTTGCGCGGGATGACGACCGACGTCTTCAACCACGGCCCTGCCAAGCTATTCATGAACAGCGGCTTTCAAGCCCCGGGCCGGCCGTCGCTCGGGTCATGGGCGACCTACGGGCTGGGTAGCGAATCGACTGACCTGCCCGGATTCGTCGTCCTGCAATCGGGGCCACGGGGGCCGCGAGCCGGCGCGACGTTGTGGAGCAGCGGGTTTTTGCCCACGTCTTATCAAGGCGTGCCGTTTCGCGGGCAAGGCGACCCGATCCTGTACTTACGGAGCCCCGAGGGGATTTCACGAACCAGCGAGCGGGGGTTCCACGATGCCGTCGCGGCGCTCAATCGGGCTCGCTTGGACGAATCGGGCGATCCGGAAATTTTGACTCGCATCAACGCCTATGAAATGGCGTTTCGAATGCAGACCAGCGCCCAGGAGCTGATGGAAACCGAGCAGGAGACCGCCGAGACGCTCGCACTGTACGGCGCCGAAGCTGGCAAGCCGTCGTTCGCCAACAACTGCCTGCTTGCCCGCCGGCTCGTCGAACGCGGCGTCCGATTTGTGCAGCTCTACCACACCAATTGGGACCATCACGGCGGCCCGACCGAAAACCTCGATTTCCACCTGCCGCAGATTTGTCGTGAAGTCGACCAACCGGCTGCGGCATTGGTCCTGGACCTGAAGCGTCGCGGGCTGCTCGACGACACCCTCGTCATTTGGGCCGGCGAGTTCGGTCGGACGCCGATGGGCGAGGTCCGCGACAACGTCGGACGCGACCACCATGTCGACGCCTTCACCCTCTGGATGGCCGGCGGCGGTGTCAAATCGGGCTACATCCATGGCGAAACGGATGAACTCGGTTTCGGTGTCGTTGAAAATAAAGTCCACGTTCACGACCTGCACGCCACCATCCTGCACCTGCTCGGGTTCGATCACGAGCGGCTGACGTATCGATTCCAAGGGCGCGATTTTCGGCTGACCGATGTCCATGGCCGCGTGGTGCGCGAGATCCTCGTCTGAGTCTCGCTACGATCGAGGTAAACGCCGACCGCGCCGCCGCGGCTCACGCTTGTTGCTCCCCTTTCCCGACCTCCTCGAGAACTCATCGATGCCGACTCGCACCCTTCTGCTTGCCACCCTGTCGTTTGCCATGTCGATCTGCCAAGCCCGCGACTCGGTGGCCGAAGTTTACAGCGTTTACTTCGGGACCTACACGAGTGGCGGCGTCAGCAGCAGTCGGGGTATCTACCGCAGCCTGTTCGATGACGAGCGGGGCAGTTTGAGCGAGCCGGAGTTGGTCGCCGAGACGGTCAACCCGTCGTTTTTGGCGATCCATCCCAGCGGAAAGTACCTCTACGCCGTCAACGAAGTTGTCGAAAAAGGAGGCTGGCGTGGAAACGGAGGAGTCTCCGCCTTTGCCATCAAGGATGGTGGGCAATTGGAGTTGATTCAACGTCGGGCGTCGCTGGGCGGGGCCCCCTGTCATGCCAACGTCGACGCTACGGGCAAGCACCTGTTGATCGCCAATTACGTCGGCGGCAACGTCGTCGTCTTCCCGATTTTGGGCGAGGAGGGCTTGGGTGAACCGAGTTGTGTGATCGAGCACGAGGGGAGCAGCGTCGACCCGCAGCGTCAGCGTCAGCCTCACGCGCACTCGATCAACCTCAGCGGCGACAACCGGTTCGCGTACGTTGCCGATTTGGGGATCGACCAGATCCGGATCTACCGATTTGACGAGACGAGCGGTGTGTTGGCACCCGCCGAACCGAGCTTGGTCAAGGTAACGCCGGGTGGCGGGCCGCGGCATTTCGCGATCCATCCCAGCGGGCAGTTCGCCTTCACCAACCACGAATTGACCGCCCAAGTCACCTCCTTTCGCCGCGATCCGGCGTCGGGTGAGTTGACTCCGGTCGTCACGCTGCCGACGTTGCCGGAGGATTTCGACGGTCGCCGCAGCTCCGCCGAATGCCTCGTTCATCCCGGCGGGCGGTTTTTGTATGTCAGCAACCGTGGTCATGACAGCATCGCCGTTTTTCGAATCACCCCCCCAACGGGCGAGATCGAACGGATCGAAATCGTCTCGACCGGAGGTGCCGAGCCGCGAAATTTCCTCATCGACCCCAGCGGCAAGTGGCTGTTGGCGGCCAATCAGAATTCGGACAAGGTCGTGGTTTTCGAAATCGACGCTACTGAGGGGCGGTTGCGGTCGACGGGGCGAGCGGTCGGGGTGGGCCGCCCGGTTTGCATTCGGATGTTCCCCCTGGGCGACTGAGTTCAGCCGATTTTCGAATTCGGGCCGGTTTCTCAGGTTGATTTGGCGTTGCCAAAGGATGTGAGAACGCTAAACTACGGCCCGAACTTCGTAACCAGAACAAAACTTTGGGTTCCATGACGATATCGAAAGAACGTAAAACGGCTGTGGTGGCCGAGCATCGGAAGGACGAGACGGACACCGGTTCGCCGGAGGTTCAGATCGCGATTTTGACGGAGCGGATCAACGGGTTGACCGAGCACATGCGGACCCACCGTCGCGATTTCGCGTCGCGTCGGGGTTTGTTGGGGTTGGTCAGCCGTCGTCGGCGGTTGCTCGATTATGTCCGTCGCCACGACCCGCAGCGTTACTTGGACATCATCGGTGCCTTGGGCATCCGTAAGTAACGGGTTCACCACCTTTGTTCTATCCCCCGCGAAAAGCACACAGGGGTAGCTTCTCGGTGAATTTTGGCATTGGGGCGTTTCGTCCCTCCTCTGAGACCGTGAACCTACCGGTCGGCGAATCGGCAATTGTCCGGTTTCGTCGCATGACCGGTGGGTGTTGGGCGGTTTTCTGCTCGGTTGGCCGGATCGACATTTCGTCGGTCGTCGGGCTGGTACCAGAGGATCTCATGAGCCGATTTTTTCAGGCGGTCGAGAGACCATCGGGATGCCTGATCTTGTGCCGCTCGGTCGGCCGTCATCGCTACCGGCGGATGTGTCGTGTACTGGTTTGAGAGTTTGGTGATCGGGCCCCGTTCGTGTGGGCTCGGAAGTAGTTGTGTTGGTAAGCAGAAGGGAAGGAATAGAAGTGAGCGAACAGAAAATTAGGGTCGAGAAGAAGATCGGCAATTTGGTGCTGTCTTTTGAGACCGGTCAGTTGGCCAAACAGGCGTCCGCGTGCGTGGTCACGCAGTATGGGGAGACGGTGGTGATCACCGCGGTGGCGACCGGTTCGCCACGTCCCGGGATCGATTTTTTCCCGCTGACTTGCGATTATCGCGAGCGGATGGCGGCGGCGGGCAAGTTTCCCGGCGGCTTTTTGAAGCGGGAAGGTCGGCCGACGACCAAGGAAACGTTGTCCAGCCGATTGATGGACCGGCCGATCCGTCCGTTGTTTCCCAAGGGGTTCAATGACGAGGTCCAAGTTCAGGCTTTCGTCGCCTCGAGCGACTTGCAGTCCGACGGTGACGTGTTGGCGATGAACGGTGCCGCCACGGCGTTGCACATCAGCAGCCTGCCGTTCCAAGGCCCGATCGCTTCGGTCCGGATCGGCAAGGTCGACGGTCAACTGCTCGCCTTCCCGACGCACAGCGATCTGGAAAAGAGCGAACTTGACATGCTGGTCAGCGGCTCGAAGTCGCAGGTCGCGATGATCGAAGGCTTTGCCCAAGAAATGCCCGAAGACGAAATGTTGGCGGCGATCCAGTTCGCTCACGCCGCGATTCGTGACGTCATCGATTTGCAGGAAGAGCTCTATCGCCGGGTCAATCCGGTCAAGAAGGAGTTCATCGCCCCGCAGGACGACGGCTTGGTCGGCAGGATGCACGACGCCTATTACAACGAATTCAAGGCTGCCAAGCAGACGATCGGCAAGGCCGCTCGCGCCGAAGCGGTCAAGGCGATCAAGGAACGAGCCAAGTCGGAGATCATCCCCGACCCGGCGGCCCCCGGTGCGGTCACGCCCGAGCGGTTCCGAACGGTTTGGCACGACCTGGAAGAGGAAGTCGTTCGCGACTTGATCATCGCCGGCACCCGCCCGGACGGACGGGACGGCAAGAGCTTGCGGCCGATTTATTGCGAAACCGACCTGTTGCCGCGAGTTCACGGTTCGGCCCTTTTCCAGCGGGGCGAGACCCAAGCGCTGATCACGGTGACCCTCGGGACTTCCCGTGACGAACAGCGGGTCGACGGCTTGCAGGACGAGTTCAGCAAGAAGTTCATGCTCGATTACAACTTCCCGTCGTTCTCGGTTGGCGAATGTCGTCCGATCCGCGGCCCGGGACGTCGTGAGATCGGACACGGGATGCTGGCCGAACGCAGCGTTTCGCCCGTCCTCCCTTCGCCGGAAGAGTTCCCCTATACGATCCGGGTGATCAGCGACATCCTGGAATCGAACGGCAGCAGTTCGATGGCCAGCGTTTGCGGCGCGACCTTGGGGCTGATGGCAGCCGGCGTTCCGATCACCAATCCCGTCGCCGGGATTTCTGTCGGCTTGGTTCGCCAATCCGAAGACAAGTGGTGCTTGCTCACCGACATCCTCGGTGACGAAGATCACTTCGGCGACATGGACTTCAAGATCGCCGGGACTCAGAACGGCATCACCGGCATCCAGTTGGATCTCAAGGTGACCGGTATCAGCGAGGACATCATCCGCGCGACGTTGAAGCAGTCTCGTGAGGCTCGGATCGAGATCCTCAAGAAGATGCTGACCACGATCCCGCGTCCGCGGCGGGAAACCGCCCCGACCGCGCCGCGGTTGCTGCGGACGAAGATCGCCCCGGACAAAATCGGTGCCCTCATCGGCCCCGGCGGCAAGAACATCCGCGGGATCCAGGAAAAGACCGGCTGCGTGATCGAGGTCGACGACGACGGTACCGTCCTGATCGCCAGCAGCAACCAGGAAGCGGCGGCCGAAGCGATGCGCCAGGTCGAAGCTTGCACGGCCACCGTCCAGATCGGCAAGATCTACGACGGCGTCGTTAGCAGCATCAAGGACTTCGGCGCCTTCGTTGAGATCTTGCCCGGAAGGGACGGGCTGGTTCACATCAGCGAATTGTCGACCGGCTACATCAGCAGCATCGATAAGGTCATCGGGGTCGGTGACCTGATGAAGGTGCTGGTGATCGACGTCGACGAACACGACCGCGTGAAGCTCAGCCGCCGACGCGCCTTGGAAGAACTCGGCATGGAAGACGAGATGGCCGCGCTGGCCTCCGACGACGACCGTGGCGGCGACCGTGGTGGTGACGACCGTCCCCCGCGTCGTGATCGTCGCAGTGGTGGCGGCGGCCGCGGTCGTGGTGGTGATCGCGGCGGAGACCGAGGTGGCGATCGCGGCGGCGAACGTTTCCGCGACTGAGCTTAGCCGATCATGTCCGTGATCCGCCCGATTCCGGTAACGGAGCGGCGGTTGGCTGACGCATCGATGCCGATAATCTTGACCTGCCACCCGTGCGTCCGACGTGCGGGTGGCAGGTTTTGTTTTGGCATCTCGGCCCGCCGATTCTTGGCGAGTTAAACTGGACGTTTCGATGGCCGTGACGGATCGAATCCGCTTCGTCATGAGGAACGAGCCCCAGATGCAGCCGCCGTTACAAGTCGCCTGCTCAACCGATTCGGGCTCAGAAGTCTTCCGTTTCTTGAACCGTTTGAGTCGCTGAACCCGATGACGTCACAACTCTTTCAAAAGTTTTGCCGAGTCGCTTGGCTCGTACTGTTCCTGTTGGTAGCGATCCGACCCGGAGTGGCGTTTGCCGATACCCCGGTTCGCTTGGCGACTGATCCGGCGCTGTCGCCCGACGGCCAACGGCTGGTGTTCGCTCATGCCGGTGACTTGTGGATCGTCCCGACGCGAGGCGGTGTCGCCCAGCGGCTCACGACCGATCCGGCCGACGATTCCCATCCCCACTTTTCGCCAGACGGCAAACGCTTGGCGTTCATCAGCCGCCGCAGCGGTTCGCCTCAGGTCTGGGTTCAATCGCTCAACGCACAAGGCAGGGTGACGGGGACGCCGCGTCAAGTCACCCATCACACTTCCGGCTACCAGTTGGAAGGCTGGTATCCGGACGGCGAGCACGTGTTGGTTAGCGCCAGCCGCGACGATCACTGGTACGCTCGCGAAAACGGCCGCTTCTATCGGGTCGCCGTCGATCGTCGTGAAGCCGATCAAATCTGGTTCGACGATTACGGAACGGCCCCCAGCCTGTCTCCCGACGGCACCAGTCTGCTCTTTCAGCGTGAAGGGGTCGCCTGGTGGCGAAAGGGATATCGCGGGTCGCAAGCCGCCCAAATCTGGCGGTACGACGCAGAGACTCAGGCTTTCACAGAACTTCGTAAACTCGCTCACGGCGACCGTTCGCCACTCTGGAAACCGGACGCTTCGGGGTTTTACTTCGTCAGCCAAGCGAGCGGCACGTTCGACCTGTGGGAGCACGATTTCGAAGCCGGTGAAGACCGCCAACTGACCCATTTCGATGACGACAGCGTCGTGATGCCGGCGTTGTCGCGGGACGGTTCGACGCTGGTTTTTCGCCACCTGTTCGACTTTTATCGATTGGAGACCGGTGAGCCGGATGCGAAGCCGCAGCGGATCGCGATCCGGGTGGGTGGAGATTGGGCGACCGATCGAACGCTCCGGCGGCGGCTCGATTCGGTCAGCCAGGCGGCTTTCACGCCCGACGGTCTGGAGATCGCCGTCGTCGCGGGCGGTGACCTGTGGGTGATGGACACCGAACTGCGCGAGCCCGTCAACGTCACCGCTTCGCCGGGCGAGGAATCCGACCCGATCTTCGTCGACGAAGGGCGTGCCCTGTTGTTTCTGAAGCAGGTCGAAGGAACGGTCCAGTTGTGGCGAGCCGAGCCGGAGGATTCCGACCGCTTTTGGTGGCAGCAGTCCTCGTTTCGGCTCCGCGCCGTACTCGATTTCCCTGATACCGTCACCGCGATTGGCGCCAGCCCCGACGGTTGCCGGATCGCCTACGTCCGCAAACCGGGGCAACTTTACGTGGCCGATACGGACGGCGGAGAACCCAAGCTGATCGTCTCGGGATTCGACGTGCCCGATTATGATTTTTCGCCCGATGGCCGCTGGCTGGCCTACGCCCAACGCGACAACGACTTCAACAGCGACATTTGGATCGTCCCGACCGACGGGTCGCAGCCCGCTGTCAACGTTTCGCGGCATCCCAAGAATGACTACTCGCCCAAGTGGTCACCCGATGGGCGGATACTCGCCTTCAGTGGCGTGCGAGATGCGGAAAACAGTGATTTACACTACGTCTATTTGAAGCGAGACGACGCCGACGCCACCGGCCGCGATCGGACATTGGAAAAGGCGGTCAAGAAGATCGTCGAGGCACGGAAAGCGAAACCGGGCGAATCGAAGCAACTCAAACCGGCCGAAGCGGTCGCCAAAAAAGAGTCCGATGCGGCCGCAGAAGCTGCTCGCGACGTTCCGACCAAGGTAGAAATCGATCTGGAAGATATTCACGAGCGAGTCCAGCGGATCCGAATCCCGAACGAATCGGTCCGCGGATTGTTTTGGTTCGGCCATGACCAAACGTTGGCGTTCCGGACCACGATCGACGGTCGAGAGGGGACGTATGTCGTCGAGTTTCCTGACAAACGGACGCCGCGTCTGTTGACCACGGACCGCGGTTCCTTCAGCGGCCGATTGAAGGACCCCAAACGAGTCGGCTGGGTCAGCTCGTCTGCACCGGCGACTCTAGGTACCGACGGCAAAGTCGATCGCTACAACTTCTCGGCGCGGCAAGAACTGGATGCCGGCGAACGATTCGCGGCCGGCTTTGATGTCGCTTGGCGGTTGATGCGCGACAATTGGTACGACGATCGGATGGGGAATCGGAACTGGGACGCGGTCCGGCGGAAGTATGCCGAGATGGCCGGCGAGGCCACCGACGTCGCGCAATTCACGACCGTCGTCCAATTGATGCTCGGCGAACTCAACGGCTCGCACCTCGGCTTTTCGCCAAGCGGCGGCGCCTCATCAGCGGATGAGAACGATTGGCGTCCCCAAACCGCACACCTCGGCGTCCGGTTCGACCGCGGTCACCGCGGCCCGGGCTTACTGATCCGTGACGTGTTGACCGGCGGGCCGGCCGACCGCGTCGCCAGCCAACTGCGGCCGGGCGAAACAATCCTGTCGATCGATGGTGTCGCCGTCGACCCCGATTTCGATCTGACCCAAGTCCTCAATGGGCCGCTCGATCGTGACGTCACGTTGCTCGTCCGTGGCGTCCCACCGACGCCGGGAACGAAGCCTTCGGACCCGGAGGTGACAGAACCGAAGGCATCCGAACCGAAAAATACCAAGCCCCAAAAAGCCAAAAAGAAGAAGTCGGAAGCGAAGGAGTCCGAGCCGAACACTTCGGAAGCGAAAACTTCGGAAGCGAAAGCCAAGAAGCCCAAAGCTTCGCAAAATCGCCAATCACCGCCTGTCGAAGCGGGCGATGGTGACGACACGGTAAAAGCTGAAAAAACGAAAGCGGAATCGAAATCCGCTTCACCCAAATCCGCTTCGCCGGACACGTCTTCACCCGACGAGCTGCCGACGGAACGGACGGTCGCGATCCGCCCGATCAGCCTTTCTCAAGCGTTCGGACTGCTCTACCCGATGTGGGAAGCGGACAACCGCCGCCGGGTGGAGGAAATGTCCGGCGGTCGGCTCGGTTATCTCCATATTCAAGGGATGAACCTGCCGAGCCTCTACGAGTTCGAGCGACAACTGTTCAACGTCGGCTACGACAAGGAAGGTTTGGTGATCGATGTTCGGGGGAACGGGGGAGGCAGCACCGCGGACCGGTTGCTGACCGCTCTGACACAACCCCGACATGCGATCACCGTGCCCCGCGGCGGCGGCCGGGGTTATCCCCAAGATCGAACGGTCTACGCGACTTGGGACAAGCCGATCATCGTGCTCTGCAACCAGAACAGCTTCAGCAACGCGGAGATCTTCAGCCACGCGATCCGGTTGCTGGGACGCGGTCGGTTGGTCGGCGTCACGACCGCCGGTGGTGTCATCAGCACGGGTGCCGCGCCGGTGATGGATTTGGGAACGCTCCGCCAACCCTTTCGAGGCTGGTTCGGCCTCGAGTCGGGTCAGGACATGGAGTTGAATGGGGCTCAACCCCATGTCGAAATCTGGCCGTTGCCTGGTGACCTCGCTGACGGCAAGGATCGCGTGTTGGAACGGGCCGTGCGGATGCTGACCCGCGACGTCGACCAAGCCAAACGCCGGCCCGCTCCCCCGCTGATCCGGGCGACCGAACGGGACTCGGAATGAGACGCCGGCCCGGCTTTTGTCCAGAGCCGAAATCAAGCCGCCTGGCGGTTCTCGTTCAGAGTCCCCAAGCCTGGGCCACCGCTTCGTTGACCACGCGGCCCCGGTGGACGTTGAGCGATTCACGTAGCGGCCCGGGGGTTTCCAGCGAGGCTTCGATCCCGGAATTGGCCAGCTTCATCACCCACGGCAGCGTGGCGTTGCAGAGCGCGTAGGTGCTCGTTCGGCCGACCGCGCCGGGCATGTTGGTCACACAGTAATGGACGATTTCGTCGACCACGTAGGTCGGGTTGTGGTGAGTCGTCGGACGGCTCGTCTCGAAACAGCCGCCCTGATCGATCGCGACGTCGATCATCACCGCCCCCGGTCGCATCCGCCGCAGGTCCTCGGCCCTCACCAGCTTGGGGGCTTTCGCACCGGGGATCAAAATCGCGCCGATCACCAGGTC
This sequence comes from Planctomycetaceae bacterium, assembly GCA_007694185.1. Lineage (GTDB taxonomy): Bacteria > Planctomycetota > Planctomycetia > Pirellulales > Pirellulaceae > UBA6163. The sequence goes on from RECD01000222.1 coordinate 18,991, forward strand.
GGCCAAGGCCAACTGGTCCAACAACATGTGACGGTCGCTGAACAGCACGTTGACGTTGGGAGGCATCGTGTCATCGAGGTAGCGCAGGCGATCGAGATTCACGTCGAGGATCGCCACGCTGGCACCGAATCCGGCCGCGATCTTGGCCGCGTTGGCACCGACCACGCCGCCTCCCAGGATCATGATGTGCGCCGGTTGGACGCCGGGCACACCTCCCAACAGGATGCCGCGGCCCATCTGCGGACGCTCCAAGTACTTAGCCCCTTCTTGGATGCTCATCCGCCCCGCCACCTCGCTCATCGGCGTCAGCAGCGGCAGGCGGCCTTGGGAATCTCGCAGCGTTTCGTAAGCCAGGCAGGTGACGCCGCCGGCTACCATCGCCTCGGTCAACGCGCGATCGGCAGCAAAATGGAAATACGTGAACAGCCACTGACCGGAACGCAGCAGCGGCCATTCCTGCGGCTGCGGTTCCTTGACCTTCACGATCAATTCGGCGTCAGCAAAGATCTCCTCCGCGGTCGCCATCTCGGCCCCCGCTTCGAGGTAGCTGTGGTCCGCGATCCCCGAGCCGACTCCGGCATTGGACTGCACGAGCACCTGATGCCCGGCCGCGACCAACATTTCCACACCCACAGGAAGCATCGCCACCCGATATTCGTCCGACTTGACCTCGGCGGGGACTCCGATCTTCATCCGGTAAGCCTCAACAAATGTCTGGTCTGCGGGTCATGGGGAGTCCCGCCAGTTTATCGGCCAACCGGGGCGTTCGAGGGGGTTGCCAATATCAAGATCTACGGTCGGAAGCCGTTTCGACCGTCGTTAAGACGTATCAACAGGCAGCGTCGCACACTAACAGCGTGGCTCACGGGCATCGACGCATCGACGCGTCGTTGCGAACGGGAACGATAAACCGAAAAGCAAGCCGATCGGAGAACCGATCAGCAGGCGGCTCAGCGGCGGATCGTGACGGTGGAGCCCTGCCCGAGGATTCCGAGCAGGTCGTCTGCGTCCCTTCCTTTCAAGCTGATGCACCCCGAATCGACCGCCTCGTTCTGCTTGGGGCTACCGTGAATGCACAGCGATTTACCGAGATCGATCCAAGCTCTGCCGTACGGGTTGCGAGGGTCCTCGGGAGGGATCGGCGAGCCATCTCGGTCATAAAACGTCTTCGCTGCTTGCTTGTCCAGCACCTGGTAACTGCCTTCCTGGGGAGCCGGGTTGGACCCGACGCGGACGGGAAACCGCCCCGCATAAAGCTCGCCAAGGAAAATCGTCAGCTCGTTTCGCGTCAGATCGACTTCGGCACGAAACGGCCCCCGCACCACCTTCAGTTCGGTGCCCGGGAGGACGGTCACCGGGTCGTCGATCGCGTTGATGTTGGCGAGCAATTGCCAGGGCAATTCGAATCGGGACGCGACCTCCATCAACGTCTCGGAGGGCCCCACGCGGTGCGGCTTTTCGAGCAGGTGTCGTCGGGAATAGATCACGATCGCGGCCAACGGGTCGAGCCGGCTGAGCATCGCCTGACGTTCGGACTCGCTCAACCCCGGTGTGTCATAGAACAGACTCAAGGTCGCCAACGCTTCAGCCGGTTGATCGGCTTCGAATTGGCGGTCCGCCGCCGAAATCGCGTTGGCCAACCCGAGGTTCGGTTCCGAAGACTTGGGCATGCCGGGCGGGGTGTTGGCGGCAGCCGAGGGGTCCTCGGAGGTCCGCCTCTCCAAGGAGGGGACGGAGTTGCGCCCCGGGGCGTCCGAACTCCAACTCGCCGGCCGATTCTCCGATACGTTGTCCTCCTCCGGTAAGTTTTCCAGCGACCGCGGATCGGGCAGATTGAGGTTGGCGGTCGGCGTGGAAGGATAAAATTTCCCAGGTTCCGACGCGTCCGGGTCAGCGGTTTCGGCACCCGCGCGAACCCTGTCCGAACCGCCAGTCGCATTCGCCAAAGACTCGATCGCGTCTTCCAGCGGCAGGTCTTGGAAGCCGGGACCGGCGCCGGCCGGATCGTCGCTGAAACTGATCTCCGTGCCGCCCGTCATATCAGGAAAACTGATGGTCGGTCCCGATTCGGCCACAGCCGAGCCCGGGTTGGAAAAATCGCCTGGCATACCGGGATCAACTCCCAAGCCATCGAACGACCCCGATTCTTCGATCAGGTCGGTGATGTGCTGAGGCAGCGGATCGGGGGAACCGGTAAACGAGACGTAACAGCCATAAGCGACTGTCATCATCAACAGGACCACGATGGCCGTTTTGATCGTTTGCACCCTAGGGTTCCTCCCGAGAAACTACCGATAAATCCGTTCGGTTTCGCGGGCCGGAAAGCCCGCGGGTTGGGAAGCTACTAGAAGGCAGGCCTCCGAATCCAGATCGATTTCTGCCAAACTTGCCCGTGTTGCCCGTTGCCCATGTGAGTACCCCGAAGGAATTTCTCGAAATTTGCATGGATGGCGGTTCGATTTTCCCTTGTTGAGCGTTTTCTCATCCGCGGGTCAGCACAAATCCTTGAGTAAAATCAGCCTCCAGACGCTAGCCCACGATTCCCGCAATCCGCGCGCTAACGCGTTCGGCTAATCGATGTCGCACCGGAACGTTGGTGCTGAACTGCTTGCGATCTGCCTTGGCTTTGATCTCCGATCCAAAATCAGCACGCTATGCCAAGATCGGGACGCCGACAAACTGACCTTTCTGCGCCGGTGACCTCTCGTTGCCCCATCCCACCCGACCTTGGTGCCGAGCGACCCGCGACGAATCATGCGGGGCACTCCACGTTCGCCAACGCTTCCTCGTGAGCGACTCACCTGGGCTATACTTGCGACAATGAAAACGTGGCTTTTTTGTCGCATGAGTGCTTTACATTGGCTTCGGCTGGCATAAACTGTCGGTCAAATCCCCAGCAGCGTGTTGTCGACTTCGCCTCGCCAGGAGTATCTCCGTGCCTCTGTCTCAACTCCCCGAATTGACACTTTCGAACTCGGCGATGTCCGTGTTGGAGGCCGCCGAACGGAGTGGGCGGCTGACACTGGTCGGGTCGGTGGAAGAGCTTGTGGAACTCGCCGTCCCCAAAGACCGATGCGACCCGCAAGGTTACTTTACGGTCGGTTATGACGTTCCGGACCGCGGCTTCACCCCGGAAGCGCGTGTATGCCGCGTTCGCAACGGCATCTCAGCCAACTATGTGGAGCCCTACATGCGGCGACGCGATCCCGACTGCATGGTGATCGCAGACGATTCGGCGACCGACAAGCCGACTTTCAAAGGCCGGTTCGGACAAGAATTCGCCGAATTGCGTGCTGAGACGCTGGAATGGCTCAAAACGCAACCGCTGGCCTGTTTCTTTTTCGAGTCGGGCCTGCCCGGATCCGCGCTCAACGCCTTGGCGATCTGCCCAGCCAACGCGGGGTTCTTCGGGCTCGGCCTGGCCATGCTGCAGGGCATTGTGCCGCTGGAAAAGATCCGCGAGATGGGGACGGATTATTTTCATGGGGCGGTCGTTTACACTGCGCCGGTCTTCCGGCACACCCACTTCGACGGCAAGCAGGTGGTAGTACACAACCGCCGGTTCGAAGAGGCTGGGCTACACGAACTTTTCAGCTACAACCTCTACCCAGGACCTTCAGCGAAAAAAGGCGTTTACGGGATGTTACTCACCCTCGGCGAGCGCGCCGAAACCCCGTGGACGACCGCCCACTGTTCCACCGTCCAAGTCATCACGCCCTACGACAACACGACCACCATCATGCATGAGGGTGCCTCGGGCGGCGGCAAGAGCGAAATGTTGGAGCAAATGCACCGGGAGCCTGACGGCCAGATTCGCCTCGGCACGAACGTCGTGAGTGGTGACGCGCGGTTCGTTACGATCCCTCGAGGCTGTGAACTCCGGCCGGTCACCGACGACATGGCGTTGTGTCATCCCAAGCTGCAGAAGACGAACGGACGCTACCAGCAATTGTCGCTGATTGACGCCGAGCAGGGCTGGTTCATCCGCGTGAATCACATCACAAAATACGGGACCGACCCGCACCTGGAAAGCATAACGACCCACCCACCCGGGCCGCTGCTGTTCTTGAACATAGAAGCTCAGCCCGGTTCCACCGCCTTGATCTGGGACCACATCCACGACAAACCGGACCAACCCTGCCCGAACCCGCGGCTGATCATGCCGCGACATTACGTCCCCCGCGTCGTCAACGATACGGTAACCGTTGGCATTCGCAGTTTCGGAGTCCGCTGTCCGCCTTGCAGGCGTCAGGAGCCAACTTACGGGATCATCGGTCTGTTCCATGTCTTGCCGCCGGCATTGGCATGGCTGTGGCGGTTGGTCGCACCGCGTGGCCACGGCAACCCCTCGATCGTCGCCCAAGGCGGCATGCAGTCGGAAGGGGTCGGTTCTTACTGGCCGTTCGCGACCGGACGCCGTGTCGACCAGGCGAACATCCTGCTGCATCAGATCGTCGAGACGGCAACGACGTTATTCGTGCTTGTCCCCAATCAGCACATCGGCAGTTGGGAAGTGGGCTTTGCACCTCAGTGGATTACCCGCGAGTACTTGGCCCGCCGCGGCACGGCCATGTTTCGCAAAGAAGAACTGCTGCCGTCCCGATGTCCGATCCTCGGTTACCATCGTCATTCGATTCAGGTCGAGGGGCAAACGATCGGCCCCTGGTTTTTTGACGTCTCCGCCCAACCGGAGGTGGGCGAAGAAGCCTACTACCTCGGCGCGAAGCAGTTGACCGACTTCTTTCATCAGCAGATTCGCACCTTCCAGTCGGCGGATCTCGACCCGCTGGGCAAGGAGATGATCGAGGCCTGCCTGGACGGTGCGTCGCTGGAACAGTACGAAGCATTCACACCGGACGCCGCGGCGAAATAGACGCCCGGTTCGTAAAAGCCTGAAGGGGCCACCAGCCGGAAGGTGCCACCCACTTTGTGCGAGCCGGAAGGTGCCACCCACTTTGTGCGCAGCCCAGCCGGGCCGGAAGGTGCCACCGAAACGCCGAAAGGTGCCGCCCACTTTGTGCGGAAAGCCGGAAAGCCCGAAGGTGCCAGCTGGAAGGTGCCGCTCACTTTGTGTGGCCTTCTTGTCGAAACAGGGGTCAACCCGAGTTCGCTTTTTGGAATCGGAAGCAGGCTTGCTCGGCCGCTTCCCATTCTCCCGCACTGGCGATGGCAATGATCTCGATCAACTTTTCGTATTCCGTGTCGCTCAACCGCTGGTCCTGGCGCGCGTCCTCGACCTTTTGACGTACTTCCTCTAGGTGCTCCGAACTCCTAGCCGAGCAGGCGGTTCGTATGGCCGTCAACAAACGCATCGTCTCACCGCTGGTCATCGTCGGCATTCGCTCGCAACCGCCCAGAGTGGTGACGGCGATCAGCAGCAAAGTGACCCCCGCGGTAGTCAGCAGGCGGCGGCGAGACGGCTGAGACGACATGCGGAACTCGTTGGTCACGTACTCAGTATTCACCGACCACCTCACCACCATTCATGCTGGACAACGCGGCCCAGACTTGCGCTTGGACGTATTCGCCGATGAACCGGACGCTGCCGTCGCCGAAGGCCACGTTGCAGCCACCGGGATGGCTGGCGTACATCTGGCAGACGTGGGCTTCAGGCGCGTTGGGGGGATGGACGACGAACCCCTCGGCGGCGGCCGGGCCGCTGTGCACCAGCATGTAGGTTGCGGCACTCTCGCATTCGGTGAATGGGAAACGTTGTGGGCTGTTGGTGCAAACCTCCGCCCCGGGGATGATCCCGACCCACGTCTTGTCGCTCAGCAGCGGGTGGTGCTCGCCGAGGAACACTGTGTTTGACAATCCGTCGATGACATCCCGCAGCTTCACCCGGCCGTTGCGGATCATCGGCCCGTTCACTCCGGGCACCGGTCGCCAATCGGTGATCGCCGAGCCCCAAGGTTCCTCGTGGCCGGCGTTGCCGACGTAAGTGCTGCGACCAAAGGTTGCCAATTCGGCTCGCGAACCGTCACGAACAATGACCGGAGAATCGCTCATCGTCGCGGACGGGCAGAGATAAACCGGCAGCCGCGTGGTGACCATGGCGGCATTTTCGGGAGCCCAGCAGGGGAGATCGAAACGGAGGTTGTCGTGCAACGCGTTGCCTTCGATGTACGGCAACAAAAGGGCGCTCCAGCCCCACCCGGACGGCCCGTCGAAGGTCGCCGGATCGCGGTTCGGGTGAAACGAATCGCTGATGTATGCCGACGGCAAGCTGCCAAGTGTGTCGTGGTAATTGTGCATCGCCAGGATCTGCTGCTTGAGCTGATTGCTGCACTGCATTCGACGCGACGCCTCGCGGGCGGCTTGCACCGCGGGCAGCAACAAGCCGACCATCACGCCGATGATCGCGATCACAACCAGCAGCTCCACCAAGGTGAACCCGCGGCGGCCGTGGCGGCGAAGGAGATTCGACTTTTGCTTTTCCAGGAAGAGACTGGGCATCAAGAAACCGTGGGCGCAGGGGAAAGAAACGGGCGAAATCGGCTTGCCAAACAGAGCCGCTCGACAACCGAGTTCGGCGAAGGACGGCCTGGCGACGAATTGTAGCGTACGCTACGCATTTACCTCCAAATGTAGCCACTGCTACAAATCCGTCAATGGCGAATTGGGGACAAACTTTCGTCGGCACGTCGCGTGGTTGGCAACACGACGGAGGCTCGCCGCGACGGGCGATTCGGCAAGTCGGCAGTCAGCCGTTATCATGGGATTAACGGCGCCGTTTCCGACGTTCGTGCGACTATTGTCCTCGCCTCGGTTTTCTGTTGTTTTTCATGAGTACACGACTCGTTCTGATCTTGGCATGGTTGCTCACCGCCGAATCGCTGGTGCGCGCCGATTCGCCCAATTTCAACCGTGACATCCGACCGATCTTGTCGGACCGCTGTTTCGCCTGCCATGGGCCAGACGAAGCGACTCGTGAGGCCGATTTGCGGCTCGACCAAGCCGCTTCGGCAACGGAGGAACGTGACGGCTACCATGCGGTTTCGCCCGGCGATTCGGGCGGCAGTGAGGTGATCCGGCGTGTCATTTCGGCTGATGACGACCTACGGATGCCGCCGCCGGAGTTCGGTGAGCCGTTGACTGTGGCGGAGATCGAGTTGCTACGGCAGTGGATCGACGCGGGCGGCGAATATGCCCAGCACTGGTCGCTGGCGCCGCTACATCGGCCGTCGATCCCGACGCCCGCCGCCACGGAACTCGTCGCGAATCCCGTGGACGCGTTCATCCTGCGGCGACTCGAAGCGGAGCGGTTGTTACCCGGCCCTCCGGCCGATCCGCGGACGCTCTTACGCCGATTGGCTTACGACTTGACCGGCTTACCACCAGACGGCGACATGGTCGATGCCTTCGTCGCCGACCCGTCGCCGGACGCCTACCGGACGCTGGTCGCAGCCTTGCTGAACTCGCCGCACCATGGCGAGCGGATGGCTACCTATTGGCTCGATTTGGTGCGGTATGCCGATACGCTCGGGTATCACGGTGACCAAGAACAGAGCGTTTGGCCGTACCGCGATTATGTGATCGATGCGTTCAACCAGAACAAGCCTTTTGATCAATTCACGATCGAGCAGTTGGCGGGTGACCTGCTGCCCGATCCGACTTTGGCTCAGCGAGTGGCGTCGACCTACAACCGGTTGAATCGGTCATCGGGCGAAGGCGGCGTGCAGCCCAAGGAGTACTTGGCCAAGTACTCGGCGGATCGGGTACGAACGACCGGCGCGGTGTGGCTCGGTTCGACGTTCGGTTGCGCCGAATGCCATGACCACAAGTTCGATGACTACACGGCAAAGGATTTTTACAGCTTCGCCGCCTTCTTCGCGGATATCAAGGAAGAGGGGATCATCCGCAACGCGGTCCACATCGAGCAGTTGCCGGTCCCGACGCCGGCACAACAGCGGCGAATGAGCGAATTGGACGCCGAGATCGCTGTTGCGCAAGCGGAATTCGACGAACGGTCGGACGTCAAGCTCAAGGCGTTCGAGCAATGGAAACGGCGGGTAGCCGAAAGCCAAGGCAACTGGAAACTGGTTCGCCCCGTGACCGCGACGTCCGAGGGCGGGGCGACGCTGTCGATCGGTCACGACGGCTCCGTGTTGGCCAGCGGCGACAACCCGGCCGAGGATGCGTATCTGATCACGGCAACTCTGCCGATCGAAAGGATCGCCGCGGTGCGGTTGGAACTCTTGCCGGACGATTCGTTGCCGGCCAAGGGCCCCGGACGGGCTGGCAACGGCAACCTAGTGCTGCAATCGCTCGAACTCGAAGTGGCAGGCCGCACGGTCGAGTGGACGACGGCCTCCGCGACTCATACCCAGGCCCAGCATTCGCCCGAGTTCGTGATCACGGGCAATCGGGTCGGGTGGGCGATCCTACCGCAGACCGGCCAGCCACATCAATTCGTGTTGGTCGCCAAGGAAGCCGCTAAATTTGAGAGTGATGACCGGACGGCCATGATCCGCTTGGGCCAGCGGTTTGGCAGCGGTCATAACGTCGGGAAGTTTCGCATTTACGTCGCGGCGGAGGTGGCGGACGAACCGGAGTCGGCGATCGCCTTGCCAGAGCTGCTGACGATTTTTGAGACGGACGAAAGCCAACGGACTGACGAACAGCGGGAACGGTTGTGGGACGCGTTTCGTCAGCAATCTGAGCTGCATGCCGCGACGCGAGATCGGCTGCGCAGTTTGCAGGACGAACGAACGACACTCCAGCGTTCGGTCCCCACGACGTTGGCGACCACCGCGACGACGCCGCGCGAAATTCGTGTCCTGCCGCGAGGCGACTGGATGAACGATTCCGGTGAGCTGGTCGAACCTGCGTTGCCCCATTTCTTGCCGGCCGGGTCGCTGGCCGAGCGGGTCGCTTCGGGCGAGCGGCTGAACCGATTGGACTTGGCCCGTTGGATGGTCGACCGGGAAAACCCGGTGGTCGCACGGACGATGGTCAACCGGCTTTGGATGCTGTTTTTTGGCAACGGCATTTCACGTTCTGTTGACGACCTCGGGTCCCAGGGAGAAGTCCCGTCGCACCCCGAACTGATCGACTGGTTGGCGGCCGAGTTCATCGAAAGCGGCTGGGACGTCCGGCACATCATCCGACTGCTGGTCGGCTCGGCGACCTATCAGCGGTCCTCGACGCCGACCGCCGCTCAGACGGAAGCCGACCCGTTCAACCGTTTGCTCGCCCGCCAATCCCGGTGGCGTTACGACGCGGAACCGGTTCGAGACAACGCGTTGGCGGTCAGCGGGCTGTTGGAGCGTAAGGTCGGTGGTCGTAGCGCTCGACCTTACCAGCCGCCCGGGTACTGGCGCCAACTGAACTTCCCGATGCGGGAATACGAAGCCGACACGGGATCGAACCAGTATCGACGTGGCCTTTATACTCATTGGCAGCGGACGTTTCTGCACCCGAGCCTGTTGGCGTTCGACGCCCCGCCCCGCGAGGAATGCACGGCCCGCCGGGACAGGTCGAACACGCCGGTGCAAGCCTTGGTGTTGTTGAACGACCCGAGTTATGTCGAGGCGGCCACGGCGCTCGCGGCTCGGGTGCTGCGGGCGAGCGACGACGATTTCGAGAATCGGCTGGAAACGCTCTTTCGGATGGCGCTTGCGCGGAAACCGCGGCCGACGGAAACGCAGGTGCTGGGCGATTTGTATCAGCGAGATTTGGCTGAGTTTCGTGAGGACGGGGCTCGGGCGGCGGCGCTGGTGAGCGTCGGGCAAGGGGAATCGGACGACGCTTTGGACGACGCGGAATGGGCCGCTTGGACCGGCGTCTGCCGTGCGGTTTTGAACCTGCACGAATCGATCATGAGATACTGAGCATCGAGATACTGAGTTACTAACAACGGGGCGGAACGGGATGGCGAATCGGAAATCGGTCAAGGCGTCGGTGCGTCAGGCGGTCGATGCGCAGAGTCGACGGAGCTTCCTACGACGGACGTCGCTGGGGATCGGGCCGCTGGCGCTCTGGTCGCTTCTCAAAGAGGACGAGTCTGCTTTTGCGGAGACCGCCGACGTCACCCGCGGGGTGCTGGCCCGTCCCCATCACCCGGCGAAAGTGAAACGGGTGATCCACCTCTACATGGCCGGCGGGCCTTCTCATTTGGAGACCTTTGACGAGAAGCCGGTGCTGCGAGAAATGCATGGCCAGGAAATGCCGCGTTCGCTGACCGACGGCCAGCAGGTCGCTCAATTGCAGGGACAAAGTTTGAACGCGCTGGCGCCGCAGTTCGATTTCAAGAGTTTTGGTCAGAGCGGCCAGCGGATTTGCGAGCTGTTTCCCGAAATCGGTTCGGTTGCGGATGACCTCTGCATCGTCCGGTCGATGCATACCGACCAAATCAACCACGACCCGGCACACCTGTTGTTCAACACCGGTTCGGCGATGGCGGGGCGTCCGAGCATGGGATCGTGGGTGCTGTACGGGTTGGGGCAAGAGTGTGATGACTTGCCGGGATTCGTCGTGTTGACGTCAGTCGGCAAGGGCGGTCAGGCGCAGCCGATCGCGGCGCGTCAGTGGCACAGCGGCTTTCTGCCGTCGCGGTATCAGGGTGTCCAGTTTCACTCGACCGGCGCGCCGGTGCTGTACCTGAATCGGCCCGACGGTGTCAGCGAGCGCCAGCAGCGGGATTTGGTGACCGCAGTCAACACACTCAATGCCGAGTTCGATGGGTTGGTGGAGGACCCCGAGATCGCGACGCGGATTCAGCAGTATGAGATGGCGTTTCGGATGCAGACGAGCGTGCCTACGTTGACCGACTTGTCGGGCGAGTCGGAGAAAACTTTGGAGGCTTATGGGACTCAGGGCGGCGACGGGACGTTCGCGTCCAACTGCTTGCTGGCCCGGCGGTTGCTGGAACAGGGCGTTCGATTCGTCCAGGTCTATCACCGAGCTTGGGACCACCACGGGGCGATCAAGCGATCGATGGAGATCACCGCGAAAGAAGTCGACCAGGCGACCGCGGCACTCATTCGCGATTTGAAGGAACGTGGGCTGTACGACGACACGCTGATCATCTGGGGTGGCGAGTTTGGCCGCACGCCAATGGCCCAAGGGAGCGGACGCGATCACCACATTCAAGGTTTTTCGCTGGTCCTATCCGGAGGCGGGGTTCGCACCGGGACCAGCTACGGAGCGACCGACGATTTCGGCTACAACGCCGTCACAGACCGGACTCATGTTCGCGACTTTCACGCCACGCTCCTGCATCTGCTGGGGATCGATCACCACAAATTCACCTACCGATTCCAGGGACTCGATTTCAAGCTGACCGGAGTCGAAGAGGCACGTGTGGTGAAGGGCATCCTAGCCTGACGCCAGGAAGTGTGCCCACTACGTTGCCTTTCGCAAATTCACAGCCGCGAAGGGGATGCGACGGATCGCCAGTCCCGCGGCGGCCGGCCTCGTCCTTGTGGTCAACGCCGATCGGCTGACCGAGGTCTGCGGGCGCGACAAACCTGGCAGGGCCGGTTCGAGAGGATGACGAGCACGATGAAGACGGGCAACGTGACGAAAGCCAACACCCCGAACGAGGTCGCCGTGAGGAACAGCGCCCCGAGGCCGATCGCCTGGAACCGATCCCGGCGAGCCTGACAGTTAGGGCATTCCCAAGCCGGCTCATCCAACAAACTCACACCTTCCTCCCAATCGCGTCATCCAGAAATGCGGACCGAACCAACTCCGCAAAGACGGCAGTACCCCTGGTTAGCTGCAAAACAAAACCGCTTATTGTAACCCCATCCCGGTGGGGCCGACGGCCAGGTACGCCCGTTGGCGCCCCGCAGCCTGCGGCCGACTGAGCCGCGTGAAGCCGATCGAAAGCCAAATGCTGCGTTCGCTAGCGATGAGGCAATGGTAGATCACTGATCTTTCGGTGCAGGATGGGGTGATGCTACAAGGCTGATGGAAAGATCCGGAAGCGAAGTGGGGGGGCAGGATTCAAGCGGTAGGCAGTCGATGGCAGGATTACCCGATCGAACGGCGAGTTGGCGCAATCGGCCGAGACGGTACGCCATCATGGTTTTCCTCTGGTGCTGGTGCGGCGTGGTTCCTGCCCTGATCGGGATCGCGCAACCGCCGTTGAACCAGTTCCCGACTTCGCCACCGTACGAACCGGCAACCCGGTTGATCCCGCTCTATTACGTCCGCGACACCGAACGGGTGATCGCGATGGTCCGTGATCCGGTCACGCCTCCCGAGCCACATTCGGCGACCGATCCCCGCCAACGAATGGCGGAACATGCGTCACGCAAACGCCAATTGCTGGCCGAACGGGACGCCTTGCAAGCCAGGGCTGCACAACCGCCCGGGGTGATTCGCAGGGCGGTTGCCGACATGCCAATGCATTCTTTCGTCCCGCATCGCCACGGCGTGCAGCGTGACATGGCGAATATCGATCAGGAATTGCGATGGCTTGCCGAGGAGGAAGAGTCGCTACGGGCCGAGTCATTTCGCCAAGAAAGTGACGCTCCCCGATCGCCCCACGGCTTGATCCTACGACCCACCGCTTCTCCGGATGCGATCGATCGGGTTCGCATTACGGTCGTCGGTGAAGGGATACTGCACTTGCGTGGACCACTGGCGGGGGTCAACGCGATCACGCGGATGATCCACGAGATCGATCAACCGGTTGGCCAAGTGAAACTGGGGATTCACGTCATCCAATTCACCGGCTCGGATGATGCCGCAGTCGAAGGGGTGAACGGGGCGGTCGATCGCTACCTGTCGCACGCCCGCAGGCTTTGCCGGTCGGCTCAAATGTTGTTCCGCACGGCGCTCGGCAATGTTGCGTCGCGATACCACGCGGCCAACCCCGGCCGATTCGAGCAAAGCTTCTTTTACGCACCCTGTGTGGAGAACTTTTGCACCCTGCACGGGGCGAACTCACCGCTGTCTTTAGCGATGCTTGACTCTCGCGACATCGTGACCACGCTTTATCTGGTCGGGTTAGCGAACCAGGAGGTACGGCGAGAGGTGTTGGCCGAATTTCGGCAACTTGTCGATTCGGAATTGCCGCGGATCCATCGGGAATACCAGCAACGACTCGTCGCTCCCCACGCGGCCGAGGCAGCAAAAACGGCATCTTTCTGGGCCAAGTTCACCAAGTCGGGCATGGCGGAAGAAGCCGGAGCCAACCCCTCGGCGGCACTCGACTGCCGATTTGTCCAGACGATGACGGTGCTCGATTCCTACGGCGAGCAGGCCGATTCGATCAACCCGATTCAGATCGCCACTGCAAGGTTTCAGCGGGCGTTGTTGAAGTATCGCCAAGCGGAACAGGAAGTGGCCGCGATGCGACAGGATCGTATGGTCCTCGCGCTCGCGACCGCAAGTGGTGAGGCAGTCGCGGCGATCCGCACCCTTTCGGGAAGGACGCTCGATGCCGATTCATTCGCCCAGTTGGCGGACAGCGTGATCGAGGAGCGGGCGTCAGCGGCGCTCGACTTGCGCGAAGTTTTGCGATCGGAGGTCGCCGCGCTCGATGGCCAATGGAAGCGGTTGACGATGGCTTTCGAAGCCGACTTGAAGAGCCAATTCTACAAGCCGGTGATCGAGGATTTACGCAGCAACTCGGGGGCGTGGAAGTCGCGGATGGGACAGCTCCAATCAACAACCATTTTGACTCCCGATCGGGTGCGGGCGCGGGTCAGTCCCGGTCAGGTCGCGATGCTCGATCGGCCCGTTCGACCGGTGCTGCTGCAGGAAGGCTTGCAGGTCACTCAGGGACTGGTTCGAGAAGCCCATTCGCTATCGGCGACCGCAGGAATGCTGGCAGCCAGCGAATCGGCGGCCCCTGGCAGCAGCGCGTTGCTAACCCAATCCGGCTTGCTACCGACGCCGGGAAAGCACCTGGAGGAACTGACCGGCCACTCCGAGCGGATTAGGGTCGCCGCCGGGGATGACATCGTCGTCACGCCGGTCATTCAGCCGGATGGGTTCAGCGTCGCGTTCCATTTGCTCTACACCCACACGCCGCGGCGAAACGTCGTCGGCAGTCCGGCCGAAATGGCCGGGGTCCAGCGACATCTGGTCGAGGCGAACGTACACATCCCCAGCCTCGAATTACAAGAAATCAGCCGATTCCGCGTGCTGCTGGACAACGAAGAATGGGGCAGTGGCATCCCACTGGTGGAAGACATTCCCAAGGTCGGAAACCTGTTTCGCCCCCGCCGCGCAGGAGGCTCCACTACGCAGGAAAACATTATCCTGGTCGAAGCGATCGTCTATCCGACGGCACTCGGTTTGGCGGAAAAGTCATGGTTGGTCAACGACACCCGCGGTGAGCAAACCCAAAACGGCGGTCTGACGCTGTTGTCAAACGACCGGCAGCCAAGGAGCGAGCTTTCCGACTGGATCGCGCAGACTTTGCGGCAAAAGGCTCGCGCCACCTTGCCGGACACGCAGTTCCCTCAACGGTTAGCGACTCCGCCGACCCACACGCTGCCCGCATCGGCCCACCAGCCACTCGGTCGCTAAGCAGCGAAGCGATCGTTCCGCAATTCATCTGAGGCAACGAGATCTGAGCAGCTACGAAAGACGCCAGCCCTTCAAAAAGGTGCCACCCACATTTCAGCCCTTCCAAAAGGTGCCACCCACATTTTGTCGGCTCCCCTTTTCGGGTTTCTATCCCGAAAGCCCTTCCAAAAGGTGCCACCCACATTTCAGCCCTTCCAAAAGGTGCCACCCACATTTTGTCGGCTCCCCTTTTCGGGTTTCTATCCCGAAAGCCCTTCCAAAAGGTGCCACCCACATTTCAGCCCTTCCAAAAGGTGCCACCCACATTTTGTCGGCTCCCCTTTTCGGGTTTCTATCCCGAACGACCCCCGAAAAGTGACACGAACGCCACCGCGAATCACACCACTCACTCTATGCCGAGGTGCTGCGAGCAAACGGGACGACGATCGGCGTCTGGTCCCAATAGCCGGCTGCTCACAAGGCGGGAGGCTAGCACCAGTGAGGCGTTTTGGTACCCTGGAATTTGGCTAGAGTTCTGCGGCAGACGCTTGAAATGAGCACTCTTGGCCATGAGCGGACGGTCGGCCTGGCGGTCGAAACTGTCGGCAAAGCGAGTGCAGTTTAATTGCCTAGGCCGCGACGAAGAAGGCTCGGGCAGTCTTTTGACCGCGGTGCCAACCTCGACCGTGACGCTGCGCGTCCTCCGCCATCGCTGGCGACGAGCCCGCACACGAGCCCCTGCCAAAGTACTTCTTGAAATTCCACACCAGCTCACGCCACATCGA
>RECD01000154.1 GCA_007694185.1 Planctomycetaceae bacterium
CCACAAACCGCAATTCGCCGCACGGTGACGGACTAGCCGCAGAAGTTTGTCGGGTAAACTCATAGGACTAATCAAACAAGCCGATGTGTCGCCCATTGGGCTTTTGGGCATTTGATCTCCCGGGTCTGATGGTTGACGGCACCGGCAGGTATGTGCCGTCCTGCGGGCCAATGGTCACGGGCAAAGAGATCAGCAATCAAACTCTGTGTCTCTGTGGTCATGCCCCCTCCCTCTCGGGATTCATTCGCTCTCGTCCACCGGATCGAACTCCGGCATCAGCTCCCAGAGTTCGTTCTGGTGCAACCAGATCGGGTCTGCGTTTCGGGCGATGAACTCGTCGGGGGGCAGTCCTTCGATCAGCTGCGGACGAGGCACCCGCTTTTGCTTGCCGTTGATGAAGATCGTCATGAACTTCTCTTTCCGTTCACGCCGGGCCTTCCTTTCAGCAGCCGTGAGCTTGCGCTTCTGCTTTTTGGGCTGCTTCTTTGCCGTTGATCTCGTCATCGCTGAAATGTCTCCCGGTCACTTTTTGTCCGCATATTGCGGTGGCGACATGCTGACGCGTCTGATAACCCGCGGGTAGGTGACGGTCGGGATCGCCTGTTCGATCCGGAGCAGGTTTATCTGGTGAAACCAATGGTCAACGAAATCGAACCAGTAGCCGAAGATCTGATCCGGCCGCAGGTCGAGATCGTCGAGCTTGGTGGTACGAGCGTCACCGGCTTGCTTCTTTGCCTTTTTCCCTTTTATGGGGGGCGGGTCGCCAATTCCGTAATTGGTTCCGTCGGGATCATGGGGACGTTTGCCGAATTGGAACTCGTACAGGTGCTGCTCCCACCGGTCGTACGCCTTGAAGATGGATTGATGCAGGTCCTCCAGTTTCTGCTCGCCGCGGATTTCGATCATGCGGCTGATCTGCTTCTTGCGGAACTTGTCGCTAACAGGTCCTCCGATCAGGAACACCTCGACAACGTAGAGGTTGGCCGGAGGCGACTTCGGGACCGCCTTGGGCTTACTTGGCGATTGGTCTGAACGGGCCGCCTTTTTCCCCGGTTTGCCACTGCCCCACGACGGGATCTCATCCTCCGGGATCAGGATCTGAAGCGCACGCGCTTGGCCCGGATGGCGCAAAATCAGCCCCTTTTTCTCCAGCATCTTCACCATTTGGTTCACCGACGGCGGCGAGACGCACATCGCCGCAGCGATATCCGACTCCGCAGGCGGGCACCCGCGTCGCTTGATGTAAGCGTGGATAAACGCCAAATATCGTCCCTGAGCGGGTGTAAAATCAGCCATATCGCCCCTTCATCAAGCAGTTCAAACGGTGGAAACGAGATTCAACACCGGCCCAGCAGAGCGTGCCAGCCGCATCAGTAGAATACCAAAAGCTCTTCCACCGAATCTTCGGGTGAAATGGTAGAAGATCTGGTCGTGCGGCCCGCCGTTCGATCGCCTCTCTTGAGCGTCGCTATTTGGGCGGGCACGGCAGACGGAGTGTGCCTGCATCTTTGCCATTCGAAAAAAATCACAGCCTCCGCGGGATCATGGCGGATCGTCTTCTCAGAGTGACGCCCCGATCTCGAAGCCGCTTGGGTTGCCGTGCCGGTGGGGTCGGTTTACGTGATCGATCGTTATCGGGGTGCCGGCGTCAATTTGCGGTGCCCGATTTAGGGCCATCATCAACGCGATCGGGCTGGTTCCGTGGCCGAAGCTTGTACAAAACCTGCGGGCGTTTTGGGAAACGGAGTTGATGGCCGAATTCCAGGCCTAGGAAGTTGCCAATTGGTCGGGCAACCGGGTGCTGGTCGCGATGCTAAAGACGCGATGGCGACGGCCGAGAGCTTCCGCTAGACGATCGAGGCGCCAACCCCGGTTTGCCGTGGCGGTTGCGTCCTAGGGCAGCAGCGGTCCCCCGCCGACCATCAGCCGATCTCGGCGACGGAAAAAAACCAACAAAAAACGGCCCCGGGAGAGCCGCTGATGTTTGCGGATGGTGCCGAAAGTTCCGAACAATGGGCGATGAGGGACTCGAACCCCCGACATTCTCGGTGTAAACGAGACGCTCTAGCCAACTGAGCTAATCGCCCTGGGGTGTGATCTCGGATGGATCGCTTGTGGTGGCACACGTGGTCGCGTGCATCGACCGAACGGCAGTGGGGCCGTTCAGCTGGGTGTCAACCTCGATTTTTGGCGGAGGACGAACGACCGTCGGCGAATTTCGGCGAAATGCCTCTGGATCGATCCCGCCGGATAACCGAATCAGCTTCCCGTTTGAACTCGGCCGGCGGGAGCCACTGAGCCAATCGTCCAGGGGGAATTGGACGTAGGGAGGGGGAACGCCGGTGGGACGGATGGGGCGAGAATTCGGGCTGCTGCTGGGGAGGTGGCTCGATCAGGCCCGGAGCATGCGGGTGTGGCGACCGCGTCGCTCGGCCCTCAGCTTATTTCGTCGCTTGGTTTCGCTAGGCTTTTCGTAATATTCCCGGCGACGCATTTCTTTCTTGATCCCGCTCCGCTCGACCAATTTGCGGAACCGTCGGACCGCTTCCTGAATCGATTCACGATCACGAACAACTAACTTGACCATCGGCTCTCCAACTGCATGTCTTGATTTCTCCCCGGTTCGAGAATGATTTGAGATGTAACACGATATCCGCAGAGTCTATCGTTGGCGAGGGGGGCATGGCAACGGGAAATCGGGCCAATTTCGGTCCGGCCAATTTCGGTCCGGCCAATTTCGGTCCGGATGGGGCGGATAAACCGGGGGGATCGATTGAGCGGCTCGCGGGGGGCGCCTACAATCAGCGGTTTTGCTCCCCAGCGTTCCGGCAGGTGAATCGGCGATGGCGTTCATGGCGAAATTAGGGCTTGCGGGCGAGACGCAGCGCTACGAGCTGAAGCCGGGCGAGACCGTGATCGGTCGGCACCCGGATTGCGACGTGATCGTGGACGTCGGCGCGGTCAGCCGCGTTCATGCCAAGATCATGCGGCGCGGCAACGATTACTTCTTGGAGGACCAGGGCAGTCGCAACGGCACTTTTTTGAACGGGCAACTGATCAACGGGTCTCAGTCGCTGTCAGAGGGCGACAAAGTGCGGATCTGTGAGGTCGAATTGGTTTTTCATGGCGATGCCGCGCCGGCGTTCGTGACCGGGACGGCGAGTGACTACGCGGGCGGTTCGACGTTCGGCGTGACGATGATCGACGACGAGGTCGGCGAGGATTCGGCGATTTCCAAGGTCGAGTTCCGTAGCGGGGCCGAGGGGTTTCGGATCGCGGCGACGGCGGAGGCGAAGCTGGCGGCGCTCATGAAGATCAACGCGAACCTGAGCGAGGCGCTCGCACTGGATGAGGTCTTGCCGAAGGTTTTGACGACGTTGTTTGAGATCTTCCCGCAGGCGGACCGTGGTTTTGTGGTGTTGAAGGACGCCGAGGGGAACCTGATCCCACGTTGGGTGAAGATGCGGCGGGCGGACGACGAGACAAAATCGGTCCGGATCAGCCGCACGATCATCCGCGAAGCGATGAGCAGCCGGACGGCTCTTTTGTCGCTCGACGCGTCGAACGATCAGCGGTTCGATTCGAGCCAATCGATTGCCGACTTCAGCATCAAGAGCATGGTCTGCGCGCCGTTGACCGATGGGCAGGGTGAGTCGTTCGGGGCGTTGCAGATCGATTCGACGGAAGGACGGGGGCAGTTCCGTGAGGACGATGTCGACCTGTTGTCCGGCGTGGCGGGTCAAGCGGCGATCGTGATCCGCAACTCGCAAATGCACGAACGGACGTTGAAGCAACAGGAGGTGGAGCAGGATTTGCGGTTGGCGACTGACGTTCAACAAGCGTTTTTGCCTCAATCGGCACCAAACATCCCGGGCTACCGAGTCTGCAGCTACTACCAAGCCGCGCAGTTCATCGGTGGGGATTACTTCGATTACATCCCGTTGCCGGACGGCCGCTGGGCGATCGTGGCGGCGGATGTGGTCGGCCACGGGGTGGCGGCGGCGATGTTCATGGCGAAGCTGTCGGCCGAAACCCGGTTTTGTCTGGCTGCCGAGCCCGACTTGGCAGCGGCGATCGAGCGGCTGAATGACAACATGAGCCAATTGGGTTTGGAGCGTTTCGTGACGTTCTTGATGATGGTGCTGGGACCGTCCGGCGACGACGTTCGGATCGTCAACGCGGGGCACATGGCGCCGTTGGTTTTTCATGCCGCAGACGGCTCGACGTCCGAACCGGGCGAGGAGGAGTCGGGGCTGCCGATCGGGATCGACGAAGGGATGAGTTACGAGGCGACGTCGCTGACGATGAAGCCAGGGGACGTGGCGGTGATGTACACGGACGGGATCAACGAGGCGATGAACGCGGCTGATGAGCTGTATTCGATCGACCGGATCCGGGCCTGCGTGGCGCAGGGGGGTGGTGCCGACGTGATTTTGAACCGGATCGTCTCCGAGGTGCGGGCGTTCATCGGCAAGGGACGGCAGCAGGACGATGACATGTGCATGGTCGTGATCGAGCGGATTGCCGAATGAGTTTCAACCCATCTGGCGGCTACCTGACCGACCTGACGTTGCGACTGGCGTGGGGCGCGTCCCGTTTGGACCCGGAGGTTCGCGACAATAGCCGGCAGTGGTTGCTGAGCCAGCAGCGGTCGGACGGCGGGTTTGCCGGTCGCGAGGGGGATAGCGACCCGTATTACACCGCTTTCGGGTTGCGGGGGTTATTGATCGTCGACGGGATCGACGACGCGGTCGCGTCCCGAGCTGCTGATTTTCTCAGTGCGACGCTCGACACGCCGCCGGATAAGCCGCTGGGCGTGGTCGACTTGGTCTCTGCGGTGATGGCCGCTTCGATTCTGGAGCTGACCCACGGCATCGAAGTGATCGCGCCCGAATCGGACTTGCGTCAGTCGATCCTCGACCGGTTGGAAACGCATCGCTGTCACGACGGCGGCTATGCGAAGTTGCCCGGCGGGGTTGCCGGCAGCACCTACCAAACCTTTCTCAATCTGCTCGCTTATGAATTGCTTGGTGGCGAGGCGCCGGAGCCGGACCGGATCGTTCGGTTTCTCGATACTCAGCGGATGGTCGACGGCGGCTTTCGCGAGATCCGGGTTGCCAAGCGGGCCGGGGTGAACCCGACGGCGGCTGGGATCGGGGCGTTGAAGGCGTTGGGGAGGCTCGACCCGAGCCTCGAGGAGTTGACGATCGAGTTTTTGGCGGATATGGCGACGGACGAAGGGGGGTTGTCGGCCAACGACCGCATTTCGCTCGCCGATCTGCTGAGCAGCTGCACGGGGATGGTGACGATGAGCGATTTGGGGGCGACCGATCGGCTGAATTTGGGCGGTCTGCATCGCTACGCCATGTCGATGCGGCGGGTGGAGAACGGAGAACTGCTCGGCGGCTTTCACGGTTTCGCGTTCGACCGCGAAGTCGATGTGGAATACACCTTTTACGGCTTGTCGCTACTGGCGTTGATCGAAGCTCATCGGGAAGACCCCGAAGGGGAGTCAGGGGCGGCAGGGGACGATGGGACGGGCACGGCGGGAGCCGAGGGGGCAGGAGCACGATGAGCGGATTGACGGTCCAGGGATTGAACAAGACTTACCGCGCCGGCGAGGAGCGGTTGCACGTGTTGCGTGACCTGTCGTTGCGGATGACACCCGGCGAATCGCTGGCGGTGGTCGGTCCGAGCGGCAGCGGCAAAAGCACGCTATTGCAGATCTTGGGGACGCTCGACCACCCCGATTCGGGCACGGTCGAGATCGGCGGGACGGACCCGTTCGTCCTCAGCGAGCGGCGGTTGGCTGAGTTTCGCAACGCCAAGATCGGATTCGTCTTCCAAGACCATCACCTGTTGCCGCAACTGACGGTTCTGGAAAACGTGCTGATCCCGGCGTTGGCGTTCGGGGCGGCGGGGGCGGAGGACTACGCGCGGGCGGAGGACTTGATCGAACGGGTCGGATTGAGCGAGCGGGTCACGCACCTGCCGTCGCAATTGTCGGGTGGCGAACGGGAGCGGGTGGCGATCGCGCGGGCGCTGTTCCGCGACCCGGTATTGATCCTCGCCGATGAGCCGACGGGCAATTTGGATCGCCGATCGGCAGAGAAGATCACCGACCTGTTGTTGGAACTCCAACGTCACAGCGGCGCGATGCTGATCGCTGTGACCCATAGCGATTCATTGGCCGCGGCGATGGGTCGACGGGCGGAACTGGTCGACGGCCAACTCGTGTTCGCCGATTCCGCCGAAGGGGTCGCGGCGGCTCAGGAAGGGTCGAACCCGTAGAAGCGTCCCAGCGATTCGAACAGTTCGGCGTGGTGGCTGCGGAGTCGGTCGGGCCGTTCGAAAAAGCACTCGCTGGCGACCGCGAAGAACTCAGCCGGATTGGTCGCCCCGTATGGATCAAGCACCGTCGGCCGGTCGCGGCGGACGTCCTCGACCAGCCGTTCGTATTCGCGCGTGGAGATCTCGTGCCAACGCCGCTGGTCATCGGTACCTCTGAACGGGATCGAACCCCCCATTTCGCCATCCAGGCCATCGAGATGATGAGCGAATTCGTGGATCACCACGTTGCGTGCGCCACGGTGATAGGTCGTCGCGCGGACCTCGGGCCAAGACAACACGATCCCGCCATTGGACCAAGCCTCCCCGAGCGTCATCGGGTCTTCGCTGTCCTTCCGCTGGATCACCCCAGGAAAAACCAGGATAGCGTTAACGGAATCGAAATAGTAGTTATCGGCCCCGAGCAACATCACGGCGGCGTGACCGGCGATCAGCGTTCGCATCTCGTCGGTGACTTGCAGCCCCTCGCAGCCCTCCCACGGGCAGCGGGCGATCATCACACGAACGATCGCCTCGTGCCGCCGGAGCTGTTCGGGACGCAACCGCGCACGGATCGAAATCCGTTCGTTCAGCCATTGGAGCTGCTGCGGCGAAAGCTCTTCCCGCAGCAACCTGCGGATGTGCCAGTTGCGAAACAGTCGCAGCATCACGTGTCGGGGCGTAGGAGACGAAAACGGTCGAAGCAGGCCGGCGGGCAGGCCGGTGTGCGGGCCAGCAAGCGAATCGGCGAGCAGGCCAGCGGGACGGCTCATAGTGTATCATCGATCGCAGGCCGCTCGGTCGGCCAACCCGCCCGTTGACCCTGCCGCTGGCACTCGTTGACCCTGCCGCTTGCACTCTTGGAGCCCCACCGATGAGACACCTGACGATAACCGGTTTGCTGATTTTAGCCTGTGTCGGTTCGCTGGCGGAGCGTGCCGCGGGCGAGTTCCGTGCGGGGGCGGCGACCAGCAATATCACGCCGCCGCTCGGTGGCCCGGTGGTTGGCGGTTTCCAACCCTTCCCGGCGACTCACGTCCACGACGAACTGCACGCCCGTTGCCTGGTGCTCGATGACGGCCAAACGCGGCTCGCCTTGGTCGTCTGCGACCTGTTGGGGATACACCGCAGCATCAGCGATCGGGCGCGCGCCGAGATCGCGGAGCGGTTGTCGATCCCGACCGAGAACGTCCTGATTTCGGCGACTCATACCCACTCGGCGGTCAGCGCACTGGGAATCAGTCGGTTTGACGTGAAGCAGGAACTGGACGATTACCAGCGGTTCGTCGTCAGCCGGATCGTCGACGGCGTGACCCGAGCGGCGAACCTGTTGCGGCCGGCCGAAGTCGGGTTCGGGATCGCGGAGGCACCAGAGCACGTTTTCAACCGGCGGTGGTTCATGGCTGATAGCTATGTCGCCAAGAGCCCCTACGGCGATATCGACCGGGTGAAGATGAATCCTCCCGGTGGCAGCAAGGAGTTGTTGCGACCAGCTGGGCCGACCGATCCGGAAGTTTCCTTCTTGGCCGTTCGCGAGCCGGACGGGGCGATGATCGGGTTGTTCGCGGCCTATTCGTTGCACTACGTCGGCGGCGTCGGCTCGGGGCACGTTTCCGCGGACTATTTCGGGATGTTTTGCGAAGAATTGATTCGTTTGCAGGGGGCTGATCACCAATCGCCGCCGTTCGTACCGATGCTGGCCAACGGCACCAGCGGCGATGTCAACAACATCAACTTTCGCGAACCTCGGCCTCGCAAACCGGCTTACGAACAGATGCGTTACGTCGCTAACGACGTCGCCGCTAAGGTCCACGAGGCGCTCGAGCAAATCGAATATCGCGCCGACGTCGAATTGGCGGCAGCCTACCGGGAGCCGACGGTGAAGTGGCGGACGCCTTCGCCAGCACTGCTCGCCTGGGCCCAGGAAAAGTTGAGTGAGCCGGAAACGGATTCGGGCCGCGCGGACCTGCCGCGGATCTACGCCAGCCGCGCGGTCTCGATGGCGGATCACCCCGCGGAGACGTCGATCCCGTTGCAAGCGTTGCGGATCGGCGACGTCTGGATCGGCACGATGCCGTTCGAGATCTTTACCGAGATCGGGCTGGAATTCAAAAGCCGAGTCGGGCCGCGAAAGGGATTCCTCGTGTCGCTCGCTCACGGCTATTTCGGCTACCTGCCGACACCGGCCCAACACGAACTCGGCGGCTATGAAACCTGGCTGGGGACCAATCGTGTCCAAGTGGAAGCGTCGGACATCTTTCTGGATAACCTCAGCCAGATGATCGCGGGCGAATGACTTGGGCGCTTCCGCAGAATCTGTGGGTCGAATTGCAATGGGATTGTAATGAAATTGGCGTCGGAAGCGGCGCGGCCGGGCCTCACCGACAAAGGCAACCGCTGCCCTTCGTCAGCTCACCGTGTTGCGACAATTTGGCCAACTCCGTCTGTTTGAAATTCCCAACATGAGATGGTGCATCCCGGCAGTCGCGACTTGAGCGCATCGACGTCGGACATGACAATCCCCCAGGGCTCCTTCGGAAGGTGCCACCGG
>RECD01000197.1 GCA_007694185.1 Planctomycetaceae bacterium
CCTGCCGCTATTTATGTTAGCGGAACGGCGCGAGCCGTCCGGTCCTACCCTAATTTTCAATGGGAACACCGCACTAGGGACCTTGCCGATGGGAGCGGGGGTTTGGCCCGCGTGACAGCCTCGGATCGCGGCCTTCCCGTACCGGCCGTTCGTCCGACGGGGGATGAACCCCGCGGGTCGTTTCGGCGTCGGTCTGAGAAGCGCGGCGATTTTCTCGCTGAATCGCTTCGTAAACCTCTTGCCGATGGACCGGGATCGATTGAGGGGCTTCAATCCCCAGCCTCACCTTGTCGCCGCGGATGTCAACGATCGTCACGACCACATCGTCGCCGATCATGATGCTTTCGTCTCGATGTCGCGAAAGGACCAACATGGTTCCCTCGTCCAATGTTCAATTGTGGTCGGTACGGTCAAACCCAACGTCGCGACACCGACCCTGGATCGGATGGGACTTCCCATCGATTCCGGCGACGATCTCGACAACGGGTCTATCGGCAACGACTCACGAAAATCGACAACTATCAGACAAAGTTAGGGCTTGTCCGATCGTGCCGATTCGAACCCTTGGAACGAAAGTGCCCGTGGTGGTCAACGTGGGCTAGCAGAGACCGCAGCGGCAGGGCGGGCGGCAACGGTCGAGGGGTTCATTTCGAGCCGACCAAGGCAGGCTGACCCGCCGGCAAGTCGAGCTTGGTCGCCGTCATGATTGTGAACAGGGAGGTTGGCGACGTCTTGTAGCGACGTTCCACTTTTAGAGGCATTTCCGCGACGATCTCTTGGAGGCTGAGGTCCGTTCGCCAACCCAGTCGGCGGGTCACGGCGCCGGCCGAGTCGACCATCCTCGCGATCCAGGGGTTGTTGCTGCGAAAGTGGTTGATCAGCAAGATTCGCCCGCCCGGTTTGCAGACGCGTAGCATCTCCAGCATCATTCGACGGGGGTCCGAGACGACGCTGATGACGTGAAACGAGGTCACGACGTCAAAACTCGCATCCGGAAATTTCAGCTCCTCGGCATTCATCGGCAGGACGTGGAAGTTCGTCATTCGGCCGTCATTGATTTGCTTTTGGGCTTGAGCCAACATCGACTCCGAGAGATCGACGCCGGTCAACTCGATTTCCCGCGGATAAGCCAGCAAGGACATCCCGGTGCCGATCCCGACTTCCAGCACGCGATCCCCCGGCTTCAGCTTCAAGCTCCGGATGGCGGTCAAGATCCGCCGTTTCGCCAACATCGGCCAGACGGCATCGTAGGCGGGGGCGAACTCCCGATACAAGCGACTCGCGTGGGGCGCCTTTCTGGCAGTTGACTTCGTCCTGGTGCTACTGACCATGATTCAAATGGGCCTGCGGGGACTCGCGGGGGAAACGCCGATGTTTGCCTTCCGTATCCGGCGTGCGATTCCGTTGGGCCTCATTGTGGGGTTTCGCGAGTTGCGAGGCAAGTGTCGCCGGATTGCCGCGGTGAGCGGTCGTGATCGGATGACCTGCTGTTGCGGCAGGGGGCTTCGCGTTCCCCCGTCTTCACGGCCCCGCCGCACTTTCACGAACCGTTCGGGCCGTGAGTCCGGGGGCGGATCAGTTGACCTGCCGGGTCCGTTCGGGATGTTCTTCTTCGGAATCGAGGCCCGGCGGTCGGTCCGTCGGACCGGCCAATGGCAGCGACCGTCGCCACTGCCTCGCGGCGGGGGCGAACGCGTACCAGCAAAACGCCAGCGGGAGCGCCAGTTCGTGAAGGATGATCACCCCACCGACGGCAAAGAGCGCTCGACCGATCTGATTCGGCGAGCGACGGCCCCGCATCCACTGCTGCACGACGTGCGGGTAGGTGAACCGGGACACCATCAAATAGGCCAAGACGACGGCCAACGCGGGAACGAGGTACTCACAGATCACCAACGCCCATTCCGCCGCGTTCCGCACCCACACACGAGAACTCTCGTGAGTCAAAAATTCCAGATGCGGCATCGCGATCGTGAACGCGGCGATCGTTCCGGCCGCCGCCGGGCTAGGCAACCCGTCGAAGCCTTCGTGCCCGTCATCTTCGTCGG
Organism: Planctomycetaceae bacterium; assembly: GCA_007694185.1. Classification (GTDB taxonomy): domain Bacteria; phylum Planctomycetota; class Planctomycetia; order Pirellulales; family Pirellulaceae; genus UBA6163. The sequence continues at coordinate 2,049 of RECD01000197.1, forward strand.
TGTCGACGTTGAAGCGTGCCAGGCGGATCAGGACGCAGAGGGCAAAGATCACCCCGATCGCCCAAGCGATGCGATGTGGCAGGACATCGCTAAACCGCCACACGATCACGGCCGGCGCTGCCCCGAAGGTGATCGCGTCGCAGAGGCTGTCCAACTGGGCGCCGAACTCGCTCGATTGACCCGTCATTCGAGCCGCCGAGCCGTCCAGCGCATCGAAGACCATACCGCCGAAAATCAGCAAGCCGGCGACGAACAGCTGTTCCTCGTTGGTCCAGTCGAGCAGCGCGCTGGTCGCGACCGCGATCGCGGCCATCCCGCAAACGCCGTTGCCCAGGGTCAGCAGCGTGGGCAGGACCGCCAGCGTCAGGCGACGTCTTGGCCTACGCCGGGGGGGGCTCTTGGCAGGCCACTCCTTTCCCTGAGGACCGCTGACGACCTGCCAATTTTCTCGCCGCATCGGCTTGCGAGGTGATTTCATCCGTTCCTCTCGGGAGCGTTCGATTCCTGCGTGGCGATTTCCTGTTCGCCAAGACCGGGTCGCGATGCCAGCTGGGTCGTCGGATCAACGGTCTCGGCCCCCGAATAACCTTCCGTCGCAAGCCGTGGAAGATCGAGGCGGTATCGTGCCAGCCTGCTTGACCCTGCCCTGACTTTGTCTCCCACGGCGATCTCCAGCTCCAGCGATTCGTCACGTGGGATGACCAACTCGGTTCGCGACCCCAGCTTGATCATGCCGAAGGCTTCCCCCCGAGCCAGGACGTCGCCCGGCCGAACCCAGCAGACGATCCTGCGAGCGAATTGGCCCGTGATCTGGCGGATCCGAAAGGTTCGGGAAGGACGGTCTCGGGAAACCAGCAGCAGGTCGAGATGTTCGTTTTCTCGAGCCGATTCAGGTCGCAGAGCGTTGAGAAACTTGCCCGGCCGGTACCGTACCCCGATCACGCTTCCCTCGAGCGAACTGCGGTTGATGTGAACATTGAATATGGAAAGGAAAATTCCGATCTGAATCGCCGGACCGATGGTCGGATCTTCGATCGATTCGATTTGGACGATTTTACCGTCAGCCGGTGAGACCACCACGCCATGTTCGGTCGGAATCGCCCGGGGGGGGTCACGAAAAAACCAGATGACCAGAATCGCGACAATCGACGGAGGCAATGCCAGCGGCCACCAATACCAGCCGACCGCCAAGGCGAGCAAGAAGCAAAAGCCGGCGATCAGGATCAATTCCGCCAATCCCGCCCGGACGAACGGCAACGCGTCCCGCCAGCGGAACGGATCGTCGCTGTCAGGCCACCAGTAGGTTTCCTGGTTGCGAAAGTACTTCAGGTCACGGGGGTCGATCGGATCGAATGCCAGTTTGCCCTGCGAACCCTGCCTTAAGGATCGCATGCGTTCGACGTAGCCAGGCCGAAGAGCCCGCAAAAACCAACGGCGGACCCGTCCCCAGGCCAACTCGATGCTCATCACCACGCCACCACCCGGCTGGATGGATGTCAGCCGTGGGTCCATGGCCGGAGGCATCGGCAGCGATGCCTGTTCGGTTTTTTCGGCTGGAACGTCCGCTCCGGACGATGTTAGACTCATGAGCTGGTTCGTCGCGGTTGAAGAAGCTGGATTCGCGGGCCGAGGTTGGTTCCGAGAGGTTTGCCTGAACAGCCTGCCGACAATCACCGCCGGCCCGATGTCAGGCCTGATATTGGAACCGGTTTATCGGCTTTCGTTAATCCCGTTTCGGAAAACGGTTCACCCCCGACCTCAGCAACCCGTTACCGCCCCGATGTTGGTGATGGCGAATTTCGCGTGCGACGCCCTGTCGCCGAAGCGATGCCGCCCGAGCCACCCTTTATCAGCGGACCTGACTTCCGTCGCCAGCCTGCCAGCCTGCTAGCCTGCCCTCATGATACCTCGTTACCTGGTTCCTTTCCGAGCGGCCTCGGCGACCCACTACTTCACCGATTTGTTGGTGATCGGCGGTGGCTTGGCCGGCTTACGGGCGGCCAATGCCGCCCTACCGCACCAATCCGTGCTCGTCGTCACGAAGGACAAACTTTACGAATCGAACAGCCAGTACGCCCAGGGTGGGATCGCGGGGGTGCTCGACCCGGAGGATCGGTTCGAGGACCACGTCGCGGACACCTTGGCTGCCGGCGGCAACCTGTGTGACCCCGCGGTCGTCGACCTGGTCGTTCGTGAAGCGCCCCGCCGGATCGAGGAACTGATCGACTGGGGCACCCGTTTCGATCAGCTCTCCGGCAGCCTCGCGCTGGGACGCGAGGGCGGCCACAGCCGGCAACGGATCGTACACGCGTTGGGCGATGCGACCGGCAAAGAAGTGATGCGAGCGGTCATTCAGCGCAGCCGTGATTTGCCCAACTTGGAAATTTGGGAACAGACTTTCACGCTCGATCTGCTGACCCACGAGGGGCTTTGCCGGGGGGCGTTGGTCAGCGGCAATGATGGCCGCTTGATGTTGGTTTGGGCAAAACAAACCATCCTTTGCACCGGCGGCAACGGCCAGGTTTATCGGGAATCGACCAACCCGTCCGTCGCGACCGGAGACGGGTTTGCGGTCGCCTACCGCGCGGGGGTGGAACTGCGCGACATGGAGTTCTGCCAATTTCATCCCACCGTGTTGTACATCGCGGGCGCTTCTCGGTCGCTGATCACCGAAGCGATCCGGGGCGAAGGGGCTTGGCTGCTGGATCATGACGGCCGGCGGTTCATGCCTGATTACGATCCTCGAGCCGAACTCGCCCCACGCGATGTGGTCAGCCAATCGATCGTTCGGCAAATGGCCAAAACCAAGTCGTCCTCCGTTTATCTGAGCCTGAGGCACCTGCCGGCCGCATTGGTCCGCCGACGGTTTCCGGGAATCGGCGAGGCTTGCGCCAAGTTCGGGATCGACATCACGGTGGACCCGATCCCTGTTCGCCCGGGAGCCCATTACATGATCGGCGGGGTCACGGTCGACGGCCAAGGCCGCACCAGCTTGCCGGGATTGTGGGCCGCCGGCGAAGTCACCAGCAGCGGGCTGCACGGGGCCAACCGTTTGGCCAGCAATAGCCTCTTGGAGGGATTGGTCTATGGCGCTCACGCCGGTGAAGCCGCCTCCTTGGCCGCAGCCGAAATGCCCGATTCGATGCGGGCATTCAGGCTGGAACACGCTGCCCACGAGCCGTCGATCGACTTCGACGTGGCCGACGTGAAGGCTTCGCTCAAGAGCTTCATGGGACGCTTGGTCGGCGTTCAACGCGACGAGGCCGGCTTGCAGGAAGCGACCGCCGCCGTCGACTCGATCTGCGGCTTCGCGATGCAGCGTCAGTTCGATCAGGTCGGCGGTTGGGAATTGCAAAACCTGCTCTGCACCGCCCAAATGATGGCCCGCGCCGCACTCGCCAGGACCGAGTCGCGTGGGGTGCATTTCCGCTTGGACTACCCGGCGGTCGATGACCCGAATTGGCGACGGCATCTGTCGATCCGGCTCGACCGCGACGGCGGCCAACCCTTCGCGGGCCCGCTGCTGAAAACGTCCGAACAGCCTGGCGACCGCGACACGGTTCCGGTCGAAACCGCGGCGGGCTGATGTCAATTTGCGATGGATACGGTACCGGTCATTTGCGCCTCAAACGGTACCAGTTGGCGAGCGTAGCCGGCGTCCATTCGCAGTGTCATTTCGGCACGGTTGGCGTCAACGGTTCAACCAATCGGCCATGATCCGAGTGACCCGATCGCCGACATCATGCTGGACAAAATGATCCGCGTCCGGGAAGGTGACGAGGGTCAGTTCGTTGTCGATCTGGTCCCAGGTTCCGTTGAGCGCCGGCGATAACAGGGCTTTGTCCTTCAACCCGTGGAACATCAACACCGGGCAGCGCACTTTTGGGAAGGGCTCGGTCGATGGCTGGTAGGGCGGGCGGGGGTAGTTGGCCTTGTAATAGTTGAGCATCCCCTCCATTGAGGACCGCCGCAGTGCGACCACGTACTTTTGATAGGCGTCGACATCTTTGACCCAGCCGGCGAGGCCCTCGGGCGTCAACGTGGCCGCCGCATCCGGTTGCTGAAAAAAACGGGCGTAGGCGCTGTTGCGTTGCTGCTCGGGGTTGGTCGCGAGTTCTCGCGCCAGCCCTTGAGGGTGCGGCAGGTTGAGGATGATCAGCCGCCGCGTCATCTCCGGCCGTGTCATCGCGAACGACCAAGCGACCATCCCTCCCCAATCGTGGCCGACCACGATCGCCCGTTCCTGACCAAAATGGCGGATCACCGCCTCCACGTCGCCGACCAGTTTATCGAGGGTGTAGTTTTCAACCCCTTCCGGCTGATCGCTCTCGTTGAACCCCCGCTGGTCGATCGCGACGACTTGGAACTTTTCGGAGAGCGTCGGGATCTGATTCCGCCAGGTGTACCAGTAATCGGGAAAGCCGTGAATCATCACGACCAGCGGGCCTGTGCCGCGGGTGACGTAGTGGATCCGAACGTCACCCGAGTTGGCGAAGCCATGAACGCCCAACTCGGCTTCCTCCGCCCTTGCGGGCACCGGCGAGGCAGACGAAGGCGGGGCGGGCGCCGGCGGGGCGGGAGACTGGCCGTCGGCCACGCCCCAGGTGATCCCCAGCAGCCCGAACGCGATCCCAAAATTCTGCAACCAGCGATTCATCGGACAGCTCCTGTCGGGAAGGAAGGTTGCTGGGAGAGGCTATATCAGAACGGGTTGAGTTCCAACCAGCGTTCCTCCGCTTCCGCCAATTCGGAAGCGATCCCGGTCAATTCGTCATGCAAACGCACGGCCTCTTTCGGGTCGGTTTCGCTCAACAGCTTCTGGTCCAATTCTCGCTTTTGCTGATCGAGCTTCGCGATCCGCTTTTCGAGATTTTTCAATTCCTTGTCGGCGCGACGCTGGTCTTGCTGAACCGCCCGGTGATTCGCCGCATTGTCCTTCGCGGGGCTGCCCCCCGGCGCACCGGAGCCGGACGGTTTGGCTCCCGATTTGCCGGCCGCGAGGTTTCGTTGCCGCTCGCCCTCGTCGACTTCTTGCTCGACCGCCTGCAAGTAGGTTTCGTAATTGCCGAAGTAATTCTTGGCGGAACCGTCGCGGACCTCGATCACGCTCGTCGCCACCCGCCGCATGAAGTGCCGATCGTGGCTGGTGAAGATCACGGTCCCTTTGTACATCAGCAACGCGTCGGCCAGGGCCTCGACCGTTTCCACATCGAGGTGGTTGCCCGGTTCGTCAAGCACCAGGATGTTGTCCGTCCCCAACAGCAACGCGGCCATGCAGAGTCGCGCCCGTTCGCCCCCGGAGAGCACCTTGACTTTCTTTTGCACGTGTTCGTCGCGGAACAGCAGCGCGCCGGCCATCGCCAACACCTCCTGACGCGTGACCTCGCGATCGCTGGTCTGTTCCAGCGTCTCGAGGACCGTCATCCGTTCGTCCAGGCTGGAGTAAACGTGCTGGGCATAGGTCCCGATCTGGCAACCGTATCCCCAGCGAAGCGTGCCATCCAACAGCGGCAGCGACCCGACGAGCGTTCGCAGCAGGGTCGTTTTGCCCTGGCCGTTGTCACCCACGATGGCGGCTCGCTGGCCATGTTCGATTTCGAGCGTGATCGCCTCGGCGACGCGGTGGTCGGGGTACCCGATCGCCATCTCGTTGCACCGCAGCGCCGTCCCCTGACGGGGTTGAACGCGGGGCGGGCGGATCTGTACCGTCGGCTCGTCGACTTCGATTTCGGTCGTCTGCAGCCGTTCCAACTGCTTCGCTTTGCTCTTGGCTTGGCTGGCCGTGGAGGCGTTCGCACGGTTCTTTTCGATGAACCGTTGGAGCTGCTTCTGCTTGGAGGCCACCGTCGCGTTGACCCGCCGGTCGTGTTCTCGGCGCTCCTCGCGATAATCCCAGAAAGCGTCGATCCTGCCGTTGAACATCGTCAGCTTACCGCGGGAAAGCTCCAGCGTGTGACTGCAGGTTTCCTTTAAAAAGGCTCGATCGTGAGAAACGATCAATGCGGCTTTGTTGAAGTCACGCAGGAAGTGTTCCAACAGGATCTGGGTCCGCAAATCGAGAAAGTTCGTCGGTTCGTCGAGCATCAGCAGGTTCGGGTCGTGTAGCAGCAGAGCTGCCAATTTCACGCGCGTCTGCCAGCCGCCCGATAACGCCTTGACGGGGCCTTCCAGATAAGCCCCTTTCAGTTCGAATTGGCCCGCCACCTCGCCACACTTCCAGTCCGGCATGCCGCTGTCACGCATCAAAAAATCGAGCGCCGATTCGCCCGGCTGGAACGGGTCGTGTTGGCGGAGATAGCCGACCCGCAGACTGGGATGGTGAATCACCTCGCCACGATCGAGTTCCTCTTCTCCGAGCAGAATCCTCAACAGCGTCGACTTGCCAGCGCCGTTGCGGCCGACAAAGCCGACCTTGACGTCGTCGACCAAGGCGGCGTCGGCAGCGTCCAATAGAATTTGGTCACCAAAGCGTTTGAACGCGTCACGGATCTGGATCAGTACGGCCATGTCAGGGGCGATCGGGGAGGCAGAGGGAAAGTGGCAGCAACGCGGGGCAGGGCCGGTAGCGAGCGGAGACCGATCTTCGCGACCGCCAGTTTGACATCGGCCGCCCGTTCGCTCCACCGGGCTTGCCGACCGGACCGTTCGACCGGGCGACCGCCGGATCGCTATGGGGCGAGATCACTCAGCGACTCGCTCGGAATGGCGGCCATTTCGACGCTGCGGCTGTTCCCGAGTTTGGTCATCAGCCCAAACTCACGCTCGCCGCGCGTACCAGCTTGCCTGGCGACCAGCATCCGCCGTTTTTCCACACGGCTATAAGACGCTACCCGACAACCAAACCGATCGCCTCCACCGGGACTCGGATCGGGCTCGCCAACGATGCAGTCTCGCGACGCCTTTCCGATCAGTTGTGACGGTCGCTGAATGAGGACGCGGCGACTTAGTCAGGCAGCAGAATTCGAGTAGGAGCGGAAACGTTGCCGCCGGGACCGACCTCGGGAACATCTGGCGGAGCCGGATCGTGAGGGGTAACCAACCTTCGGACAGATTCGCCAGCGGCATGACTGCCGAGCGGGGCTCGTTTACGAGCCTTGATTCGCAGGTACGGCGGCACGAATCGGGCTCGGTCGCCAAAGCTGTTGGCAGGCGCCTCCGGATCGGCATGAAACGGCTCGATAAAATCTTCGATCACCATGCCATTTCGGCAGATTCCACCGAGAATCTGTTCCAGCCGATGCAAATATTCGATCGCCCCCAACTCCCGCAAACGCTTGGTCGCTGATGAACTCTCCGCAGCCGCCGGGATCGGTCCGTCGCGATAGCAGGGATGGAGGATCTCATAGTGAGATCTCAGATTGCGACCGTGAGACGCTTGCAGATTGATGGGCGATTTGTGTTGGCTGACGTAAATCCCGCCGGGAACCAAAACCCGCGACACCTCGCGAAAGACGGGGCCGATGTCGGGGAGATAACAGGTGCTAACGGGATGCACGACGATCTCGAAGGACGCGTTGGCCAATGGCGTGAGCTGGTCCATTGAGGCTTGGACGATCCGAATGCTCAGCTTTCGGCGTCTGGCGACCTGACGATCGAGCTCCAGCATCGCGGGGCTGATGTCGACCACGGTCACTTCGGCGCCGGCCGTCGCATACAACGCACTTTGACGACCTCCGCCCGCGGCCAAGCATAGCAGCCGCTTGCCACGGACGCTCCCTTCCAGCCAACCGATCGGGTCGAGCGTGCCCAGGGGATCGGCCAATTCGGCGTCGCTCGCCGGTCGGCAGAGCGCAGACTGTGCCGTTACGAGCGAATCGTAACAACGCTGGTTCGAGCTCAACGCGGCACTGCGGGCCGCAGAATGGGGTTCAATCGTGCTCATCAACAGCGTAGCTTACCCGACGACCACCCCGGTCGACGAGTGACTCGATCCCTGAGTCAGACGCTGCAAAAGAAGACGGCGAGATGTGGGGGGTGAAAGACACGCCTTCCCAGCATCGCCGATGGTTCTGTCGCCGATGATTCGGCCTCTCGATCGAGAACGAAGTAGCTAAACGTCCAGTCGATCACGCCGCTGTCAGCTTGTCGAGCAGCTCTGCGAAACGACGATCGGCTTCACGCCGTCGCTCCATTCGCTCGGCAACCGACCAGCTACTGCGAATCGCCAACAACCGGCGGGAGATTTCTTCATCCGAGACAGTCGTCTCATTCTGAGTCAATCGGTTGCGTGATTCGACTTGACGAACAGCTTCGTGGATTCTCGGGGTGGTAGCGGCAAGCATGGTAAATCCTCCTGAAAAGTGAAACCAATTTAGGGTAACCGTATGTCAAGTCGCGGAGACTCGCCGACAGCCGACTCATCCCGCGACCTTCAAGGTCCTCTCCAGCCCTAATTCTTGGCGGTCAGACCGATCTGATGAACAAGTCAATGCAATCGGTGTGCCAACGGCGATTTAGACGCAGGATTTAAACAAACGGTTCCCGCTTCATTTGATTATAGTCAGCAAATTCCCTGAAATCGACTTAATCCGAGGTGGCTGAGCAGTCTCCAGCCGCCGCCTCGCCCCACAGGATTCTTTCAAAGGTTTGCAAATCATGCAAACTGCGATCGATCAAATGGAGGACACTCGCTGACGGGACCGCCTTGGGAATCGGCGGAGGGTAGATGGGGTTGATGATTCGCTCGACCAGCTCTCGCCAGCGAACCCAAGGCGCATGCCCTTTGAGGTCTGCGTATTGAAGCAGCCCCTCACGGTCGTAGAGCATGCCATCGATCTGCCAATCGTCGCCGACCCAAACCAGTGAGCCGTCGGGTTCGAAGTACAGTCTCGGAACCTCACCGAGACGTTCGGCGACGTCATCGAACCGGCTGGACATCGGCCCGCCATCGGGGCCATACAGATAAACGTGGAAGGGGGTGTTGGAGGTCATGGGGAGATTCCGGGATCGGGTCGGACCGCCTGTTCGACCCATTCGGCATAGGCGGCGGATGCGTCAGCGGGTCGAATGACGATCCATTGGGGCAGTGAGTACGGGTGCTGGTCGTGAGCGGCTCGTTGCAAGTCTTCGAGCCGGGCTTCTGTCGACTTGATCGATAGCCTCCATTCCGCCGACCGTTCGGCTTTTCCCTCCCATACGTAATGACTGGTGATCGGGCCGTCGATTTGGACGCAGGCGGCGAGCCGTCGTCGGATCAGCTCGGCGGCCAGTTCCTCGGCACGCTCCGCGGTATCGACGGTTGTGATGGCGATCACCAGTTCCGGCGAATTAGACATGCTGCGATCCTGCAAGGGTTTGGCCCGTTCGCGAAGGTTTGACGAGGGCAACTTCCGCCGGGGTACCGGTGGCGACAACGGTGCCTCCCTGGTCGGCGGCTCCCGGTCCGAGATCGATCAGGTAATCGGCTGCCCGGATCAGTTGGGGGTTGTGTTCGACAACGATCAAGGAGTGCCCGGCTTCGATCAGTTGATCGAGGCAGGCGTGCAGTCGATCGATGTCCGCGAAGTGCAGTCCGGTGGTCGGTTCATCGAGGATGAACAGCGTTTTTCGCTTGGCCGAACCGGCCAAAAAGGCGGCTAGCTTCAACCGTTGGGCTTCACCGCTCGACAGCGTCGTGGCGCTTTGCCCCAAGGCGACGTAATCGAGCCCGACGGCAATCAGTCGTTGCAACCGCTCTTGGACCTTTTCCTCACCACGAAAAAAACTGTGGGCGGCGCGGACGGTCATACCGAGAACGTCAGCGATCGAGCGGTCACGGTAGCGAACCTGCAAGATTTCGTCCCGATAACGCGTACCATGACAGGCGGGGCATTTCATCGAGACGTCGGCCAAGAACTGCATATCGATCGTGAGTTGCCCGTCCCCCTCGCAGGTCGGGCAGCGCCCCGCTTCGCTGTTGAAGCTGAAATGTCCGGGGCCGAAATTGCGAACCTTGGCCTCGACCGTCGCGGCAAAGGCGGTGCGGATCGCGTCCATCGCTTTGACGTAGGTCACCGGGTTGCTCCGCGGGCTGCGGCTGATCGGCGCCTGGTCGATCAGTTCGCAATGACCGATGTCGACGACCCCTTCGATGTCATCGTGAGCCAGTGCCGTTGCGGCAGACAAACCGAGCCGGCGACGGACCGCCGGGTAGAGCGTGTCCTGGACCAGCGAGCTCTTGCCGCTGCCTGAGACGCCCGTGACCAAGCACAGGACACCGAGCGGAAAGGAGACGTCGATCCCCTGCAGGTTGTGTCCGCGAGCGTTGCGGAGGGTCAGGAAACCGCGCGGGACACGCGGTTTCCGATCGCTCAGCCCGCCACCGCGACGGCCAGATAAGTAATCTCCCGTCGGGCTGGTGCGGTCCGCCAGCATCCCCTTCAGGTTGCCTTGATAGACGATCGCCCCGCCGGAATCACCGGCACCCGGGCCGAACTCGATCAGCCGATCGGCCGCACGCATCAGGCTTTCCTCGTGTTCGACGACGACCACGGTGTTGCCCCGGTCACGCAAACCGAGGATCACCCCGCGAAGCCTCGCGACGTCGTGGGGATGCAGCCCCGCGGTCGGCTCGTCCAGCACGTACAGCATGTTCACCAAGGAACTGCCGAGCGCCCCGGTCAACGCGACCCGCTGCGTTTCTCCCCCTGACAAGGTGCGCAGGGTTCGGTCGAGTTGCAGGTAGGCGAGCCCAACGCGATCGAGGTAATCGAGCCGTCGCAGGATTTGGCCGAGCGGTTCAGCGGCGATCGTGCGACGCGTCGGATCGAGTTCCAACGAATTCACGAACGCGACGACCTGGTCGCCTCGCATCGCCGTGACGTCCGCGATGTGCTTGTCGCCGATCCGGTAACTGAGTGCTTCCGGTCGCAGGCGTTTGCCGCCGCATTCGGGACAGGTCCGATAGGAGCGGTAGCGAGACAGCAGCACCCGAATGTGCATCTTGTACTTCTTCCGCTCCAGCCAAGCGAAGAATCCATCCAAGCCGCCGAACTTTCGCTCGGGCACCCCCTGCTGAATCAGCCGCAGCTGTTTTTTCTTCAGCGCGCGAAACGGGACATCGACCGGCAGGTCGTAATCGGGGGCGAGTTCCAGCAACTCGTCGAGTTCGTGTCGGTAAGAAGGTGAATTCCAAGGCTGGATCGCCCCTTCCCGGATCGACAATTCCGGGTTGGGGATCACCAGTCCCATGTCGATGTCGACCACATCGCCGAAGCCCTCGCAGCGCGGGCAGGCCCCGAGCGGCTGGTTGAAATGGAAAAGCCGCTGTGTCGGCTCGGGATAGTCGATTTCGCAGACTTCACAACGCAGGCGATTGCTCAGCAGAATCCGCGACCAAGGCCGTCCGTCAAGCAGTAAGGAATCGGACGGTTTGCGTCGGGTCGCTCCCGACCGGCGGCCGCGGCCGGCTCGAGCACCGGCGTCCGAGCCGGGTGTTGAACCGAAAAATGCTTCCCAAGCATTCGGCTGAGTCGCCGCGTCGTCTTCGATCAGCAGGACCCAGCGGCCTTCCCCTTCGCCGCCCGCCGTTTCCAACGATTCGGTGACCTGGTCGATCGGGCTGGACGGCGTCAGCCGGTCGACGATCACGGTCGCGGTGATCCCTCGCTTGGGGATCGCCCTCGCCAGTTCGGTGCGGTCCGATTCCGCGAGATGAAAGAGTTGTTCGCCGATGATCAGCCGTTGGTAGCCGGCTTGTTGCAATTCCGCCAGACGTTCGGAGGTCTCTTCGCGGTTGCCAAGGACGACCTCAAAGCCGAGCATCAGCCGCGATCCCGCGGGCAACTCGCCGATGGACTTGGCGACCAGCGCCGGGTCGTCACGACGGATTTCCGCCCCGCAGCCGTGGCAGGTCAAGGTCGCGATTTTCGCGAACAACAATCTCAGGTGGTCGGCGATCTCGGTCGCCGTCGCCACGGTGCTGCGGCTGGTACGACCGCCGCCGGCACGGGTCACGGCGATCGCGGGGGGAATCCCTTCGATCGAATCGCAGTCCGGCTTGTCGAGCCGCTGCAAAAATTGCCGCGTGTACGCCGAGAAACTCTCGATGTATCTCCGCTGGCCCTCGGCGTAGAGCGTGTCGAGGGCAAAGCTGGTTTTTCCGCTGCCGGAGAGCCCGCAGACGACAACCAATTCACCGCGCGGGACGTCAACGTCGACCCCCCGAAGGTTATGAACCCGACATCCGCGGACACGAATCGGCTCCGATGACATCGTCGTCCGGCCGGGTGGGCGCGCCGTTTTAGCGGCGGGTCTTCTTCGTCTTGGCGTTGCCCTGACGAACCTTCAACTTCGGATTGCTTTTGCAAATCACGTAAATTCGGCCACGCCGACGCACCACCTGGCAATCCGGATGCCGGTGCTTGAGCGAACCGATGCTGCTTACAACTTTCATGATCGAAAACTCAGGTCTGCGGTGATAACAATCCGGCTGCGGCTGATGGAGGAAGATACACCGTAATCCGATCGGCCGCCAAGGGCGGATCGGTCCAGGTCATCGCCGACAAACAACGCTCAAAGGTACCGAGCACTCCCGGCGGAGACAATGGGACCGGCCGACTTTTGACCCGATTGGCCGCTCGCCGAGAAAGTGAGCAAACGGCAGCAACCCGAGATCAAACGGCAGCCCCAAATCAGGCGACGGCTTGCGACTTCTTGATCGCGGCGACCAAACGGCTCTTCAACCGCGCCGCCGTATTGGCGTGAATCAGCTTCGTCGAAGCGGCCTGATCGAGCCGCTTGGCCGCCAACCGGAACTCGGTGGTGGCAACTTCCACGTTACCGGCCGCGATGGCAGCCCGAACCTTGCGGATTTGGGTTCGCAGTGAACTACGCCGAGCGCGGTTCCGGGCCCTTCGTTTGTCGTTTTGGCGAAGCCGTTTCTTGGCGGTGGAGGTGTTTGGCATGGCGAGGTCGGGCGGTCCGGTCCAAACGACCGGGCGGGGGTCGAGTAAAGGAGACGATCAACGATAGAATCAGGACGCACAAAACGCCCCCGCCGACCTGCCGGCCAGCGGATATACGCGAAAAGTATGCCAGGCCCCGGGTGGCTTGTCCAGGGCTAATCCGACCGCGCATATTAGTCGGCCATGCAACCTTCTGCCTACCTGATCGGTGCCGGCCCCGGCGACCCCGGCCTTCTGACTCTCCGAGGTGCCGAATGCTTGGGCCGGGTCGAGGTCGTGCTGTATGACGGGCTCAGCAATCCCAAGCTGCTCCAACACGCCCCCCAGGCGGAATGGATCTGTGTCGGCAAACATGGCCAAAGCCGAATTTGGACCCAGGCCCAGATCAACGAGGAGATGATCCGGCATGTTCGAGCCGGCCGGCGTGTCGCCCGACTGAAGGGTGGCGACCCCGCCGTCTTTGCCCGCACGGCCGAGGAGATCGACGCGCTGCGGGGCGCGAACATCCGCTTCGAAGTCGTCCCCGGGATCACCGCGGCCTTGGCCGCGGGCAGTTACGCCGGGATCCCGATCACCCATCGCCGTTTTGCCTCCGCGGTCGCCTTGGTCACCGGCCAAGAAGAGCCGGGCAAAGCCCCGTCGTCCCTCGATTGGGAAGCTCTGGCCCGCTTTCCCGGCACGCTGGTGGTTTACATGGGTGTGACCACCGCTCGCCACTGGACGGCAGCGCTGCTCGCGGCCGGCAAGCCGCCCGAAACGCCGGCCGCCATCCTGCGACGCTGTTCATTGCCCGATCAGGAAAAAATCATCTGCCGCCTCGATCAGGTCGCCGACCGGCTGACCCCAGCCTCCAAGCTGCGGCCCCCCGTGATCGTGATCGTGGGTGAAGTCGCCCGACTGGCGTCCGAACCCTGCTGGTTTGACGACCGACCGCTGGCCGGCCAATCCGTGCTGGTGACCCGTGCGGAACAACAGGCGGAAGAATTGGCCGCCCCGCTGACGGAACTGGGTGCCGAAGTCCTGGTCCAGCCCGCGATCGAACTGCTGCCTGTCGAAGATTTCTCCGAACTGGATGCGAAAATCGCCGCGATCGCCGACTACGACTGGCTGATTTTTACCAGTCGCAACGGGGTCAGCCATTTTCTCGATCGCATGTGGGCACTCGGCAAAGATTCACGCCACCTGAAAAACGTCCGGCTGGCGGTAGTCGGAAAGCGAACCGCCCAGGCACTCCACGACCGGCACTTGCTGCCCGATCTGGCCGCCGGGATGAACGCCGAAGCCCTGGCCACGGAACTGATCGCCCGAGAGTCGTTGAAGTTGCCCCATGGAGCGACACCGACCAACGAACCGGCCGCCCCCTTGGCCGGCCGACGATTCCTGTGGGCCCGCGCCAGCCGCGGGCCCGACCGCCTGGCCCAACGGCTGACAAATGCCGGCGGCCAGGTGCAGCAGGTGGTCGCCTATCGCCATCTCGATATCGCCGTCGCCGATCCGGTGGTCGCCGCTCGCCTGGCAGGTGGCAAACTGAACTGGGTGACGGTCACCAGCGACGCCACCGCCCATGCCTTGGTGCGGCTGTTCGGCGATTCGCTCCGCACCGCCCAAATCGCGTCGCTCAGCCCCAACATCACCTGCACCCTCAAACGGCTCGGCTTGCCCGTCGCGGCCGAGGCGGCGGAACCGACGATGGGTTCCCTCGTAACCGCGATGGCCGACCAGTCGTTGAACGATCCGAGCGGCGGGACCGAAACGTCGTCTTGAAAAATTGCGGACAGACCGCCCCAGTTTGGCTTGCCAGATCCGTCAGTGGCCACTAGATTGCTCGATCCCGGTCGGGCGCACCTGGTTGCGAGCCTGCCCGATCGGCTTTCGACACACCCCCTTTAACGCGGTTTCCTGACTGTGGTCGCTCAAAGAAGCTACGTCGCCAAGCCCGGCGAGCTAGAAAAGAATTGGTTCGTAGTGGACGCCGCCGATGAGGTTCTCGGGCGGTTGGCGAGTGACATCGCGATGATCTTGATGGGCAAGCATCGTCCCGAGTACACGCCCCACGTCGATTGCGGCGACTTCGTCGTGGTCGTGAACGCGGAAAAGGTTGGCATGACCGGCCGCAAAATGGACGTGCGGCATTACACCTGGTACACGGGTCACCCCGGGCTCCGCCTGGAAAGCTACAGCGATCGCCAAGCTCGCAAGCCGGAAGATCTGATTTTCCACGCGGTCCGCCGCATGATGCCCAAGAACAAGCTCGCTCGGCACATGATGAGCAAACTGAAAATTTACGCCGGCCCTGAGCATCCGCATGCGGCTCAAATGCCCATGCCCTTGCAGCGGACCAGCAAAAAAGTGACGGCCTGACCCCCGCACGCGGGGCGGTCACTCCGAACCGGAGTGGGCCTGTCGGACCCTGAGTGAAGCCTTGAGGCTGTCGCGAGATCGCCGGGAACGTATCCCGACAGATCTCCTTGATCGAATTCACAACGTTCCTTTCCTGGCTATCTTCGATGTCGGCAATCAAAAAAGACAAGATCAACGGTGACGCCCTGGGAACCGGGCGGCGCAAGTCGAGCATCGCCCGAGTTCGGGTGCGACCCGGCAGTGGGAAAATCACGGTCAACCGCAAGCCGTTGGAGGTCTACTTCTTCAACGAACAAGACCGCGCCGCCGTTTTGAGCACGCTGCAGGCCGTCGAGCACTCCGAAAAAGTGGACGTCCTGGTACGGGTCAACGGCGGTGGCATGACCGGCCAGAGCGGCGCGGTCAAGATGGGCTTGGCCCGGGCCTTGGTCAGCTTCAGCGAAATCCTGCATGACCCGTTGCGAGAAGGCGGGTTCCTGACGCGGGATTCGCGGATGAAGGAACGGAAAAAGTACGGTCTGCGTGGTGCCCGCCGTGGCGTCCAGTTCAGCAAGCGTTGATCGACGCCACCTTCGATCCGCTCAATCAAACCAACCCGGACGCGATCGCGTCCGGGTTTTTTTATGCCCCCCTACACATGGGCCTGGACCGCGGCCGGCCATATTGGCTGACATCGCTACCGGACCACTCGCAAATCGTGGGACGGTTCCCTACTCGCCTCGCACCCGGCGGCCTATAACTAGCCGGGACCGACGTGCCGACCGTGGCCGTGTCGGGACGCCTACCGCTTGGAAAGATAAATCAGCATTCAGGAGTGCATGCATGAAAGCCGCGACCCAAATCCTCGCCGCCCGCGCCGGAGAAATCACCGGCGAAATGGAATTCTGTGCGCAGCGTGAGGGCATCAGCGTCGAAGTCATTCGGGATGAAGTCGCCACCGGACGGATGGTGATCCCCGCCAACCGGGTCCATGCCGCGGGTGCGCTCGAGCCGATGTGCATCGGGATCGCGTCGGCTTGCAAGATCAACGCCAACATCGGCAACAGCGCCGTCACGAGCAACGTCGACGAGGAACTGCAAAAACTGCACACCGCGGTCCACTTCGGCGCCGACACGGTGATGGACCTGTCGACCGGCAAGGACATCGACCGCATCCGGCGTGAGATCATCGCTCGGTCGCCCGTCCCGATCGGAACCGTGCCGATCTACCAGATGCTGGAAGAGTTGGGCGGCAACATCGAGGACATGACCGCGAAGCATTTCCTCGACATGGTCGAGCACCAAGCGAAACAGGGGGTCGACTACATGACGATCCACTGTGGCGTGAAGCTGGAGCACCTCCACCTGAGCGTCAATCGGGTGACCGGGATCGTCAGCCGGGGCGGTTCTTTGATCGCCAAGTGGATGATGGCTCACCAAAAGCAAAACCCGCTGTACGACGCGTTTGACGATCTCTGCGACATCATGCGGCAATACGACGTCACCTGGTCGTTGGGGGACGGCTTGCGCCCCGGCTCGATCGCCGACGCCTCGGACGCCGCCCAATTCGCGGAACTGGAAGTCCTCGGCGAATTGACCATGCGGGGCCGTGCCAACGGCACCCAAGTGATGGTCGAGGGTCCCGGACACATCCCGATGCACCAGATCGAGATGAACATCAAGAAGCAGATCGAACTCTGTGACGGCGCGCCGTTTTACGTCCTCGGGCCGCTGGTCACGGACGTTGCCCCGGGATACGACCACATCACCAGCGCCATCGGCGCGGCGATGGCCGGTTGGCACGGCGCGGCGATGCTGTGTTACGTCACGCCGAAGGAGCACCTCGGGTTGCCAAACGAAGAGGACGTCAAGCAGGGCGTGATCGCCTACAAGATCTCGGCCCATGCCGCCGACGTCGCCCGCGGACGACCGGGTGCCCAAGACCGTGATGACGCGCTGTCGCGGGCCCGCTTCGCCTTCGATTGGAACGAGCAGTTTCGGTTGTCGCTCGACCCCGAAACCGCCCGCCGCTACCACGACGAAACCCTCCCTCAAGATACCTTCAAGAGCGCTCACTTCTGCAGCATGTGCGGGCCGAAGTACTGCTCGATGAAGATCACCGAGGACATCCGGAAGATGGCGGAACAGAATAAACTCGTCGAAATCCGCTAAGGAACGCCCCGTTGGCTTCACCGACCGACGATGCCGCGAACGCTGCTGCCGCCGACGCACTCGGCGGCTCCGGTCCCTATCGACCGATTCCGGACGGGGACGTTGCCGCCGCGGGGACGGTCGCGCCAACCGAGTCGTTCGCAGAGCGGCACCCGCTGAGCAACCCGTCGTTCGTCGGCTACGTCTCGACGCAGTTCCTGGGAGCCTTCAACGACAACCTGTTCAAGCAATTGATGCTGCTGCTCGCCTTGCCGACCGCAGCGGCGGTCGCGGTCGATCAAGCCGACGAGGGGGGCGACCTGCAAGGGATCGCGACGATGGTCTTCGGGCTGCCGTTCGTGATCTTCGGAGGCCTGGCCGGCTACCTGGCGGACCGCTTCAGCAAGCGGCGGGTGATCGTCCTCAGCAAGGTGGCGGAGATCGTCGTGATGACGCTGGGGCTGCTGGCGTTCCTGGCGGCCCCCCAAATCGGCTTCTCGGGGCTGTGGATCGTGATGTTCCTGATGGGAACACAGAGCGCCTTTTTCGGCCCGGGGAAATACGGGATCCTTCCCGAAATGCTGCGAAGTTCCCAATTGGCTCGGGCCAACGGCATCGTGATGATGACGACCTTCATGGCGATCATCTTCGGGACGGGCGCGGCCGGTCCGATCAAGGATTGGTTCACACCTGACGGGGCGAGCCGATTGGACGCCGCGCATTCGCTGTGGGTCGCGTCCTGCGTTTGCATCTTCATTGCGGTCGCGGGGACCTTCGTCAGCCTCTGGATCCGTCCGGTCGCGGTGGCGGCACCGGGCCTCGGCTTTCGCCCCGAATACCTCCTTGTCCCTCGCCCGATGCGAGGGCTGCTGAGGCGGGACCGACCGCTGGTGGGCGCCCTGTTGGCCTCGTGCGCTTTTTGGCTGATCGCCGGCCTGACCATCCAAGCGGTCAATTCCCTCTGCGGCACGCAGTTGAAAATGAGCAACACGGCGACCAGTTGGATGGTGTCGCTGATCAGCATCGGGATCGCGGTCGGCGGATTGCTCGCCGGGTGGCTCAGCCGATTCTGGGGTGATCGCTGGGTGCTGCGGATCGGCATGTGGGGCGTCGTGGCGGGCTGTGCCATCCTGTCTATCACGTTGCCCGATGGCCGGCTGCTGATCGGACGGGGCGGGCTGCCGATCGTGCTGATCCTGCTCGGGACCGCGGCAGCGATGTTCGCCATCCCGATCCAGGTCTTCCTACAAGCCCGTCCGCCAGCCGAATTGAAGGGCCGCATGATCGCGGTGATGAATCAAGCAAATTTTTTCGCGATCGTCCTGTCGGGCGCCGTCTACATCGGACTCGATCAACTCATCGTGGCGACGGATTGGCCTCGCTCGGCACTTTTTGCGGCGATGGCCGTGATCTTCCTGCCCGTCGCGATCTGCTATCGACTCGATCCGTTGGCTCCCAACGAATCGTCGCCAGAAGTGGCATCATGATCTCCCCAGGCCGGTTCGCAGCTCGATTTTGGACAGCGACTGGCGACGACACCTGCTGCCGACCCGTTTGCCGATGCCTGCCCCGAGCGACCGGACGGCAGCGCCCGCGATGTACGGATCGGCGTTTCGTGTTAAGTTACCAACCGCCGCGATGTCGACCCTCCGTTTTACCTCGCGGCTTTTCACCCGCAACCGATCGCCCCTGGCTGTAGATTCCGATGACCCTCGATCTCTATTCCCTCTGCCCCTCCGGAAACGGAAAGAAAATCAAGTTCTGCAAATGCCAGGATTCACTCTCTGAGTTGGACAAGATCGTGACGATGGTCACGGGAGGCCAGGTTGTCCCGGCTCTCGATCGACTGAATCGCATGCTGGCAGAACACCCCGACGCGGCCTGCGCCTTGGCGATCAAGGGTCGGATCCTGCTCAACCTGCGTGAGTTCGACCTGTTGGCGGAAAACGCCGAAAGGTTCGTGCGATTGCAACCGACCAACCCGCTCGCTTTGACCCAACGAGCAGTGGCCCAAATGGTCCAGGGCAAATTGGGCGAGGCGACCGAATCGATCCTGGAGGCCATTTCGGAGAGCGGCAATAAGTTCGATTCGTTCGTGTTGGAAGTCACTTCGATGTTGGCTTACCAATTGCTCGAGTCCGGTCAATTTTTGGCGGCTCGTGCGTACGCCATGCTGGTGATGATGACGGAAGGGTTCGAAGGCCAAGAAGCGGTGGCGAGCCTGCTGGAGAGGTTGAATACCGATCCTGCCGTCAGCCATCTCGTCAAGGCGCTCCCCAGCCATCGGCCGCGCCCCGAACGTGCCGAATGGGGTGAACGGTTCGACGAAGCCTTGGGGTTGCTGCGAAGTCACCGGATCACCTTGGCGAATACCAAATTTTCGTCGCTTGCTCGGGCCTACCCGAATGAACCGTCGATCCTGTCAGGGCTGCTCACTTGCGCGATTTGGCGAGCCGACAGCAAGGCTCAGGTCGATTGCCTGAAGCGGTTGGCGCAGTGCGAACAACTCGATCCCACGCAGCGAAGCAAGTTCCTGGCGATGGCTTGGTTGAGCGAACCAGGCTTGCAGGACTTGTCGGTCGAATTGATGTCGATGAAATCCGATGTCGAAGATGTCGCCCGCGACGAACAGGCGCTGCGGTCCAATCCGTATTTCGCCGAAGTGCCGGATGCGACCTTGCGGTCGCTGGTCGCGTCCGAGGACGAAGTGCCGCCGCGATCAGGCTTCCAATTGCTCGATCAGCCGCTGCCCAGTTCGGAGACCACGATTACCGGCGAAAATCTTTCCGAGACACTGGCGCTTGTGCTGGTTTTCGGCAAACAGACCGACCGACCGGCGCGGATCGAGGTGAAGGCGGTTTTGCCGATGTTCTTGGAAGTGGTCCGACGCACCTTGGCAGAGACTTTGGAAAAGCTGCCGTGGGTCGAAGAACCCTATCAGTCGGTCCCGTTCGTGATGGCCAGCGACCCGCGGCCGGCCTGGGCCGATCGGCCGAATTATCGGAAAAACTTGGAGCCGATCCTGGCCGAGTTCCGCCAGTCACGCTTCGCGCACCGGATGACCAAGCAACCGCTTCCGGCGTTGAATCTTCGGAGCCTCGCGGATGCGGCGAACGATCCGAATCTGACGCTGCAACGGGAAGCGATCCTGCGAGTGTTGGAAAACACCGAATCGCTTGCTCAAAATCCCGAACTGCTCGACCAGGTCCGTCAGGAGTCCGGCGTCGCCCCCTTGCCGCCGCTCGTCCTGAAGACTGCCGACGAATTGGAACAGATCGAGAACTCAGACCTTCCCCGCGTCGATTGCCAGCAACTCGACGGAGAAGGGCTGCGGTTTCTGATGAGCCGAGCTCGGTTGCTGCAAATGGGCCAGGTGCTGCGGGAGGTGTCGCGTGAAGCGTTATCCCGTGAAGAAGTTCCCGGCGACGCGGACGACGCGAACTTCCGCTCCGGCGCCTACCTCGGGTTGATCGAATCGAGCGATACCTTCGAGGAATCGCTTCGCTGGATTGCCGAAGCTAAATCCTTCTTCGTCAAACGTGGCCTGGACACTGCGAACCTGTTGCTGGTCGAACTGTCGACCCGCATTCGGGCCGGTGACTTGGAAGGCTTCCAAACGACGCTGCGGACGTTGACGACCGAGCACAGCCACCGGGAAGAGGTGATGCAGATTTTGCAGCAGATGCTGATCTCTTTGGGCCTTCTTAACCCCGATGGATCTCCGCGACGTGGCCCGATGCGGCCGGGCGCCGCCCCGGAGCCTCCGGCATCCGCCGGTGGGATTTGGACCCCGGACGGTGGCGGGGCGCCGGACGCCCCAGCTTCCGGCAAGCTGTGGGTCCCCGGAATGGATTGATCTGCCGCGCATGACCGCCGCCGGCAGGAGTTCATGGAGGTCCTTTCTTTCCTTTGCTGAGTTTTCGGTCCCACACGAATGCCATCTCGTTACTGCGTCGGAATCGACTTAGGGACCACCCATTCGGTGGTCGCCTACACCCCGCTCGATGTCGAGCAGGCCGAACTGAGCTTGTTGCCGATCCCCCAAGCCGTCGCGGCCGGACAAATCGACTCGTTCGACTCGCTCCCTTCCTTTCTCTACCTGGCCCCGGAGCCAGAACAGGCGGCTTACCGCTTGCCGTGGGGTGACTCGGATAACGACCCGGGACAAGTCGTCGGGGAAGCGGCGCGTGGCAAAGCCGCCGAATCGCCGCAGCGGGTCGTCGCGACGGCCAAAAGCTGGCTCGCCCATTCCCGCGTCGATCGGCATGCCGCGATCCTGCCTTGGCAGGCCCCTGCCGAGGTCAACAAGGTCTCTCCGGTCGACGCGACGAAGGCCTACCTCCGGCATTTGGTCGCCGCCTGGAACGAGGCTCATCCCGACGCCCCGTTGGCCGAACAGCAGGTGGTGCTGACGGTCCCCGCCTCCTTCGACCCGGCGGCCCGTGACCTGACGCGACAAGCCGCTTTGGCCGCCGGCTTGCCCGCGGACATCGTGTTGCTGGAGGAACCCCAAGCGGCCGTCTACCGCTGGGTTCAGGGACGTGGCGAACAGTGGCGACGGAATCTGACGGCAGGTGACTCGATCCTGGTGGTCGACGTCGGCGGCGGGACCACCGACTTGACGCTGGTTCGTCTGTCAGAAATCGACGGGAACATGGAGTTGGAACGGCAGGCGGTCGGCAACCACCTGCTGGTCGGCGGCGACAACATGGACTTGGCGCTCGCCTTTCGCGTCGCGCAAAAATTGGAGGCCGCCGGCCATCGGCTGGACCCGTGGCAGAACGTCTCCCTGTGGCATGCCTGCCGCGCCGCCAAGGAACGTTTGCTGGGATCAGGCGAAGCGAAAAGCGAAACCATTTCGGTGCTCGGCCGCGGTACCAAACTGATCGGCGGCACGATCTCGACCGAGTTGGACCGAGACGAAGCGGCCGCCTGTTTGGTCGACGGTTTCTTCCCCCACTGCACCCTCCAGGACAAACCGGAACGGAACGTCCAATCGGGCTTTCAGGATCTGGGGTTGCCTTACGAATCCGATCCGGCGGTCACCCGCCACGTCGCCGCTTTCCTGTCGAGCCAACGGCCGTCCGATGGTGGAAACCCGGCCGGCATGCCCACCCACCTGCTGTTCAACGGTGGCGTGTTTCGCGCCTCGCTGCTCCGTGACCGGTTTTGCGAAGTCACCACCGGTTGGGCGGGCGGTGAGGCTCCCACGGTTCTCGGCGGCCCGGAAGACCTCGATCACTCGGTAGCCCTGGGCGCCGCCTACTACGCTTGGTCAAAATCTCGCGGCGGCATCCGCATCCGTGGCGGCACCGCTCGCAGCTATTACATCGGGATCGAAACCGCCGGGCTGGCGATCCCCGGCGCCCCACGACCACTCCGGGCGCTCTGCGTCGCCCCGCGCGGAATGGAAGAAGGAACCGCCGCGGAAGTGCCCAGCCAGGAAGTCGGTGTGATCGTCGGCCGCCCCGCCCGCTTTCGTTTTTTCTCGTCGACCGTCCGAGTCGACGACGCCGTCGGCGATTCGCTCGACCGCTGGTCACCGGAGGAATTGGTCGAAAGCGACCCGATCCACACGACGCTCGATTCGGAACATTGCGAGCCGGACACGTGCCTTCCGGTGCGGTTTCAAAGCCAAGTCACCGAACTGGGTACTTTCGAACTCTATTGCCTCAGCACCCAGGCCGAGGAACGCTGGAAAATGGGCTTCAACGTCCGCGAGGATGGTGACGCGTGAGTCGGCCCGCCAGTTCGGATGCTTCCGTCGCGGTCGATCCAGGTGCCCCGCCGAGATACGTCGTCGGCATCGACCTGGGGACGACCAACTGCGCGGTCGCCTCCGTCGACACCCAACAGGTCTCCCGGTCGGGTGACTTCCCGATCTCGACCTACCTGATTCCCCAATGGGTCGACTGGGGACAATTCGAGCGATTAGCGACACTCCCGTCTTTCCACTACGAAACGCCTGCGGACGCGACAGAAAAGCCCATCCTAGGCCGGCCTTGGGCCGAGCCCGCTGACGCCAAGACCGCTGATGGAGATACAGCCGAACCGGACAAACCCAACTTCGTCGTCGGCACCTTGGCTCGCGACGCCGGCATGCGACAACCGGGCCGCCGGGTCGCGTCGGCCAAGAGCTGGTTGTCGCATGCCGGTGTCGACCGTTCGGCGCCGCTCCTCCCTTGGCGGGGCGACGCGGACGTTTCGCGGCACAGCCCGGTCGAAATCTCGGCGCGATACCTAGCCCATATCCGCGAGGCTTGGGACGCGGAACACCCAGACGAACCGTTGGCCCAACAGGACGTGGTGATCACCCTGCCGGCCTCCTTTGACGAGGTCGGTCGCGAACTGACCGTCGCCGCAGCCCGCCGCGCCGGCTTACCTCGGGTGTTCCTGATCGAAGAACCGCAGGCCGCGTTCTACGCATGGATCCATCGCCACCGTGAGGATTGGCGGCAACGGGTCAGCCCCGGGCAATTGATCTTGGTCTGCGACATCGGCGGCGGCACGACCGACTTCACGCTGATTCGCGTCCGACCGACGGGAGATTCCGGCGGCGAGGTGCAGTTCCATCGGGTCGCGGTCGGCAAACACCTGATCCTCGGTGGTGACAACCTGGACTTGGCGCTCGCCACCGGGCTGGAAGCGAAAACGGCGGGCGATTCCGGCGGCGCCGAGCCCGCGTCGCTGCCGCCGCGTCAATGGGATCGGCTGGTGCAAGCCTGCCGCGGCGCGAAGGAAAAATTACTCGGCGAGCCACGTCCGGAGTCGTTGACGCTATCGATCGCGGGCGATTCGGCGCGGCTGCTCGCGACCGGTTGGACCACGACGGTGACCGCCGCCGACTGCGACCGCCTGCTGGTCGACGGGTTCTTTCCCGAGGTACCGCTGGACGCCCACCCCGCGTCCGATGTCGGCGGGTTTCGCGAGTTCGGATTGCCCTACGCCCAAGATCCAGCGATCACGCGCCATTTGGCCGAGTTCCTCGCCACGCACGTTCGCGCGGGGTTGGCCGAGGACGATCCCATCGACGCCGCCCGGCCGGATTGGGTGCTGTTCAACGGGGGCGTGATGTCGTCCCCAATCCTCCGCCAACGGCTGCTCGATTCGGTGCGTGATTGGTTCGCGAACGGGTCGTCCTGGCAGCCGCAAGAACTCGTCAGCGACCAACTCGATCTGGCAGTCGCGCATGGCGCGGCCTACTTCGGGATGGTCCGGCGTGGACTGGGGGTTCGGATCGCGGCCAACCTGGGACGCAGCTATTTTTTGCAAGTCGCCGACGAACCGCCGGAAACGACCTGTTTGGTTCCCGGCAACGCCCAACCGGGCAACCGTTACTCGTCCGACCAATCGCTGCGGTTGAGCCTCGGCGTCCCCGTCCAGTTTCCGCTGTGGGTCAGCAGCACGCGGTTGACCGACGCCCCCGGCGATCGGGTCGCCATCGACCGCGGGGAGCTGACGCCTCTGCCGCCGATTCGCACCGTGATGGTCCGTGGCCGTTCCAAATCAGCCGGTGAAATCGATGTCCGGATGGAAGCGGAACTGTCCGAGATCGGGACGCTCGGGCTGTACTGTGTCGAGGAAAACGGCGGCAAACGATGGCGATTGGAATTCGATGTCCGCAGCACCTTGCAAACCGACCGAGCGGCTCATGCCGGCAGCGGCGAATCGCACGGGATCGTCGACTTGGAATTGCAGAGTCGTTGTAACGAATTGATCCGCCAAACCTTTCTGCCACCCGGCTCTGGGGTGACCGTGGACGCCCCGGGTCCGCTGATCAAGAAGCTCAAGGCGGCCAGCGGCCTGGACCGCGATCATTGGCCCCCCTCGCTCCTGCGCGGGATGTGGCAAGCCTTGATCGAGACCTCCGAGGGACGCAGACGCTCGGCGGCGCACGAAACCCGCTGGTTGAACCTGACCGGCTATTGCCTTCGCCCCGGGTACGGGATGGCGGTGGACGATTGGCGGGTCGGTGAGGTTTGGCGGCGAATCCATGGCAAACTCGCCTTCGCCGCAGCCGGATCCCGCACCGAATCGCTGATCCTCTGGCGGCGGATCGCCGGTGGCCTGACTGCCGGTCAACAAGCCGAACTGATCGCCCCCTGGCTCGCCACGCTCAAAGGCAAGGCGACGCTGAACGCACCTCATGAAGTCGCCGAATGGTGGCGGATGGTCGGGGCACTCGAACGCCTCCCCTCACACACCAAGGCGATGCTGGCCGAAACCGCGCTGGCTCTCGTCGAAACAAAAAAATCGGCCCCCCATCGCGACGCGTTGCTGTGGGCGATCGGCCGGTTGGCCAGCCGACAACCGCTGTACGGGCCGCTCAACACGGTTGTCGATGTCGGGCCGGCGGCAGCGATTGTCAAGCGAATCATTCGGGGCACAGACAACGCCGTGGCGCGACAATTGGCCTTGATGCAGATCGCCCGACGGACCGGTGATCGCTACCGCGAACTGAGCCCGGAACTGCGTGACCGCGTCGCGGATTGGCTGCAAGCGACCGAGGCGCCGCAGCGTTACCTGCGGGCCGTTCTCGAAGGGGGAGACTGGGACACCGAAGACTCGGCCGCGATCTTCGGAGAATCGTTGCCGCTAGGCATCCGACTGACCGACGGCTGACGCCCGCGCGTTGCCTCGCCTGCGGGCTGTCTGACGTGACGACGGTCGCGAGCATGGCCGCCGGTCTCACGGAGCCCGGCCGCAAGCGGGTCACTCCGCGGGCGTTCCGACCCGGTCGATGTAGCCAAGGAAATGGTCCAGGTCGGGGGTCAGCCAATCGTTGACTTTGGCCAGATCGTCCCAGCGACGCAATTCGACCGCCGATTCGAAGTGTGGGTCGTCGCGAAAAGCCTCGAGTTCTTCCCTGTTCATCTCGCCGCCCTGCAGGTAGAAACTGACCACCGACGGCCGACTGAGGCTGGCCAAGTATTCGGGATCGACGGTGCAGAGGTAACGTTTCGCGTCGACATGGAGTCGAACCGGGCGGACGACGTCCGCTTCGAAGTGTCGCTTGAGAAACCGGAAGCCGCTGACTTCGTGTCGGTCATCCAGGCCTCGATCGGGCGAATCGTCGGGAAGGTCGTGCAGCAGATGGCCGACGTCGTGCAACAAGGCGGCCACGATCAGCGCCGGCGGGGAACTGGCAACCTCTGCCAACGTCGCCGCTTGCAACGCGTGCGACATTTGGGTGACCGATTCGCCGCCGTACTCCGAATCGCCGCGGCGAAGAAACAGGTCGCGAATCAGTTCGATGCGGTCCATCGGACACTGGGCTCCGGCGAGTCGATTTCGGTGAATGCAACCAGCTTACGGTACATCACCGACCGGGAGGGGCAATTTCACAGGTTCTTCACGCCTCCCATCCTCTGACGCGGCGGTTGGGGAGGATAAACTGGCGGCGGCGATGTCGGATCGCCGCCGCAGAATCGCCGAGAAATCCCGAGCAACCGATGTCCGTCCCTGCCGATCCCGACCCCATCCCGTCGCCCCTGGATCGTCAAGCCGAGCCCGGCAGGCCGTTCGATTCAGACCCACCGGCGACGCCGCATCCGCCGGTATCGAAGGTGGCCCTGTTGGCAACCGTGGTCGCGGCCTTCGGAACTTATTTTTGTGTTTACGGTTTTCGTAAACCGTTCACCGTCGGCAGTTTTGTCGAGTCTCAATGGCTCGGGATCGGCTTCAAGGAGTGGCTGGTGATGTCCCAAGTCATGGGATACATGCTCTCCAAGTTCATCGGGATCAAGGTGATCGCGGAAATGCCGCCGCAGGGGAGAGCTCGCGGGATCGTTACCCTGGTCCTGTTGGCCCTGGCCTCGCTCGTCGCCTTCGCCGTGATCCCACGCCCCTACAACATCCTCTGCCTGTTCGCCAACGGCTTGGCCTTGGGCATGACTTTCGGCTTGGTCCTCGGGTTCCTCGAAGGCCGACGGGCGACCGAAGCCTTGGCGGCAGGGCTGTGTACCAGTTTCATCGTCGCGGACGGGGCGACCAAATCGGTCGGCGCTTGGCTGCTGGCGCTAGGCGTCAGCGAAGCCTGGATGCCGGCCGCCGCCGGCGGCCTATTTTTGTTGCCCTTGTTAATCAGTGTCGGCGTGCTGGCCCACTCGCCACCGCCGGATGACCGTGACCGGCTGGCTCGTTCTCATCGGCCGACGATGGACCGTGCGGCTCGCTGGGGCTTCTACGGCCGCTACGCCTTCGGCCTGACGATCCTCGTGGCCGTCTACTTGATGACGACGATCCTCCGCAGTTTCCGCGCCGACTTCATGCCCGAGTTGTGGATCGGATTGGGGTTGGACGCGCCGCCGGGAGCTTACACAAGATCCGAATTGTGGGTCGCCTTGGGCGTGCTCGCGTTCAACGGCGGCGCCGTTCTGATTTTGGACAATCGCCGCGCCTTCTTCACGTCGCTGTGGACCTGTTTGGCCGGTTTCCTGTTGATGGCCATCGCGCTGTGGTCATTGAGAACGGGCCGGGTCTCCCCTTTCGCTTTCATGGTGATGATCGGACTGGGCCTCTACTTACCGTATGTCGCGATGCACACCACCGTTTTCGAACGGTTGCTAGCGATGACCCGGGAACGCGGCAACCTCGGATTCTTGATGTACGTCGCCGACGCCTTCGGGTACCTCGGTTACGTCGGCGTGATGATGACCCGCAACGCGGTCTCCTGGAGCCTCCCGGCTGGGGCCGAGACCGATCTGGCTATCCGAGGGCAAAATCTGCTTGATTTTTTCCTTTCGGCTTGCGCCATCGCCATCGCCGTCTGCGTTTGCGGGCTGTTGGCCGCGATGGTCTACTTCGCCACCAAAGGGTCACGGACGATTCAGCTGAACCAATCGCTCATCACCTCGCCATGAACGTCCGTCAATCGGAATTGCCGACCCTGATAACGGAACGTCAATCGGGTGTGGTCGATGCCCAAGGCGTACAGGATCGTCGCCTGCAGGTCGTGAACGTGGACCGGGTTGTCGACGACGTTGTATCCATAAGGGTCGGTCTCGCCATAAGTCTGGCCACCTCGGATCCCCCCGCCGGCCATCCACATGCTAAAGCATCGAGGATGGTGATCGCGTCCGAAACTGTTGCCGGTCAACTGACCTTGGCAGTAGTTGGTTCGCCCGAACTCGCCGCCCCAAATGACCAGGGTGTCTCTCAGCATGTCACGTTGCTTGAGGTCTTGAATCAACGCCGCGGCGGGCTGATCCGTCTGTTGGCATTTTTTTGGCAACGCTTGCGGCAGACCGCCATGATGGTCCCAGCCCGGATGAAAGAGCTGAATGAACCGCACGCCACGCTCGGCTAATCGCCGCGCTTGGATGCAATTCGCGGCAAACGATCCCGGCGTGGTCGCGTCGGGGCCGTACAGATCGAGGATCGCTTGGGGTTCGTCCGACAGGTCGGTCGCCTCGGGGATCGACGTCTGCATCCGGTAAGCCATCTCGTGCTGAGCGATTCGGGCTTCGATCAGCGAATCGTCGTTGTCGGCAAGCGCGAGTTCGTGCAACCGATTCAGCATCGCCAGTTCATCCCCGCGGGCTTGGACATCGATCCCGGGCGGGTTGTTCAGATACAACACCGGGTCAGCATCGCTGCGAAATCGGACCGCCTGGTGCCGCGAGGGGAGAAACCCGTTGCCCCAATACCGGGAAACCAGCGGTTGCCCACCTTGGTCTTTGCTGACCATCACGACGTAAGCCGGCAGGTTTTCGTTCTCGCTGCCCAGCCCGTAATCGATCCAGGCCCCCATGCTCGGCCGACCTGGGAATTGCGATCCCGTCTGCAGGAAAGTCACTCCCGGACCGTGGTTGATCGCTTCGGTGTATGCCGACCGAATCACGCACAATTCGTCCGCGACCTTAGCGGTGTGCGGCAACAACTCGCTGATCCAAGTCCCCGCCTCGCCATGCTGAGAAAACGGAAAGGGCGAACCGGCGATCGGCAAGGTCGCTTGATTGCCGCTCATCGCCGTCAACCGCTGTCCGCCACGAATCGATTCAGGCAATTCCGTCCCGTGCCGCTCGTTCAGCAGCGGCTTGTGGTCGAACAGATCCAACTGGGAGGGCCCGCCGGACTGGAACAGGTAGATCACCCGCTTCGCGGTCGCCGGGAAGTGCGGTTTGACAAGCGTTCCGCCGGTACCGCTGGCGGCCGACGCCTCGTCGACCAAGCCTCCCGACCCGACCAGCAGATCAGCCATCGCGAGCGACCCGAAACCGAGTCCGCACTGCCGCAACGCCTGCCGACGGCTCAATCCGGATCGGTTCGGCAATCGGCTGGTTGTGGAAAATGACATCGGCGGCTCGTCGATCGGTTCCAAGAGGGGGCGGGCTTCGTCACTCCGCATTGTACCCCACCGACGCGCTGGGGGACGGATTGCCCCACAGGTGGTGGAGGAAGAACGCTTTTCGCCGACGTTCGCCGTAGCGACTTCCTCCGGCACCGTGGCCGGCCCCGGGAATGAACAACAGGTCAAAATCCTTATCGGCCCGGATCAGGGCGTCGACGACCTGCAGCGTCGATGCGGGGTCGACGTTGCGATCGAGTTCACCGACGGCCAACATCAACGCGCCGGTCACCCGTTCCACCCCGGTGACGTTGGATTGCTCTTCATAATGCGGTCCGATCGGCCACCCCATCCACAATTCGTTCCACCAAATTTTGTCCATCCGGTTGTCGTGGCAACCGCAATCGGCGAACGCGGCCCGGTAAAAGTCGCCGTGGTCGATCAAGGCCCGCAACGCGTTTTGGCCCCCCGCCGAACCGCCCCAAATCCCGACGCGGCTCAAATCCAGTTGCGGGAACTCCTCCGCCGCGGCCCGCAGCCACGCGATCCGATCGGGAAAACCGGCATCGGCCAGATTCTTCCAACACACGTCGTGGAAGGCCTTGCTGCGATGCGACGTCCCCATCCCGTCGATCCGCACGACGATGAAGCCGAGGTCGGCCGTTTTGCGAAGCTCAAGGTGCCGCCCAAAAGCCTTGGGCACATGGGCGGAATGAGGCCCGGCGTAGATCAATTCCAGCACGGGATAACGCCGATCATCATCCGGGTCAAAGTCATGGGGAAAGACGATCATCCCGTGAATGTCGGTTTCCCCGTCCCGTCCCTTGGCGACGAACCGCCGCGGCGGATGACCGACGGCCCGATTCAACGCCGCCGCGTCAGCCCGCTCGACGACACAGATCCGCTCACCGGTTCTTGGCGAGCGGATTTCGGTGACCGGCGGCAGGTCGATCCGGCTGTAGCGGACGACCAAGTGCTCGCCGGAGGGCGACCACTCCCAAGTGTGATGCCCGTCGCCCGCCGTCAACGGAAGCGGCGGTTCACCATCGAGCGATACCCGCAACAGGTGGAGGTGATACGGATCTTGGTCAGGATAATAGCCGCCGACCGCGACCACCAGCGTGCGGGAAGCGACATCCATTTCGACGACTTCGCGGACGACATAGTTGCCAGAAGTCAGTGGCCGGATGACCTCGCCGGTCGATTGCCGGATCAACCACAGGTGGTTCCAACCGCTCCGCTCGCTCATCCAGATCGCTTCATCCGTTTCGTCGAGGAACCGCAGGTAACGTTTGCCGTTGTAGTCGATGAAGGTCTCGCTCCGTTCATCGATCACCGCGCGGGTCTTGCCCCCGGCGATATCGATCGACAACACGGCCAACCGCTGGTGCCCCCGCTCGTTGTAGAGCATCCGGATGGCCGACGAATCGGCTTGCCAGGAAACGTCCTGGATGGCGTAGGGATTCGGGGCCTGTTCGTCGTCAACGACATGGTGGGTCTCGCCATCGATGCCGAAAACGTGCATCCGGGGATGGTCGATCCGGTCTCCCGGCTTGGCGTAATCCACCAAAATCGTCTTGGGTTGCAATTGATCCCGTGGCGACGATTCCACCAACGTCACCTGGCGTTTGTCCCCCAACCGGGTCTGAAACAGCCCGAAGTGCTTGCCGTCGGGCGCCCACCAAATCGGCTCGCGGTAGGGTGCCTCGGCCGTCCCGTCGGTGGTCAGGATTCGCTCGTCAACAACCGCCGACTCCGACACGGGATCATCCTCCTGCTGACCCTCGCGGTCGACTTGGGTCGAATCACCAGTCGCATTGTCCCCCGCGGCCACCAAGACGACGTTGTGATCGCGAATCGCCACCCGCCATCTGCCATCCGGCGAAGTCGTCCCCAACCGTCGACTGCGGTCGGCGTTCGCGTCACGCCGTCCTCGTCGTCTCGGGCTCGCCGCTGCGGGTGCCGGCGTCTGAGCGTCGAGCACGAAACGTCCCTGTCCGGCCCGTGCCCGAAAGGCGGCGACCGGCCGCTCTCGCCCGTCGAGCAGCAGCCAGACATGGCCGGCATAGGTGTGTTGACGGCGAGTTTCCCCCGGACCGACTTC
>RECD01000275.1 GCA_007694185.1 Planctomycetaceae bacterium
GGCTACGATGAAGTCGTGATCGATCAACTGATGGTCAAGATCGCCGAGGATGATTACCGCGTCCGGACAATCATCACCGAGGTCACCACCAGTTACCTGTTTACACACAGGAGAGTCCGCTAACGAGCAACGCCCGACGGACTTCCAGTTTGTCGGAACCAGCGAACTGAACGACAGACATTGGATTTATCGAAAACAACAAGCCGCATCGAAAGGCCCTACCATGAGCAAAAATCTATTCATTAATCGTCGAACCTGCTTGAAAGGCGCGGGCGCTGCTCTCGCGCTGCCGCTGTTGGATATCATGAGTTGGGCGGAAGCCAGTGAGAACAGGTCGTTCAAACCGCCTGTGCGACTCGGATTCATGTACATGCCGCATGGGGTGATCATGAATGAGTTCTGGCCGAAGGACGCCGAGAGTTTTCAAACGTCGCCGCCACCAGCACTCGATTCATTGCGTCCGGTGCTGGATCAATGTCTGATGATGAAAGGCATTTCGGGAGTTGACAACGGTCCATTTAAAAATGCACCTCATGCACTCGAGTTATCGACGTGGCTTACCGCGGCATTACCCGATCCGGACAAGCGTGACCGAATCAGCATTTCTATCTCAGCTGACCAGATTGCCGCCAACGCTTTGGGAGTTCACACCGCGCTGCCGTCGCTGGAATTAGCGACGATGCCACAAACGTGGAAGGAGAATCAGGCGGGGCTGAATGAGGCTTACTATTCGCACTGCAGCTTCCGGTCCCCGAATCAAGCCGTTCCAGCCGAGATTAATCCGCGCACCGTGTTGAACCGTCTGTTTAACAAGCGAGAGCAAGGCGCGGGTGCGGCATCTTCGCAGATGAGTCCTTTGGATCGTGACCTGTTGGATCGAGTGCTGGCAGGCGCAAGGGATTTGCGGCGCACACTGCCGCCAACAGACCAGCGAAAGCTGGACGAGTATCTGGACAGCGTCCGTTCGGTAGAACGACGCATTGCAGCGATCGAAACTCGCCAAAAAGAGGCTGCGATGGAAAATGCGGGCGTCCGCTCGAGTCGAAAGCATGAGTTGGATTCGCCGCCGATCGAGATCAAGATTCCTGAGGGAGATAAACGCAGCGAGTACATGCAGGTGATGTGTGACCTCAACGTGTTGGCATTTCAGACCGACACGACTCGCGTCTGCACCTACATCGGTTCGACACCCAACGGTGTGACTTATCCCGAACTGGGATTCACCCGCCAGCATCACTCCCTGACTCATCACAACAACCAGCCGGATATGGTCACCAAGGTGGCTGCCATCACGAAGTTCAACATCGATCAGTTTGCCTACATGGTGAACAAGATGGCAAGCCTCCGCGAAGGTGACGGCACCCTGCTCGACAACTGCATCATGATGTGGGGTTCCGGTCTTGAAGACGGCGACCGGCACTCTCGTCAGAACCTGCCATTCATCATCGCGGGCAAGGGAGGTGGATCGATCAAGACCGGTCGATTCATGCCCAACATCAAGGGCAATCAAGGTGATCTGCTCACCACGTTGCTCTCGTGCGCCGGCGTGCCCCTGGACCGCCCGGTCGGCATCGCGAACAAGCAGATCACCGAAATCAAGGCGTGACCAAGCGACACGGTGCGGGCGAAAAACGTGGGTCGAAAGATGTAAAACCCAGCACTGACCCATTTCTCGCCCTACATAATATGCCCGCCTCTTTCTGCTGAAAACACACTATGAAATACACCGTGTATTGGATAATTGGGGTCCTGCTGTCAGCGAGCGTCGGCAACGCAGAGGACTGGCCGCAGTTCCGCGGGCCGAATCGCGATGGCAAGTCACGTGAAACGGGCCTGCTGAAGCAATGGCCAGTTGATGGCCCCAAACTGCTTCGCACGATCAGCGGCTTCGGTGACGGATTCTCGACACCGGTGATTGCACGAGATCGAATCTACATCTCTGGCAAGGTCGGCGATAACCTCAAGCTCTTCTGCTTCGATCTGTCGGGTAACCAGATTTGGGAACGCACTCATGGGTTAGCTTTCCGCGAAGCCGATGCACCGCATTCACCCTATCCAGGTGCGCGAGGCGCACCGACTATCGACGGCGACATAATTTACTTGCTCGGTGGTCTTGGCTGGCTGACGGCCTGTCGTAGCAGCGACGGCGAATTGATCTGGTCGGTTGACGTCGTGAATGACTTAGGTGGGCGCGTGCCGCCGTGGGGATATACCGAGTCGGTGCTGATCGATGGTGACAAACTGATCTGTACACCGGGCAGTGAGACCAAAGGAACCTTTGCGGCTTTGGATAAGAAGACTGGGCAATTGTTATGGCAAAGCGGAGACATTACCGCTCGTGCCGAATACGGATCACCCATCTTGATTGAATTCGACGGAGTACGTCAGGTGGTCACGATGAGTCGTGCGGGATTGGTCGCCGTGTCGCCGGAGGATGGCAAGTTCCTTTGGCAACACAACCGGATGGCCAAGAAAGCCATGGCGGAATCGACGACCGCCCACGGCAATTCGGCTGCCTATGCGGATGGTTATGTCTTCGAGGCGACTAGCTACCAAACGCGTGGCGGATCTGCGGTTCGACTGAAATCAAATGGTGCCGGGTTGACATCCGAGTTGGCCTGGGAAAGTGACAAGTTGAATTGTGAGCACGGTGGCTACGTCATAGTCGATGGCCACATCTACATGAATCAAGGCGTGGGCTGGAGTTGCCTGGAGTTGAAAACCGGCGAGGAACGCTGGTTCGGGCGTGGGCCAGGCAAAGGGTCGATCATCTACGCCGACGGCATGCTCTATTGCCTTGGAGAAAAAGGGAGGATGGGGCTCATTGAGGCAAGTTCCGAAGGTTTCAATCGGGTCAGCATGTTTGATTTACCCGAAGGTCAAGGACCCTCTTGGGCGCATCCGGTGATCAGCGATGGCAAGCTTTATTTGCGTTGGGCTGATCGTCTTTTTGCGTATGACATTCAGCGATCGGATTTCGAATGAGTGCGGCAGACGCGACGAGAATGATACGAGGACTTCTATTGGGATGCTTGCTCCTCTGCGTTTGCGGTCCACCGCTGCTGGCTGATGAAAACCAGTGGCCACGGCTCCGTGGGCCGAATGCGGCAGGCGTCGCGCCGGATCATGAGGGATTACCAGTCACTTGGTCAACCACCGTGAACGTCGAATGGGTGGCCGACGTACCGGGCCTGGGTTGGTCTTGCCCCGTCGTCTGGGGTGATCGCGTCTTTCTGACCGGTGTCGTGACCGGTCATCCGGTGCAAGTGCCGAAAAAGGGCATGTATCTCGGCGAGGGTGTTCGTGAACCGGCAAAAGGTGTTCATCGTTGGATGGTTTATTGCTTCAATCTGAACACGGGTGCGATGCTGTGGAAGCACGAAGCTCACGCCGGCCAACCTGAGGTACCCCGACATCCCAAGAGCACCTATGCGTCGGAAACCCCGACCACCGACGGCGAACGGCTCTATGTCCTGTTCGGCGACTTGGGGCTGTGGTGCTACGATCTTGATGGCAAGTTGCTCTGGCAGCGGAAGATCAAACCGAAAAAAACCGAATTCGACTATGGCGCTGCCGCTTCGCCCGTGGTCCACGACGGCCAAGTGATCGTCGTCTACGATAACCTCGAATCATCCTGGATTGCCGCCTTCGATGCGCAGACCGGAGATGAACGGTGGCGAACGCCACGAGATGAGACCCGATCGTGGTCGACGCCGCTGGTCTGGGAAAACCCGGTTCGAACCGAAATCGTGGTGCCCGGTGAGCATCGCAATCGCGGATACTCGCTCGAGGGCGATCTGCTGTGGGAGTTCGACGGTCGCATGGGCAAGCTAGTGATTCCGTCTCCGTTTGCCGCGCACGGATTGTGCTACATCTCCTCGGGCTTCGTGGCGGAAAACCATCGCCCGACTTTCGCGTTACGACCGGGCGCTAGCGGCGATCTCGCTCCCGAAGGGGATTATGCCAACAGCGAATCGTTTGCTTGGTACCAGGAACGCTCGGGCTCCTACAACCCCTCCCAAGTCGTGTACGGCGATTATCTTTACACACTTTATGACCAGGGATTTCTGACCTGTCACGACGCCAGGACCGGCGAGGAGATCTACGGCAAACAACGACTACGACCCAGCGGTTCCTTCACTGCGTCGCCCTTCGCTTTCAACGGATGGCTGTTCTGCCTGAGCGAAGACGGGCTGACCTACGTCGTCAAACCGGGTCCGGAATTCGAAATCCTCGCAACGAATCCCCTCGACGAACGCTGTCTTTCCAGTCCCGCCATGGTCGGCGACAAGCTGCTCATTCGGACGGCATCCAAACTGTACTGTCTGAGCGAGGGCGCAAGCGTAGATGCCGACAAGTGATGGCAAGTTTCCAGTCGAGGACCCCATCAAAGTGAACGGCGGACGGATGAAGAACCCGTCGGCTGGCTAGCGGACGGTAGAAATGAGACGGACGGGAGTGGTGGGACGGAGGTAATTCCTGGGATGCCGAGTCGGTCACGGCCCAGGAGGACGAGGACATTGGCGCGCAGGCGAGCCCCGGGCGCTCGCTGACGCGGCGAACACCGCCGGCAGTTGGTGGGCGAGTTCCCGAACGACCTTCACCACGTGGATCGCGTACAGGAACTCCGACGCCACCGCGGTGTGAAGTGGTGTCAACAGTGGCCTGATTCCGGCGCGAAGGTGATGACAGGATTTGAAATCCCTAAATTGTCTCCCAGAAACAGGCTAACGAGCTCAGCAGTCGAGAGCGGACGAAATCAAGGCCGCTTTTGAACCGACGGCCTGACCTGGGGAATCGCCGTAACCCGTTACTATTCAACGAAAAACGGCTCGCCGCCATGGAATGCGACGAACTGCATCGATTTCTAGTCGGGGCGACAGGATTTGAATCTGTGAGCGGCTGGTCCCAAGCCGGTCGCGCTAGCCAGGCGTGCGCCACGCCCCGGATGTGACCGCCCCCGGAAGGGACGACCACGTTTCGCGGAATCCCACCACCGCAACCGACCGCACGCCAGGACGATGGTTTTGCCAGTTCGGAATTGTTGGGGGACGGCCGAATTAGGGCGGAAGATCGCGCTGCGGAGGTGATGGCGGTGCGGTCGGGCCGCGTCCGGCGGGAGGCAGTCTCCCGGATGGTTGGGCCGATCGTGCGATTACCGGCGGTTGTGATTGTGAGCCGGCCGGTTTGGCGGCCGGTTCGGCTGTTCCGGGGATACTTGGTTGGGATGCGTCCGAGGCGGTGGGGTGATGATTCGGTTTGTGTGGCGGTCCGGCCGGGTTACGGAAACGCCGATGTGGTTGCCGGTGAATGACGGTGGTTTGGGCGGGATTCCGTTCGCCCCGTTGGGGCGAGGGACGGTTTCTTGGGCGTTTTCCCAGGGTTGGCACCCTGGGCTACCACAGTTTGCCCCTTTGGGGCAGGGAAGTTTCGTCCGTGCCTGATCGGGGAACAACGACGATGTTGGTGGCTGGCACGAACCTGAACGTTCCTTAGCCGCCGACGTAGCGGGCGTGGAGCGTTTTGGCTTTGGCGATGTCGTCCGTTCCGTCGACGACGGTGCGGCCGTCGCGGAATACGGTCAGCGTTAGGCTGTCGGGCAGAGTCAACCGCACGAAGAACCTCGCGGCTTGTACTTCACCGAGTTCCTCCCAACGCTGGGCCAATAGCGCTAGCGGACTCGGTGTTCCGGCCGGCGGCGGCAATTGGACCGCTTGCCTGCCGCACAACACCTTCGGTTCCCCCGCAGTCGATTCCTCGGCCCCTTCCAAAAAGCTCAGTTCCCCCCGCCCACAGGCCGGACAGGACTCCGACAACGCCGCAGGGAACTCGACCTCGCGGCTGCGGTTGGCCCAGAAGTCGATCGACCAGACCCGGTGCCGGACCGCTTCCCGATGACCGCTGAGCCATTTCAACGCTTCGGTCGCCTGCAAGCTGGCGATCGTGTGAGTCGCTGAGCCGAGCACGCCGGCCGTGTCGCAGGTCGCGATCGCCGCCGCAGGAGGCATCTGCGGGACGAGACAGCGAAAGCAGGGTTTCCCCTCGCCGGTGAAGAACATCAGTTGGCCGGTGGTGCCGACGCAGCCGCCATGTACCCACGGTAGGCGATGCAGCAGCGAGTAGTCGTTCAGCAGGAATCGGATCGCGAAATTGTCGGTCGCGTCGATCACCAGATCGGTCCCATCAAGAAGTCCGCTGATCGTGTCGACGGTCACGTCGGCGACAACCGGTTCCAGTTCGATCGTCGAATTAGCGGCTTGCAGGCGCTCCGCCGCGACTTCGGCCTTCGCCCGCCCCGATCGGGCGTCCGCTTCCAGAAAGAGCGATTGGCGCTGAAGATTGCTCCATTCGACCACATCGCGATCGATCAGACGCAGGTAGCCGACACCGGCACGGGCCAGAATATCGGCGGCGACGGTCCCCAGCGCGCCGCATCCGAGGACCGCGACGCGGGACTCGCCGATCCGCCGTTGGCCCTCCTGCCCGATCACCGACAATCGCGTCTGACGGTCGTAACGTGTAGCACTCGACATGACAGTTGACGGCCGTGGTGGCCGATCCGAAAGGGAGCGAGCGAAGCGATGACGAACCGCCCGGAAACTGACGACGAACCGCCCGGCAACCGCGATGAATCGGACCCGAGCCGACGGCCGAGTGAACCGCCCGAGGCGGCCGTATCCGGTCCGGTCGGGCATCCCGACGATCTTCGCGACCAGCCGCCGCGGGATCGCGAACTGGTCATCAACCTGCGGGCTCGCGCGGCGCTGCTTCGCCGCGTCCGGCAGTTCTTTGATGACCGCGGGTTTACCGAAGTTCAACCCCCCTGTCTATCGCGGGACCAGATCGTCGACGCCCACATCGACCCGATCGAGATCGCCGGCAGCGCGCTGAGGCTCCCCGCCGGGGTCGCCGCGCCGCGGTACTACCTGCAGACTTCGCCCGAATTGGCGATGAAACGGCTGCTTACCCTCGGCATCGGTTCGATCTACAGTCTCGGGCCGGTATTCCGAGGCGGCGAACGTTCGGTTCGCCACAACGTCGAGTTCACGATGTTGGAATGGTACGCCGTCGGCGCGGGGTTCGATGAAGTGATCGGCCAAACGATCGCGATGGTGCGTGAAGTGCTCGGCATCGGGCCGCCGCAGATGCTCAGCTACCGGCAACTGTTCCGCGATCAGC
Source organism: Planctomycetaceae bacterium (assembly GCA_007694185.1). GTDB lineage: Bacteria > Planctomycetota > Planctomycetia > Pirellulales > Pirellulaceae > UBA6163. The sequence goes on from RECD01000275.1 coordinate 7,180, forward strand.
TCGGGATCGACCCGATCGACTGCCCGCCGCAAGCCTTGTGTGACTTGGTTGCGGAGGTCGACGAGGAATTGGCCAGAGGTTTTCTCGAGCCGGCGATCGGGGCGGGCGACGCGGAGCTGCTGTCCGATGCCCGCGACGCGATGCTCGATGTTTTGTTGACCGAAACGATCGAACCGCGGCTCGGCGACGCGAGCCTGGTGATCCGCAACTACCCGCTCAGCCAAGCCGCGTTGGCTCGCCCTTCGCCCGACGACCCTCAAACGGCCGAACGGTTCGAATGGATGCTCGGTGGGTTGGAATTGGCCAACGGGTATCACGAATTGCTCGACGCGGACGAATTGCGACGGCGAAATCTGCTGAACAACCGCAAGCGGGTCGCGACGGGCCGGCAACCGTTGCCGGTCGACAGCTCCTTGTTGGCGGCGATGCGTCGGGGGTTGCCAGCCTGCTCGGGAGTCGCCCTCGGTTTCGACCGCTTGGTGATGTTAGCCCAAGGGACAAAAGACATCGCCGACGTGATCCCGCTGACGATCGAAGAGGCCTGAGGAAAGCGACAAGCCGCCGCGGATCGATGGCGTGCCTGATGGAGCCGCGGACCGTGCCCTGCCACCGATCAACCGCCGGCCCCTTCGTCCTGGGCTTTCGATGCGCTCTTGCAACGCGATCTCATTACCCGCTACAGGTCTCTCTTGGACGAGCTGTTCGGGTACCCGAAGGAATTTTGATGACCGGTCCGCAGCAAGCACAGACGCTACTGGCGGCAATCGCACTGGGGATTTTCTGCTGCGCCGGCAGTATCGGGGCACAAGAAACCGATTACGGCCTGGAAGCGGAATTGGTTGCTCCGGTCGTCGTCGAGCGGGAGCCGCCGGTCCTCGAGGGGAAACTGGGCGAAATGCGTGCCGGTTGGCATCCCGGCGCCCCTCGAAGTTCGCGGTCCCCCGACTTGCTGCTCGATCCCGACGCTCCGACGCTGGAGGTGATCGAATTCCGCGACATCACGCTGCTGGAAGCCGTCCGGTTGCTGACCGATCAGGTCGACATGAAGATCGTCCCCTCGTCGGACGCTGCCGAGGTCAAGGTCTCGCTCTACCTCCGCGATGTCCAACCGCTCGTCGCACTCGATGCCGTGACGCGGGCTCACGGTCTGTTCTGGCGGAAAGACGCCGAAACCGAAATCATCCGCATCTACACCGTGGAGGAGTACGAGGCCGATCTCGCCTCGTTCCGTGAAGAGGAAACCGAAGTCTTCACGCTGCTTTACCCGAACCCGATGGATATCGCGTTCGCGATTCGCGACCTGTTCGGCGATCGCGTCGTGCTCAATATCGGCGGGATCAGCGACATCATCGTCTCTCAAGATCTGATGCAGCGTTTCGGGCGCTTCAACATGATCAACATGCAAAACAGCCAAGGAGCCGGCGGTTTCGGCGGCGGCATGGGTGGCGGCATGGGGATGGGCGGCATGGTCATGGAGGAGCTGGTGCAGGAGCCGATGCAGCAGCTC
>RECD01000056.1 GCA_007694185.1 Planctomycetaceae bacterium
CGTTAGTAGCGGGCTGGGAAATTTGGGCAGGGCGTTTCACAGCTTGGACCGGCGGTCGCGGTCCGTTGACGATGCTTTTTTTGTAATTCGGGTTGCGATTTTCCCGCTCAGCCTGCTACCGACTGGCTGACCCGTTCTCTGTCCACGTCGTACGACCCTGAGCCGAGATGTTTCTTCACCCCTTTCACCACAGAATCGAGACGCGTGCTGGATGCTGGTCCCCGGGCCGCTCGGCCTGCCGCGTGGTGGTGTTTGTGCTGGTCTTCAGCCTGCTGTCGGTTGTGGAGCAGGCGCCCTTGGGGTCAGTCGGTGCGCCATTTTTTGGCATTTCCTCCGCGTATTCTCAGGCTCCGGCTGCTATCGAGGAAGGCTACATCCTGCTCAGTAACGGCAACGTCCTGCGGGGCGAAGTGGAGCCGTTGGGGGAGTTGATGTTGGTCCGCAGGGATGGTGTTGACCAATTGAGGTTGCGGGCGAGCCAGGTGGTCGGCACCGGCCGATCGCTCCAGGAACTTTATCACCAGCGGGCTTCCAAACGCTCGACTTACGACGTCAAAGGCACTTTGGAAGACGCCCGTTGGTGTTTGCGTTACGGATTGCATGAGGAGTTGGAAATGCTGCTCCGGCACGCCGAATCGCTCGACCCGACCCATCCCGAGACGGTCCGGTTGCGGCGTCAGTGGATGGTGATCAGCCAACCAGCTGACCCCAATGAGCCTTCGCGGGTGCAGATCAGCGATGATCCTGAGCCGGTGGAGCGGAAGGCGTCCGAGGAAGCCGAAGAGGCGATCGATCGGGAATTGCAGGCGGCTGGGATGCCCGAAACGGCATTGGCCTACTTCAGCCGCCAGGTCCAGCCGCTGTTGATTTCGCGATGCGGAAATGCCGGTTGCCATCGTGGTCCCCGCGAGTCGGGTTGGGAACTGGTCCACTGGGGCACCCATGTCCGACCGCCCGGGCGGATGACGAAACAGAATCTCGCCGCGACACTCCATCAACTCGATCGACGGGATCCGGGCCAAAGCGATTTGGTTCGCTTCGCCTTGACCCCACATGGCGGCCGTCGCGATCCCCCGGTCAAAGCGAACGACGACCCGGTCTTGCCGGCCTTGCGTCACTGGGTCGATTCCGTCGGCCTGTGGGGAACGGGTAGCAGTCTGGACAGCGGCACGCCGTTGACCGCGCTGCATGCGCTGCCGCCAGGGGCCCTACAGGTGCCGCCGGGGGCGTTGCCGGTGCCGCTCGACCGCAGCCCGCCCTCGCCACAAGACGTCATGGCCGGGCGAGGCCACATGGTGGTGTTGCCCGAACCTTTACAAAACGCTTCAGGCCAGCCGCCTGCGGATGGCCTCAACGATCCTGCGGCCGAGTCCGCGGTCCGCCAAGCGTCGCATTGGGATGACCTGCCGGTGCCACCGATCGGGATTCCGCCGGTCTGGCCAGCCCAGGTTGGGAGCAATCCGGCGAGCAAAACGGCAACGGGTGAGCTGCGGTCCCCATCGATGAAGCAGCCGTTCCCAACGCCCGTCCGTTACCCGCAGCCCTCGCTGGGTGCTGGCGGCAGCAAGGCGACGCGGTTGCCGCCGGTCGACAACCCGTTCGACCCGGAGATCTTCAACCGGAATTACCGCCACCTCAACTCGCCTCGCCCCCTGCGGGAATGACCGACCATCCGGCGGCACGGGCTGGCCTGGCAGTTGGAAACGGCGAATCTTCGGAGGTCCGTTGCGTCGGCTGGTTGGCTGGCTGGCTTTCGGGCGAACGGTTGGCGATGTTTAGGCGAGCGGTAGCCGAGTGCGGACGGCACTCGGAGAGTGCTTGCTGGTTTGGGCGGTGGTGTTTCATCCGCCGCTCTCCCTACGCCGGCTCATCGAGTTTTTCCGTTCGCTTGGGCCGGTACTCGGCGTCGATCGTTTGGCCGGTGTCCGTGGTTTCCCAGATTTCCGAATGCCGCTCGACGGGTTCGCCGCCGGGCCCCGGTTGGCCGATGAAGCGGACTCGCACGTTGGCGGAGACGTACCGCATCATCCGCGAGCGAAACCAGCGGCGACTGGTGGGGATCAGCAGCGCGAAGCCGAAGGTATCGGTCAGCAACCCGGGGGTCAGCAGCAGTGCGGCGGCAAAGGCGATCAACAGGCCGTCGACCAGTTCCGCGGCGGGGATTCGGCCCGCCAGAGACGCGTTGCGAAACCGCCACCAGGCAAGCCAGCCTTGGCTTTTGGCCAGTACCGAGCCGATGATCGCGGTGACGACCACCAGCCCGATGGTGGTTGCCACGCCGGTGATACTCGCCAGCTTCAGCAGCAGGTACAATTCGACCAGCGGGATGATGGCAAACAGCAAAAAAAGTTTGATCAGCATGCCGCATTTTACCCTCGCCATGCCCCCACGGCTTCCCCCCCTCCCTTCGCAGGGCTTTTCTCCATGATCACTCGCGACCCGGCTGTAGGCCGCACGACCGTTACGAACGCGTCTCCGCAGGCTTGTCTGAAGCTCCGGCGACGTTCGTTTTGGCACACATGTTTAGCCTTGATGGCCACTTGGCTGGTCTTGATACCGGTGGCTGAGGCCCGATCGGAGCAGGCCAGCGAGGAAAAAGCCGGCCAGGCCCAGGCGGGATCGTCCGAAACCCCGAGGCTCAAGGCGATGTTGGTCACCGGCGGCTGCTGCCACGACTACGACACCCAAAAGGTGATCATCACCGAGGGGCTGACCCAGCGGCTTGGGCCGATCGAATGGACGATCCACCAATACGACGAAAAGCGGGAAACCCGCGCCACCGTTTACGAAAATCCTGACTGGGCAAAGGGTTACGACTTCGTCGTCCACAACGAATGCTTCGGGAACATGCAGGACGCGGACCTGATCCGCAACATCATCCGCGGGCATCAAAGCAGCGGAGCCGCGGCGGTGTTCGTGCATTGCTCGATGCACTCTTACCGCAATTCGCAGGCGGCGGACGATTGGCGTCGCTTCCTCGGCGTCACGTCGACCTACCACGAAAAGGCGAAGCGTTCGCTCGCCGTGATCCCGACCGACGAGGGGCGGGAGAGCAAGTTGGTGGCGGCTTTGGGGGATAAGTGGGACACGCCCAACGGCGAACTCTACATTATCAAACAAATTTGGCCTGGCACAACCGTCCTAGCCAAAGCCTACAGCACCGAGGAAGATTCTGATCAGCCCGTGATCTGGTTGCGGGAAGGTGACGGCGTCCGCGTCTTCGCCACCACGCTGGGGCACCACAACGAGACCATCCGCAGCGACGAGTGGCAAACGGTCGTTGCTGCTGGTACCCGTTGGGCCCTCGGTCGCGAGTGAAAGGCCGGGAAAAGGCCCGCTGAAGAAACGGAAAATTCGAGTTACGGAAAAGCGAGTGACAGGCAGACGGTTTCGCGGTACACCTACGGTCTGGAAATGTTGGGGAAGGAACCCGCAAGTCGACACGAGGCACGGGTTCGAATGACGCCAACCACCGACGAACGGCTGATCGAGCGACCGTGGAAAACGGGCTTGCGCAGCGATTTGGAGGGTTTCGTTTGGTCGCCTGCGGACCGACCTGTCGGCGGCTGTGTCGTGATGGTCCATGGGCTGGGCGAGCATTCCGGGCGATATCGCGAACTCGCCGCCGACCTGGCATCGGCGGGATGGGCCAGCGTGGCTGCCGACCTTCCCGGGCACGGGAATTCGCCCGGACGTCGGGGACATATCGAGAGCTACCGCAGGACGCTGATGGAAATCGGCGAAATGATGCGGTCGGCGGCCGGATTGTTCCCCGATGTCCCGTTGGTGGTGTTGGGGCACAGCATGGGCGGCAATTTGGCCGCGAATTACGTCCTGCGTCGCCGCGAAGTTTCGCCGCGAGCCCCTGATCCGATCGGGCTGGTGTTGTCGGGGCCGATGTTTTTGCCGACGAACCCGCCGCCGCGACCGCACATTTTTGCCGCATGGCTGACCGGACACATTGTCCCTTGGTGGACGATCCGCGCCCCGGTCGATGCCGAGCGGCTGACCCGCGACGCGACGGTCGTCGCGAAACTCCGCGACGACCCGCTGGTCCACCATCGCTTGTCGCTCTACCTCGGCACCCAACTGCTGGCTCAAGGTCGCCACGCGTTGGATCATGCCGGCCAAGTCGACTTGCCGACCCTGTTGCTGCATGGCCAGGACGACCCGATCACCAGCCATTTGGCCAGCGAATCGTTCGCGACCCGCGTCGGACCGCTGGCGACCTTTGTCCCGTTCTCGGGCATGTTGCACGAAGTATTCCATGAACCTGACCGCGAGCGCGTGATCGCGGTGTTGATCGATTGGTTAGAGGGGCTCAGACAACCGGAGACTCAATCATGAGCCGTGGAGGCAGGACGAAAACGCTGTGGGACACCCCCAGCCCCGACGATGACTACGATTACGATGACTCCTCAGGTTACGGCTGGGATCCCGGCAGCGAGGAGGACGAGGACGACGAGTATCGCGATTTTTTGCAACGCGAGTTCGGCGTGCCCAACGATCGTCCGCAGCCGACGAAATGGCTGAAGATCACCGCGATCGTCGTGCTGATCGCCTTCATCCTGCCGACGCTGTTGCTGGTGCTTCAGTCGCTCGGGCGTTAAACGGTCGATGATGTCGGACGCTACCTGCGGTCTCGTAGCGGATGCATCGGTCGACCCGTCAGGGCTCGATGCGTGCCGAGAATTGCTCGCCACGGGTCATTGCCGTTCGATCCGTTATTTCGCGGAAATCGACTCGACGAACTCAGCCGCCTGCCGCGAATTGATGGCGCCGCCGACTGCCGCGGGTCTGATCGAATCGGCGGATTCACCGTCAGGTTCCCCCACCGCGTCCGCAGGCCTACCTCGACTCTTTCTGGCTGATTCTCAAAAGGCCGGCCGCGGCCGTTTGGGCCGACACTGGTTGGCCGATGACGGGACGCTTGTCTGGACCTTGGTGGTCGATGTCAACGACGACCCGACCGCGACGGTGCAAACGGCATCGCTGCCGCTGGTCGCACTCGCCGCCGGGGTCGCCGTGGCCAGAACGATCGAACACCTCGCCGCGCCGTTGGTCGCGAAGATCAAATGGCCCAACGACGTTCATGTCGGGGGCGGCAAGGTGGCTGGGGTGTTGGTCGAATCGGTCGCCCAGCGGCCCGATCGGTTGGTCATCGGCGTCGGCATGAACGTCGCCACGCGTCATGAATCCTTTGCCGAGTCGCTGAATCACCCCGCCCGTTCGCTTCGCGAGTTGGGGCGTGGTCCGACCGCTCGGTACGAGTGGTTGCCGGAAATCGTCAGCCAACTGCTTGTCACGCTCGCCGAGTTGAACACCGACGCCGACGCCGTGCTGGAAGAACTCCGGCACCGCTGCCTGCTGACGGGAACCGCGGTGAGTTACCGACTTGGCGGCGAAGAACGCTGCGGCCAATGTTTGGGGATCGACGACCGCGGCGGATTGTTGGTCCGAGGGCAAGATCGCGCCGAGGATCGGGTTGACGCGCTGCGCAGCGGCGAAGTCCAGCAGATCCGCCCCAAGTAGGCCGATTCGCTGAGCAGGCCGAACCGCCGGCGGCGAGCATTGACTTCAAACGGCCGGCTTGTTCAACGGCTGACCTCAACCCGCACGAACGATTAAGATTGCGTTCGCCAGTCCCCTCACGCCGGGACGTGATTTCCTGAACGAGAAAGGTTACTCGCCGATGCGAACCGCCCGTGCGACCGATTGCGAAACGTTCCCGCTCCCGACGCGACAAACCACCATCCCGATCGGACGCCATTTTTCCGCCGATGACATGACGCGGATTTGCGACGGCTTGGTGCCGGAGCAAATGGAGGACAAGTGGTTCATCTATTGGCAAGACGGGTCGCTCTACCTGCACCGCAGTTGGACAGGGTTCTGCGTTTACGTCGCCCGATTTCAGGAACAGGATGACGGGTGGACTTTGGTCGAAGTCGACGTCAACCGCGACCCCGACCAGTACTCGCAGACGTCCGACGAAGCTGACGCGGAGATGATCCTGTTCCTGATCGACAGCCTGCTGTTGGGGCGTGATGCCGCGTTCCCGACCGGTTCGTTGTCGCCCGAACAGGCGGCGCTGGCGCAGTGGAGTCAGGTGGGCCGCGCGATGCTGGGGCAACACCCGGGTGACGAACGAGACGGTGACGAACGAGATGGTGACGAACGAGATGGTGACGAACGAGATGGTGACGAACGCGAAAACTCCGCTCGTGAGACATCCGCTCGTGAGGCCACCGATGACCACTTGCGGGGGATGCCGCCGGTGATCCGAACGCTGGCCGACCTCGTGCGGATCAACAGCGTCAATCCGGCTTACGGCGACGGCGGCTCCGAATTGCCGGTTGTCGAATACATCCGCGAATTTTTTGCGTCGCGTCGTTTGGAAGTGTGGCAACAGGAAGTCTTTCCGGGTCGGCCGAACTTGATCGTCCGCCTGCCGGGCCGCGATCCCAACCGGCGGGTGATCTTGGAAGCACATACCGACACCGTTTCGATCCGCGGCATGACGATTCACCCCTTCGAACCGCGGATCGAAGGCGACCTGCTTTACGGCCGTGGTTCCTGCGACACGAAAGCCGGGTTGGCCGGCATGATGCACGCCGTCGCCTCGCTGCATGACGAAGGCATCGTGCCGCCCTGCGAAGTCTGGTTGGCGGCCGTCGTGGACGAAGAGTTCTCCTTCCGCGGCGTGACGTCGCTTTGTGAAGGGCTGGAAGCCGAAGCGGCGATCGTCGCCGAGCCAACCCTGCTCCGTGCGGTCGTCGCCAGCAAAGGGGTCCTTCGCTGGAAATTGAACGTCCACGGCAAGGCGGCTCACAGCTCCAAGCCACACCTGGGCGTCAACGCGATCCACCACATGGCTCGACTCGTTCTGGCGCTCGAGGAATACCACCGCGAACTGGCTGCCCACGCCCACCCGCTGCTCGGTCCGGCGACCAGCAACGTCGGGGTGATCCGCGGCGGCGTGCAGGTCAATTTCGTCCCGGACGAATGCGAGATCGAAGTCGACCGCCGGTTGCTGCCCGGGGAACGGGTGGAGGACGTGCTGCGCGACTACCAACAGCGGATCGACGAACTCCGTTCGGCCGATCCCGATTTCGAGGCGACGATGCAATCGCCGATGTTGGTCGACGAGGCGCTCGATACCGATCCGACCGGCCCCGCCGCCGTCTTGGCCGGCCAGATCCTCTCCCGCATGGGGCTCGATCCGACCCCCGCCGGCGTGCCGTTCGGCAGCGATGCCAGCAAACTTGCTCGCCAAGGGGTCGCCAGCTTGATCTTTGGCCCCGGCAGCATCGACCGCGCCCACGCGGCGGTCGAGTATGTTGAGATCGACCAGGTGATCCTGGCCGCCGACTTCTATCGCGATTTCATCCGACTTTACGGTTCTGAGTGACCCATCATGACGCCACGACCCGCCGCCGAATCGTTCAATGCCGCTTTGCCTCCTAATGGCACTTCATCCGATTCCGCAACGAATCCGTCGCGACGGAGTCCACTTGCGCATGAAACGAACCGGCCTGCGACACGGCGGGATTTCCTGCATCAAGTCGGCAACCTGACCGCCGGCATCGGGCTGGCCGGACTTGCGGCCGGCTGGTCAACATCGCCTGCAGCAGCCCAAACCGCCGCCTCCGAGGCAGCCACCTCCGAGTCGCCCGCCGCGGGTCCGCTCGGCACCGGGTTCATCGATGCCCACGTTCACGTTTGGACTCCCGATCTGGAGAAATACCCGCTCGCCGAAGCCTACTCTCGGGCGGACATGCAGCCCCCGAGTTTCACGCCGGAGGAACTGTTCGCGCACTCCCGCCCGTCCGGTGTCGACCGGATCGTGTTGATCCAGATGAGCTATTACCAGTTCGACAATTCCTACATGACCGACACGATCGCCCGCTTCCCGGGCGTTTTTTCGGGTGTCGCGGTCGTGGACGAGCATGCCGGTGATCTGGCGGAGACGCTGCGAAAGCTGCATGCCCAAGGGGTCCGCGGGTTGAGGATTCATCCCGCCGCGGTCTCGCCCGATCGATGGGCTGGCACCCCAGGGATGGCGTCGTTGTGGGGTCTGGCGGCCGATTTGGGACTCGCGGTCTGCCCGCTGATCAATCCCGAGGCGTTGCCGGAAATCGAAAAGCTTTGCGTCCGTTTCCCCAAGACCCGCGTCGTGATCGATCACTTCGCGCGCATCGGTATCGACGGCGAAATCCGCGGCACGCAGCTCGATCAACTCTGCCGCTTGGCCGAGTTCCCTCAAGCTCACGTCAAGACATCGGCCTTCTACGCCCTGGGCAAGAAGCAGCCGCCCTACACCGATCTGGGGCCGATGATCCGCCGCGTTCGCGACGCGTTCGGCGCCGAGCGATTGATGTGGGCCAGCGATTGTCCGTTCCAAGTCGACCCGGGGCACACCTACGCCGAATCGATCGACCTGATCCGCAGCGGGCTCGATTTCCTGACCGCTGCCGAACGCGATCAGATGCTCCGCAAGACCGCCGAGCGCGTCTATTTCTGATCGATCACGTTTGGCCGGATTGAGCATGCCGACAGGTGTCTTTCGGCAAAACAAACACAATCGGTTGGCCGCGTTTATCGTCACGTAAGCGGAAGGGCGCAAGCTCTCCGGTATCGCCATTTTCGACGTACCGGACGGCTTGCGCCGTACCGCTAATTACC
>RECD01000095.1 GCA_007694185.1 Planctomycetaceae bacterium
CCAATTCTCCTTCGACAGCATCGTGACGGGCCCCTACACGTTGCGACCATCGAAGTCGGACAGTGTGACCGATATCACCGCCCACGACGCGTCGCTCGTCTTGAGGCACGTGGCCGGACTGCAGACGCTCTCGGCAACGCAACTCGTTGCCGCGGACGTCAATCGCTCCGGCGCGGTGACCGCGCTGGACGCCGCCTACATCCTGCAAAAGTCGGTCGGCCTGATCGCGGGCACTTTCCCCGGAGCCGGAAAGCATTGGGATTTCCTCCCCGACGAACGGACTTATCCGCTGTTCGGTAGCTCACTGCAGAACCAAGATTTCACTGCCGTGCTCATCGGCGATGTATCCGGAAACTGGAACTCGGGTGCCGGCCAAGGCCAAGGTTTCGATGACGGTTCGTGGGGGGCTCAGGCCATGGCGACACTGTCACTCGATCATGCCGTGGGGAATGTCGGGGCCATCGCGAATATGCCACTCAACCTAAGTCGCAACGGGACCCAACCGCACTCGCTGGACCTCCAGATCCACTACGATCCGGAGCGACTTCGCTTCGTCGGCATCACGTCGGATTCCGATTGGTCCTCGGCCCATCGCTTGGCCTCTCCTGGAGTGGTAAGGGTCGCGATGGCCGGCGCGGAAACAGTGACCGATAACGACGTGTTGCTGAACGCGGAATTCGAAATCGTGGCGAACGTTCGCACGCCCGCTCGTGTCACCCTGGCCCAAGCCCTGTTGGACGAAGGTCTGGTCGGCGCCGTCTTGCAACATGGCTACGTGGGCGCTGTCGAATTGCCTCAGGCCGGCATGACTAGCTTGTACACGTCGAACAATTCCCCGGAACTGACCGGCACGATCGACGACCATTCTGCAACCGTGGAGGTGCTGCTCGACGGCCAGACCTACCAAGCGATCAATCAGGGGAATGGGACTTGGCTGCTCCCAGCGGGCACCATCGACCCTCCGCTTGTGGACGGTTCCTACGACGTGGTGATCCTCGCGACGGATTCCTTATCCCGAATCGGAACCACGGAGTTGGAAGATGGCATCATCGTCGATCGCTTGGCTCCACGAGTCGCCGGGGCGTTTGTCCGCGGCACGACCTGGTCGGCGGGTTACTTGCAGGTCCTGCAGAACAACGGACTGGGCTCGGCCTTCGGCGGCTTCCGATTGGCCGACGGGGCGGGGCAGTTGGCCGTCAATAACCGCGTCACCTGGCAACTCATCAACCAGATCGCCGTCGGGTTCGATCAGGACGTGATCGTCGACCCCACCGCGATGCGACTATTCGGTTCCGGCGACATCGCCTACACCGTCGCCGAAGGCGGGTTCGCCTATGACCCGGTCTCCTACATCGCCCGCTGGGACCTCGCCCAGCCGATCCCGTTGGGCAAGTTCTTGATCTCGCTCCAGGCCGATAAAATCGTCGACCAAGCCGGCAACGCCTTGGACGGAGAATGGGTCACCTCACAAACGACTTACGACTCCAGCGGCGACGGGACCGCCGGGGGCGACTTCAACTTCCGGTTCGATTACTTGCCGGGTGATATCAATCTGAACGGTCAAACCAACTTGGCCGATTCCAATCAAATCCGCGTGCTCGGAACCCGCCTGCCCGACGCGACGAACTTCCGGATGGATGTCAACGCCAGCAATCAGATCAATCTGGCTGACTCCAACATCATCCGCAGCATGGGGACCCGCACCCTGTTCGGGGTGAGCGAACCGACCAACCCGCCGGTACCTCCGGACGGAGGTTTCGGCGGGATGGGTGCGGCCGGCGGGTTCGCGATTGCCGGCGGTGAAGACGATTCGTCTCAGGACGCCACCGTGCCGGGCGCCCTGCCGGGAATCGGCGGCCTACCGGGGATGGTCGGAGGTAGCGGCGCCAATTCCGGAACGAACCCCGAATCGGGTGACGCGCGCGAGTCGCTCGGGGAGCCACCACCGACGATGCTCCCGGTTGACGGAGGGACCGACGTGACGACGCCGGCACCCCTGATGATTGACCTCGTGTTCGAGCAATTCGCCGCGTCCGCTGCTGAAGACTCGGCCGCCGACGAACAGCCGCCCGACCTGTTAGAAAATTCGCCTTTGCTTCCGGGACTCGATACATTCTGGTGATCGCGAGGTGAGTGACCGCAGTCGGCAGGAAGCCTTCTTTAAGGAATCCTGATAGCAAGTCGGATGGCCGCATGGCATGTCCGACGCGGGTAGCGTGCAGTGAATTCGCGTCATGAACATCGCGTCGCGCGAACGATCGAGGGCTTGGCGCCCGGCGGAAGGAAGTGCCACACCTCGCCGCCGCTCCCGCTCATCCGCCGGACAAGGCAAACCGCTCATGAATCGTTGCCCGGATGCGTTTCGATTGGATGATTACCTGCGGGGCAACCTCGCCGCAGCGGTCGCCGCTGAGATCGCTGAGCACCTTGCCCATTGTGCAGACTGCGAACAGATCGCGGATCGATTGGCGAGCCACATCCGACCCGGCGACACGCCAGGGCCAGCCACCGTGCGGGCGACCGAATTCGCGTCGGACTCGATCAGCCTGGTGGCCGAGGATCGGTTGCGTTCGCTGGGGCTGGCCAGGACGAAACTCGATCCGACCGGCCGACTCTTTGCCACGCCGCGGGACGTGCCGGAACGGCTCGGTCACTATCAAATTCTCGGAACCTTGGGCCGGGGCGGGATGGGGTTGGTCTACCACGCCTTGCATACCGAACTGGAACGACCGGTGGCGATCAAGGTACTGCTCCCAGGCCAAGGTGCAGGGGCGTTGGCGGTCGAACGCTTTCGACGGGAAATGCGAGCGCTGGGGAAATTGCGACATCCCAACGTGGTGGCCGCCTTGGATGCCGGCCAGATCGACGGCATCCACTACCTGGCGATGGAATTTATCGAAGGGGTCAGTCTGGCTGACCTGCTGGCCCGTTGCGGCCCGCTGCGATTGGCGGATGCCTGCGAATTGGTGCGGCAAACGGCAGTCGGTTTGCAATTCGTTCATGACCAACGTTTGATTCATCGAGACGTCAAGCCGGCCAATCTGATGCTCTGCCAGGACGGCCAAGTGAAGATCCTTGATTTCGGGTTGGCGCTGCGTTTGAACGACGAGGCGGATGATCAATCAGGAGAAATCACCTCCGCCGGCCAACTCGTGGGGACCCGTTCCTACATGGCCCCCGAACAAACCGTCGACAGCCACGCTGTGGACATGCGAACCGACATCTACAGTCTCGGCTGCACGTTCTACCGGCTGCTCGCCGGACGCAACCCGCACGCTTCGAACGAAAACGCTTCCCCGGGTGGTGCCCCCGACTCCTCTGCGGCGGATACGAAGGAGGCGATGGCATGGTTGCGCCAAGCCAGGCCGACGATCCCGCTAGAAGTGAGTGGCCTCCTGCAACGGATGTTGGCACCCGACCGAAACGATCGATTCGGCTCCTTCGACCAGGTCGCCACGGCGCTGGCACCGTTCTGCGGGAACTGCGACCTGTCAGTCTTGGTGGGCGATGTGCTTCCGATCGACGCGAAACAATCTCCTTCGGGATCGGTAGCGCCTGTGGGCGTCGTGGAGGCATCTCAGGCGGGACAGGACGGGCACCGGCACCCGTCCTCCCCCACTTGGCCAATTTTGGCCCACGCTCGGTTGCCGGTCGTGGTGCTGCTGACGCTCCTGGTTGCTTGGGCCGTGTGGCGTCCCCTGCTGGATCGGCTGACGGTCTCGACCGCTGAGCCGGCCGGGGACTTGCCGGACGACCGCTCCCCAGATGATCCGCAACTGCCGCCGGTGCCGGCCAGGTCACCAGCGCTATCGCAAGTGCGACCGACGCTCCGGAGTCGGCACGCCCGATTCTCCGATGGCTGGCTCGTCCGACAATCGGATGCCGGTCCGGTTGCTGATGCCATCAGCCATGCGATAGCCAGTGACGAGCATGGGGACCTTTACGTGACCGGCTCGCTTGAGCTCATAGCAGCTTCGGGTGTCCGTTCGAGGTTTGCTGATGTGTTCATAGCCAAATACTCAGCCACGGGCCAAACCCTGTGGTTTCATCGCTTGGGAGGCGCGGCTGGCGATAATCGCGGCAATGCCATCGGAGTGGATCCCTTGGGGGCGGTTTATGTCGCCGGACAGTTTCAAGGAACGGTAGATTTCGACCCCGGTCCGGGGCAGCAGATTCGGACCAGTTCCGACGGAACAATCGATGCGTTTTTGCTCAAGCTGACCTCGGCGGGTGAGTTCGATTGGGTCGTCACCTACGGTCAGACGTCCGCCAGGTGGGATCAGGCCACGGCCCTGACCATCACCGAAACAGGGCACATCACGCTAGCAGGAATCTATGGCGGTCCGCTCGAACTCCAATCGGATACCCCGCTCCTCCATCGCCTGTCGAGTTCCCCGAACGCGAGCGACCTGTTTGTGGTGCGGCTCAATCTCGATGGCGGCTTGGACTGGGTCAGGCGATTCGGAGGCCCTGAGCGAGACTCCGTCATGCACCTGACGAGCGACCTTGCTGGCAACACTTATCTTTGTGGAACGTTTCAGCGATCGCTGACGCTCGATCCGGACAACCCAACAATCAACCTGACGGCGATGGGAACCGACGCCGACGCTTTCGTGATCAAGTTGCATGCGGATGGAAGCCTCGCCTGGGTCCGTCAGGCCGGTGGGGACGGCTTTCATTTCTTCGCCGGTTTGTCCGCAGGGCCGGAGGCGGTTTATGCGGTCGGTGCGTTCCAGAACGAACTGCGGTTTGACGGCGACCACCAGCATCAGCTCACCAGTCGGGGCGGTTTTGATGCGATCGTCGCGAAACTCAATAACGACACGGGTGAAGTGATTTGGGTACGGCAAGCGGGTGGCCCCGGAGACGATCGGGCGCGTCGCTTGGTGGTCACCGAATCGGGCGACGTCCATGTCGTGGGGCAGATCACCCTTGCCGCCCAATTCGGACTCGGCACCACCGAGCGATCGCTCACCAGTGCCGGCGAACGCGACGGCTTCATCTGGCGACTCGGGAGCGACGGAACGACACGGGGTGTCAGGCGAATCGGAGGACCGGGTGACGATGTCGTGCAAGCGATCTGTATCACTCCGGATGGCAGTCTCGTCACCACCGGAAATCTGCAGGGACGTGTGATCGTATCGTCCCCCGAGTCAGGATCTCTCGTCCGTGGTGCTTCGGTGATTAGCGCTCCACTGTCTAACGATGCAGATCTCGGTAAAGACTTGTTCGTGATGAAACGCGAATCGGTCGAACACGAACGCTGATCACCGCAGGCAACGACTCCACACCTCGGGCCGCTTCGTGGCAAATGGCTGAACCGCCATTCCCAAAAAGTGGGCGGGTTGAAATGAGCGAATTCAACGGAGACGGCGGAGCATCCGCTAGCAGGAAAAGAGGGATTTTGCGGCAAATTTTTAGAAAACCACATTACCCGCGTGACCGAAGAGACCCAACCTACGCCTATCAACCTACGCCTATTCGGGCGCCGGTGACATGCTCCTCTTCCTCGTCGTCGGCATGATCCGCTTTCAAGCCTCATCCCGAGCCTGCCATGCACCCCCTGCACAAGCTTCCTTTCGTTTTCTTGTTCGCACTCGCCCTCCAACTGGCTGATTCCACTCCGGCAAAATCGGAACTGGTATTGCTCGGATTCGGCGACGTGCAATGGGACGTTTCGACGACGCCGTCGCCGTCGCCCCTGCTGTCGTTGCGGCTGGATACAGACGGAAACCCGGGATTCAACGCGCTGAACGGGATGAACTTTGGGATCTTGGTCACCCCGAGAGCAGGAGCGACCGGAACGATCAGTTTGGCCGATGTGACCGCCCCCGGCAGTGGCGGTGTGTTCGCAAACTATTTCATCGACAGTTTTCCGATCACCCCGGAAATCATCGTCACGGACGTCTATGACCCGGTAAACCCCGCGAACGTGACGGTCAGCTCGCTGACGAATCTTGTCGACATTCGATTCACGACCAACGGTGCGGATGGCCTGTTTGACATCTACGCGGTCGCGGAATTCACCCGCTACTTCTACCTGCCGGGCGATCCGTTCGAGTCCGGGGAAGCCTACTTCGCCAACATTCCCGACACGCCGTTAGGAAACCAGTTCTTGTTGGGGACGCTGGACGTGACGAACATGGCAGCCGTGCCTGAACCGGGAACGGTAGCGATGGTCTCGATGGTCGTTGCGATCGGCTGCGCAAGCCGGCGTCGACGCAAGTCAGCAAGCAGGCTGAATAGGCCGATCGAGACTGAGACCGATTTGCATCCTTCTTGCACCGATGCTTGAAGGGTGGCAGTCCGAGGATGCAGCGTTTGGCAATTCGGCCAGTCGGGTCGCAAAGTGGCGAGGTTTTGTGCTGCTAGGGGACGCGGGCGGATACAATTGAGAATAGGTCGCTTGGCACAACCTCTTCTTTTCCGCCGCTCGTCTACCCCTCAGCCTGCTACTCAGCGGTCCGATCATGAATAAAGTCTTCTCTCAGTTCCTTGTGTTCTCCGTCGTCTTCGCGATGGTTCATGGGGTCCCCTCCGGTGTCGTCGCGAACGAGCCCCCTGGCGTGAACGGTGCCGGCCTGACCGCGACGGACCCGGCTGCGGCGGACCCGGCCCCGGAGGGCCCGCCACTCGTGGAGGGGGTGATCGAGTCGGTGACGCTGTATCGCGATCAGGCTTTGGTAACCAGGCTGATCGACGTCCCGGCCGACCCGGCGGTGAGGGAACTCCGCGTCGGCCGATTGCCCGAACAGGTGATCTCCGACAGCGTCTATGCCGAAGGCGACGCCGACACCGAAGTTCGCGCGGTCCGGGTCGGCAAACTGGTCGTTTCCGGATCGAGCCGTCGTGAGGTGGTGGAGTTGGAGGAAAAGATCGCCGAGTTGGAACGGCAACAGGACACGGTTCGGTCGCAACAAGAGAGCATCGCCAAAGCCGTCCAGGACATCGACCGCCTGACCCAATTCTCGCTCGCTGCCGGTGCATCCGACTTGGGACGCGGGGTGCTCGATGCCGAGGCTTTGACGAAGTTGGTCGAGTTCTCGGCCAAGTCGCGAGCGGACTTATCCGAAAACGCGTTGAAACTTCGGCACGAACTGGAGGACCTGGAAGAGCAACTGACCGAGGCGGAGAGCCAACGAAGCCTGCTGACCGAATTTGCGAAACCGGAAGGTTACGAAGCTCGCCTGACCGTTCGCAGCGTCGGCGGTGGCCAGGTCCGACTCAGCTATCTGGTCGGCGAATGCGGTTGGGGCCCGAGCTACACGATTCATGGCGATTGGGAAGCGAAGCGGGTCACGCTGAAGTACAGCGCGATGGTGCGTCAAATGAGCGGCGAGGATTGGCCAAATGCCAAATTGACGCTGTCGACCGCCTCACCCCAAATCAGCTCCTCCGGGCCGGTGCTGATCCCGTTTCGCGTTTCGACGAACGGGTACCCGGTTCCCGGGGCAGACGGTCTTGGGCTGCAACAATCGGCGGTCCCTGCCTCCGCGGCGCCGATGGCCCCCGTCCAGCTCAAGGAAGCGGCCAAGGGGCTGCGTCAACGTCAGGCCGCGGCCGAAACCGCGTTCGGTCCCGCGGTCGCCGACCGCAGCACGGAACTCCGCCGCGACCTGATGCTCAATTCGCTCGCCGGCCAGATGCAGGGACTCGAAATGCAAGCCGATTCGAAGGCGGTCGCCAGCCTGGCCGTTGATGAAGAGAGCGAGGTCGATTCGCAAACCTACCCGCTGGAAGAACCGGTCAGCCTCGATTCGCGACGTGAATACCAATTGGTCAAGATCATCGAAACGCCGTTCGATGCCGAGGTCTACCACATCGCCCAGCCGCTTCTGAGCAGCTACTCGTATCGCCAAGCCGAGATCGTCAACAGCCTCGAAATCGGTCTGCTCGGTGGGCCCGCGACCGTTTATCTCGACGACCGGTTTGTCGGCCGGGCACCGCTGCCCACGACCGCCAGCGGCCAGAAGCTGACGATCGGCCTCGGTGCCGACCAGCAGGTCCGAACGCGTCGAGAATTGAGGAGCAAACGAGACGAGATGCAGGGCGGCAACCGCCGGATTCATTTTGACTATCGCCTGGTCGTCGCCAACTTCAAATCCACACCGGTGCGTCTGAGGTTGGTCGACCGGATCCCGATCGCCGAGAATCCTCGCGAGGTCTCGATCCTGTTGACGCCCCCCACGGAACCGCTGAGCACCGACGCGTTGTACTTACGCGTCGAACGACCGCGCGGCATCCTCCGCTGGGACCTGGAAATTCCCGCGTCGAGTTTTGGTAGCGACGCCCGCGATGTCGATTACGATTACTCGGTCGAGTTCGATCGGTCGAAACGACTCGTCACTGAATCCGAGGAACTGGGCGAATTCAGCAGCGATGCGGGTCGAATGGATCCCTTCGATCGGATGCTGTTGGAACGCTCCGGCATGGGCGGAATGGGCGGCGGCATGGGTGGAATGGGCGGCAGCATGGGTGACGGCGGGAATATGTGAGATTCGGCGATGCGACTTCGGTCGTTGCCCGGAAAGCAGGTACCGCCACTGACCGGCGTCTGCGTCTCATGGCGTGTTTCGATCACGCCGCCGTCGACACGAGGCGATCGAAACGCCAAGCTTCGGCACCCGGTTTCGGCACTTGTCATCCGCTTCTGCTAGTGGCTTAGGCTTCCAGCCTG
>RECD01000131.1 GCA_007694185.1 Planctomycetaceae bacterium
CCGGTTGTGACGGCGATTTGCGGTTGCTCTTGCGGCCAATATTAGGGCGGCGGCCCATAGGGCTAGGCCTAGGCCGATGGAGTATCGGGTCGCGGTCGCGTTGGATACCGGTCGGCCATTGAACTCGATGCCGAAGATGCCGGTCTGCGTTGGTATCCAACCGAGTTCCTGATTGAGCAGCAGCAAACCGGGCAGGGCAACCGTAATTCCGACCAGCAGCAGGGCAGTGGAACCGATCCAGTAACGGCGTACCGCCCGCCGATTCGTCGCGACAGCCGTAATCGGGAAGTCCGACGGTTCGTACGGGTTGGCCATGGGCGCGACTGCGTTCAGGCGACAGGAGAATGAAATGTCACTCGGATTATTCCCTATTTTCGCCCGGTCGTGTTCGACGTGCTATCGACGATGCCGACCCCGTTTCGCGGTCGTCTCACGGAAATCGGTTGGTTTCGACAGGGAATTATGGGCTTGATGTCGATCGGGGAAGCGGTCGCACGGACCCAACTGGGCTGATTGCTTTTCGCTGGCGATCGGTCGCTGCCCCCCCCAACCGCGTCGAAATCGTTTTTTTGTCCGCCCTTCGCCGGTTGCGCTGCGCGACCCGGGCCTTGGCGCTGCAATCCGTGTAAGGCTGTGAATTTTTCATGTAGCAGGCACTGGCCCTGTGCCGTCAGCCGCCCGGTGTAATCTCTGCACAATCTGTGCCAACAACGGCTGCGGCGAAAACGAAGTTTGCACAAAAATCGGATTCCTCTTGTCGCGGCGCCGGGGTGCTCGCTAGGGTGCTGGCTAGGTCGGTGGGGATAGCCGAAGTACTCGTTGGGATGCACGGATGATCGGGACGAATCGACCCGCAACGGACGCGTGGCGCGGTCGCCCTTCGCCTGGAGGGCAGGCGCTGCGGATGTTCGCTTGCTTGATCGCCTGGTCGCTTGGCATCTGGTTCTCGACTTCTCATGGCCAGCCACCCCAAAACGCTTCGTCCGCAGGTTCTCAAACGGCTGAATCGGGCACCGTTTTCCGGTTGTCGGACGATTCTCTCGACGACGCACAGGCCGTTGCCGAATCGATCCCGGCACCGCGGCGTGAGCCAACTGGGTCGCCGAAAGCGGCTCGCCCGAAGTGGCAACCGACAGCCGATCCGCTGCCGGGCACCGCCGGCGGCGGCAAGTACCATGCGACGAACCCACGGGCGCTTCGTGAGATGATCGCGCGTCAGGCTGATGCGGCGGACCCTTGGGACACGGCCCGTAAGCTCGGGATCGCTGACAACGCGTCGTACCCGATCCCCGAGTCGTTGCGGCACGAGAATTGGTTGCGTCAATCGGCGGGGGACGCGGCGGCCAAGAGCACCAGTTGCATCCATTGCCACACCGATGTCGGCAACATGCACCCGCCCGGATCGGTCCATATCGGCTGCGTCGATTGCCACGGCGGCGATCCGCAAGCCTTCACGCTGAAAGGGGCCCACGTCGCGTCACGTTTCGGGCCGATCTACGCCGGCGGGGCGAACCCGGAACGGAGCTACACGCTGCTGAATCATGAGGCTCCCGAATACGTCCGGTTCATGAACCCGGGTGACCTGCGAGTCGCTCACATCGCTTGCGGCCAGTGTCACCCGAACGAGGTGTTGCAGCTTCGCAAGAGCATGATGACGCATGGCGCGATGCTGTGGGGGGCCGCCTTGTACAACAACGGCGCCAGCCCTTCGAAGTGGTCGAAATACGGCGAATCGTATTCGATGCATGGCAATCCACAGCGATTGCAGACCGTGCCGCCGCCGACGCCTGAGGAGACCCGCACGAAGGGAATCTTGCCGTATCTCGACCCGTTGCCGCCGTATCAAGTCAGCCAACCCGGCAACGTGCTGCGGATCTTCGAACGCGGCGGACGTTTCTTTCCCGAAGTCGGCATCCCGGAACGTTTGGAAGAACCGGGGCGGCCTCGTCAACGGTTGGGCGTCCGCGGGTTGGGGACCGACAACCGCACCGATCCGGTCTTCATCGGCCTGCAAAAAACGCGGTTGCTCGACCCGACTCTTAATTTCCTCGGGACCAACGACCATCCCGGCGATTATCGCAGCAGCGGTTGCAGCGCCTGTCACGTGTTGTACGCGAACGACCGCAGCCCGATCGCCAGTGGCTTCATCGCCAAATACGGGAACCGCGGCAAGGCGGCGGCGGAAACGGATGACTGGGTTCAGGCGGTCGACCCGATGATCCCCAAGGACCAATCGGGGCACCCGATCCAGCACAAGTTCGAATTGCGGATGCCGACCAGCCAGTGCATGGTCTGCCACGTTCACCCCGGCACGAACGTACTCAATACCTATCTCGGTTACATGTGGTGGGATAACGAGACCGATGGCGAATTCATGTACCCGGCGAAGCAGCGTGAGCTGACGTCCGAAGAATACGTGCGGCTGACTTCGCGAAACCCAGAAGAGGCGGCCGCTCGCGGGTTGTGGTCCGATCCCGAGTTCCTGGC
Organism: Planctomycetaceae bacterium; assembly: GCA_007694185.1. Taxonomy (GTDB): domain Bacteria; phylum Planctomycetota; class Planctomycetia; order Pirellulales; family Pirellulaceae; genus UBA6163. The sequence goes on from RECD01000131.1 coordinate 2,488, forward strand.
CAACCTGACGGATCTGAACCCGCACCTGCGGCATACTCAATTCGCTGATTTCCATGGCCACGGCTGGGTTTACCGGGCTGTATTTAAGAAAGACCGCGCGGGCCAGTTGCTCGATTGGCGAGGCGAAGTCGTGCAGTCACCTCAGACGGAGGATTTGGTCAAGGCGGTCGAACCGCCGACGCCGGAAGAGCAGGCTGTCGGCAAAGAACGCGACGGCGTCCCGGTCCATCTGATGGACATCCACATGGAACGGGGGATGCACTGCGTCGATTGTCACTTCTATCAGGATGGCCATGGCGACACGAAGCTGTATGGCGAAGTCCGGGCGGCGATCGAAATCCAGTGCGTCGATTGCCACGGGACGGCGAGCCGCACTTTGCCGGAAATGCTCGACGCGCAAATCGCGGCCGGCGAATCGCCTCGGTTGCCGACCAGCGGTCCTGCGGCGGCACCCGGCGGCACCAATCTGCTGGCGCTGCGGACGGCCTTCGGAAAGCCGCGTTTCGAGGTGATCCGGCGGCCGGGTGGCAAAACGAAGCTGATCCAGCGGTCCAACGTCGAACCCGATTTGACTTGGGAAGTGGCCCAAACCGCCGACACGATCCGGCCGGGCTCGGATCATTACAACCCCCGCAGTCATGCGGCGAAGACGTCGCGGTTGGGAGCGGACGGGCGGATCGTTTGGGGCGGGACGTCCGAAGCTGACGTGCAGGCTTGTGCCCACCGGGACGAAAACATGTCCTGCATCGCTTGCCACAGCAGTTGGAACCCGAGCTGTTTCGGTTGCCATTTGCCGCAACGGGCCAACATCAAGTCGCCGGAACTGCACAACCTCGGCGACGTGACTCGCAACCGCACCTCTTATAACTTCCAAACGTTGCGTGACGACATCTACATGTTGGCGCGGGACGGCAACGTGACCGGCAATAAGATCGGCCCGGCGCGGTCGAGTTGCGCGATCCACGTCAGCAGCTTCAACAACAACCGCGAATCGATTTACGCGCAGCAGCAGACCGTGTCGTCCGACGGGCTGTCCGGGATCGCCTTCAGCACCAACGTCCCACACACCGTCCGTGGCGGCACGGGCTGGGATCGCGAATCGGATCACAGCCTACCGGGCGTTCGCGAAACGAAGTCGTGTACCGATTGCCACCCGTCGGCCGGCGGTGACAACAACGCGATCATGGCGCAACTGGTGATGCAGGGGACCGGCTTCACGAACTTCATCGGCAAGTATTGCTACGTCGCCGCCGGCGAACATGGCTTCGAAGCGGTCGTGGTGACCGAATCGAGTGAACCGCAAGCGGTGATCGGCAGCAGCTTGCACCAAATCGCTTACCCGGACAATTTCCGGCACCATGTCGAGGCTGAGCGAAAGTTAGAACACAGCCACGAGCATCCTGGCCGCGACATTCTGGAAACGATCCTGCCGCGATACCGCAAACCGGAAGTGCTCGACCTGCAACACCGCGGCGAGTACCTCTACGCGGCTTGCGGCGAAGGCGGCTTGCGGGTGTTCGACATCGCCTTCATCGACCACAAGGCTTTTAGCGAACGGATCACCACGGCGCCGGTATCGCCGCTGGGGCAGCGGCTTTATGTCCGCACGAAGTACGCGCAAGCCGTCGCGGCGCCGACGACGATCGTCCCCGATCCGACCCGCCAGCAATTACCGGAGAACGAAGAACCGGCGATCCACCCGCTCTACGCCTACTTGTACGTCGCCGACAAGTACGAAGGCTTGGTCTTGGTCGGTGCCGGCACGCTGTTGGATGGAAATCCGCTGAACAACTTCCTCGAGCGGGCTTTGACCTTCAACCCCGGCGGGCTGCTCAACGGGGCTCGGGGAATCCATTTTCACGGCACCTTCGCCTACGTCGTCTGCGACGCGGGGTTGGTCGTGGTCGATTTCTCCACGCCGCTCGAACCAAAGATCACCGCAGTGGTCGGCGAACCGACGCTCCATCACGCCCACGCGGTCTCGACTCAGTTCCGTTACGCCTTCGTCACCGACGATAGGGGCGTCACCGTGCTCGACATTTCTGACCCGGCCCAGCCACATCCGGTGCATCATGTCGAAGTCGAAGACGCTCACGGGATCTACTTGGCACGGACTTACGCCTACGTCGCGGCCGGCAAGCAGGGGTTGGTGGTGCTCGACATCTCGCGTCCCGAATCGGCGTCGGTCGACCAAATCTACAGCGCCGGTGGCAAGATCAATGACGCCCACGACGTGCAGTTGGGGATCACCAACGTCAGCCAATTCGCTTACGTGGCGGACGGCAAGAACGGTTTGCGGGTGATCCAGTTGACCGGGCCCGAAGTCGTCGGCAACGACGGGTTCTCGCCGAGGCCGGCTCCGTTCCTGGTCGCGACCTACCCGATTCCCAAGGATGGTCATGCGCTCGCGATCAGCCGCGGGATCGATCGCGACCGCGCGGTCGACGAATCGGGTAACCAGATCGCGGTCTTCAATCGGGTCGGCGCCCGGCCGCTGAACCCGACCGAGGTCAACCGGATGCATCGCCGGCCGGACGGGACGACGTACGTCACGTCGGAGGACATTTTTGACCCGCGGATCTACGATGTCGCGCCGCCGGTGCGAGCCGCCGCGGCAGCGGAACGGGTCAAACCTAACAAGCGTTGAGTCCGGCGAGCGGATTCGACAACGCGGCTCTCGGTATCCTTCACCGGGGTAAGCATCTCCGCATGAATCATTCGGCAAAATCAGCCGGCACGCGCTAGCGTCCGGTTACCGGAAACCGGACGCTAGCGCGTGCCGGCTGATAGTGATATCATCAAAGACTCATGCCGACCCGCTTACAATGGTTCGATGGCGCGATCGTGTGTTGTCGATAAAAGGGAGATTGCGAATGTTTCGACCGGGATTCGAGTTTGCTCCCGATTACCGGCTCGATCTGTTTCTGGGGCGCGGCCAGTTCGGCCAGGTCTGGCGGACGTCTGCGCCCGGCGGCGTCCTGATGGCGGTCAAGTTCGTCGATCTCGGTGACGGCCAGTGGCAGAAGGAATACGAGGGGATCCAGCGGATCAAGCAGATTCGGCACCCCAACCTGATGCCGATCACGGCGATCTGGCTGTTGGGGGCGGACGGCAAGCTGCTGGTCGAATCGACGTCGCAAGACCCGGATGCCGGGACGATCGACGGGATCGTTGTCGACACGATGCAGATGGAAACGCCCACCGGCCAACCCGATTGGTTGTCGCGGCACCAGGGGCGTGGCAAGGCGCGGTGGTTGGCGGTCGCGATGACGTTGGGAGGCAAAAGCCTGCTACAGCGGATGGAGGAATGCCAGCAGCAGGGGCACGACGGAATCCCGCCGAAGGAATTGCTCGGGCTGATGGACGAATCGGCCAAAGGTCTCGATTTTCTCAATTCGCAAACCCACGAATTCGGTGCCGATCTGGGGACGCTGCAACACTGCGACGTCAAGCCGGCCAACATCGTCCTGGTCGGCTCCTCCGCGGTCGTCTGCGATTTCGGATTGGCGCGGATCATGTCGCGGGACCAAGTCACCGCGTCGCGGATCGCTGGGACTCCCGCCTACATGGCTCCCGAAACGATCGGCGGTAAACCGGCGCGGACCAGCGACCAGTATTCGCTCGCCGTGACCTATTATCACCTGCGGACCGGCGTGCTGCCGTTGAGCGACAACTCGTTGTGGGAAGTGCTCGACGCGCATCGGCTCGGAAAATTGAATTTCGATCGGATCGACGAAGCCGAGCGGGAAGTTCTGCGGCGGGCGACGTCGCTGGATTGGGCCAGTCGGTATGAGTCGAGCGGCGAGTTGGTCGAAGCGTTGCGGGAAGCCTGGCGTTCGACCCAGCGTCCGGCGTTGCAATTGCCGCCCAGTTTGAATCGCGTCGGCGACGCGACGCTGCCGGCTTGGAAACGTCCTGCGGTGATCGGTTCGGCCGTCGGCGTCGCCCTGCTGGCACTGCTGTTGCTGGGACAGACTTTCGGTGGCAAAGAGACGCCCGCGAATGGCGATGGCGATGGCGATGTGACCGGCGTGACCAAAAGCGCGGGCCTGGGCGATCCGGAGTCGGGCGACCGGGGCAATCAGGCTGACAGCTCCCTGGCAGGCAATCCGGGCGAACCGTCGGACACGCAAGTTACCGCCAATTTGATTTGGAACCCGGAAGGTTGGCAGACGCTGCTTGAGCGTGGCGGTAGCGATCCCGCTGCGGTCGCGACGGAGTTCGTCGGTTGGATCGAAACTTTTCCGGGCTTGGCCAGCCCCTTTCCGATCGGCTTGTCGGGACATGCCCAAGATTTGGAACAAGCTTTCTGGGCGACAACGGCCGCCAGCGACAATCCGGATGCCGGCAGCGTCCTGTTGACCCGATCGCTCGACCCGCACGTCGTCCGCTTCCCACTCGATCAACTGACCCGGCTCGCCCACGCCTCATCGAGTACCCACGCCGGCCAGGGTTCGTCCGCGGCGGGCGAGTCTAAAACATCCGACGCGGTTGACGGAAACGGTCAGGTGGGGATGCGGATGCCGCCGCACGAACCGTTCACCTCCGCGATGACGCTCTCTCCCGATTCGCGTTTCGTCGCCACCGGCGGGCTCGACGGCCGGGTGCGGGTGTTGCCGATCGACGCCGAACCGGCGGCTGCTGCGGGCGACAACCGGTCGCTGGAGCTGGGCGATTTCGACATCGACCAAATCCTGTTCCATCCGACTCAGGATTATTTGTTGGTCAGCGACGGTGCCGGCGGCATTCACTTGGTCAAGTCGCCGGGTGATGCCGGATTCGCTGCGGCAACCGAAGTCCGCTCGATTCTGCTACCATTCCCGGTCATTCGGATGGCGGCGGATCGTTGGGGCGAGACGCTGGTACTGCTAGCCGATGACGGCCGTTTGCACACGATTTCGTGGCGTGATTGCGAGCGGTTTTTGTTGAGCGGCATGCCGCCTGAGCCGAAAGCCTTTTCGACCCCCGGATCGGCGATCCGTTCCTTCGTCGTTCATGAAATTCGCGCCGGAGAAAACGTGGTGCTGGCGTTCGATGAAGCGGGCGTGTGGAGCGAATACGCGTTGGCCGGCGGCGAATTACTCGGCCGCGCCCCGCTGCTCGACGGCCCGGTCTTGGCGTCCGACGCACGGCTGACCCCGGACGGCTGGGCGGTCTTTGCCGGCGGCGATTACGGCGCCCTGACGTTCAAACCGCCAGGCATGACGGCCGTCATCCCGTTGATCGCTCACCGTGACGCCGTTTCCGACATCGCGATCTCGCCCGATGGCCGGTCGGTCGTCAGCGTCTCACGCGACGGGTGGGCGGCACTTCGCAAGCTCGACGACCTGCCGAATTTCCTTCCTTTCCGCGATCTCGCCGAAGGCCCTTTGACGCTCGTCCGTTGGTCGCCGTCAGGACGCTGGATCGTCACCGGCGGCTACGGCGGCCGCTTGACCTTTTGGGACGCGCGGCATCTCGGTCTGCTGCTTCGTCGATTTCCGATGACCCAATTGCCGACACCAGACGCCCCGCCCGAAACGTCGCCTGCGGATGACCCGACGTCACCGGAAAAGCCGACCGGAGCGAGTCTGTCGGCGACCGCCTTTCCGCCCCTGCGATCGTGATCGTGATCGGTAGGTCACGAGCCGGCGGATTTCGCGGCGGCAAATGTCGTCAATGCTGCCGAATTTTCGGTGCGACCGCGTTCAAACCGTCGTCCAGCAGCGCTTCGATGACCAGGTTTTCGTGCAGCTGATGAGGCAGCTCGATCAGCGGCGACAAGCTTGCGGCGTCACCGCCGGTCAGGAACAGACGGCGGTTGGACTCGCCGGAATCGTCATCGCCCGCGACCCGCCGATGCGTTTCCCGAACGAGCCCCACGATGGCGGCTGCCGTTCCCAACCAGACACCGGCATGGATCGCGGACAGGGTATCGGTACCCGGGAGAACCCAATCCGACGCAAGCGGCGTGCTGGCGTGCTGGCCCGTTGCGTTGCCGACGTCCCCGAGGTCCAACGCCACGCCCAGGGCGTCGGTGCCTCGGCCGAGCGATTCCAGTTGCAGCGAAATGCCGGGCAGGATCGAGCCGCCCAGGAAGATGCCTTGCGGGTTGACGCAGTCGACCGTGATCGCCGATCCGGCGTCGACGACGGCCACCCAATAGCCGGGGGTCAACCGCGAAGCTCGCCAAGCCGCCAGCAGGCGGTCGATCCCGAGTCGGTCGGGATAGCGGACGCGGGTTTCCATCGGGCAGTCGTTGCCACGAATCAACCGCAAAGCGATCGCGTTGCCCTGTTGGTGCAGCTCCTTTCGCAAGTTCTCCAGCGCTTTCGCGTTGACACTGGCGACCCGCAGTTCTGCCGGCCGCCCGCGGCGGTGTTGATCGACCGCGTCGAGGAATTGCGAGACCCAGTTGGTGTCATCGATCGATAACCGCCGGATGACGCGTCGCGAAGCATCGTCACTCGAATCGGCAGTCCACTTGATCGCCGTGTTGCCGATGTCGACCGCGATCAGACCCTCGCCACGCGGGCTCGTTTTACCGGCCGCCAAGTTCAAGTGGAGGTCTCGTCGAAATCACGCGGCTGACGTTCGTCCGACAATTGAGCGGTCAGTCCGCGGAGGTGCGGGGGGATGCGGCGAGGTTTGACGGGCGACGGCTTCTCTGCGGGGCTTGCCGATCCGCTGGCGGCAGCAGCGGCTGCGGTTTCGGACAGGTCTTCAACGGAAGAAGCATCGCCGGTTGTGCCTTCTCCGACGGGACCTTCGCCGGACGCCGCCTGGTCGGAGGAGCCTTCGCCGACAGGTGCGGTGCCCGCATCCGTCGGGGCGTGGACGGGACTGCGGGAAAACTCTGGTCGTAAACGATCAAGCCTTTCGGCGATCTCACGCACCAGCTCTTTCAAACCGATTCGGGTCGCGGAGCTGATCATTCGGACTTCCAGCCCGGTCGCTGCGACCAACGCGTCGCGGACCGCTTCGGCACCCGGCAATTCGCATTTGCTGACAACAATGATCTCCTCGCGGGTCGCCAACTCGGGGCTGTAGTTTTTCAGCTCCCCGCGAATGGTTTGGTAATTCTCAATCGGGTCCGACTCGTCGCTCGGCAACGGTTCGACGAGATGAACCAACAGGCCGGCCCGCTCGACATGCCGCAGGAATTCGTGACCCAACCCGATCCCTTCGCTGGCCCCTTCGATCAAGCCGGGGATATCGGCCATCGCGAAGGAGGTATCGAGGGTCGGGCGGACGATCCCGATGTTGGGCCGCTTGGTCGTGAAGGGATAGTTCGCGATTTCGGGACGCGCGGCACTGATCACGCTTAGCAGCGTGCTCTTGCCGGCGTTGGGCATCCCCAGCAGTCCCACGTCGGCGATCGATTTGAGTTCCAGTACCACCTGTCGCGTTTCGCCATCGCCACCGAGCGTCCGTTCGCGCGGGGCTTGGTTTTGTGCCGACTTGAAATGCAAGTTGCCGCGGCCACGTTTGCCCCCGCGGACGACGACCACCGAATCGCCCTCGTAGAGCAGATCCTTGATAACGAAGCCGTCTTTCGCGTCGATCAGCGTCGTGCCGATCGGGACCAGCAGCGTCATGTCTTTGGCGGCCCGGCCGTTGCGGCCCGAACCCTGGCCCGCCGCCCCGTTGGGGGCTCGCCAGAACTTGCGGTTCGCGAATTGAGCGAGGCTGTTCACCCCCTGGCGTGCTTCCAGGATGATGCTGGCCCCATCGCCACCGTCGCCGCCATCGGGACCACCACGGGGAACGAACTTCTCCCGCCGGAAACTGGCGCAACCGCTCCCGCCACGCCCGGCTCTCAACTCGATTTCGACCCGGTCAACGAACATGGGGACCAACTGCGGGAGATTCGCCCGCGATCAGCCGCTGGGATTCGGTGAGGCTCCCAGTCGAGTCGCGGGCAGGTGGGAACGGCGAGGCGTTCGGGAAATATAACGGGTTACGCCGATGAACGACCGGAATAACGAAAATGGCCGACCTGGTCAGGTCGGCCATCGGCTGCGACGATGTTCGGCTCGGAAAACGGCCGATGCGTTCAAGCTTACCAGCGACGATCAAGACTCGGCGGCGACCGCGACCGGCTCAATGTTGACGCGCCGACCTTCCCGGTCAAATTTGACATGCCCTTCGACCAACGCATAGAGCGTGTAATCGTTGCCGCAACCGACGTTGCGGCCGGGGTGGAACTTCGTGCCAACTTGGCGGACCAAGATGTTACCGGCGTACACCTTTTCGCCGCCAAACTTTTTCACGCCACGTCGCTGCGCGTTGCTGTCACGGCCGTTGCGGCTGCTGCCTTGGCCTTTCTTGTGTGCCATGTTCCGATCACGGGATAGTGGGGAAACCGATAACTGTATGTGAAACCGCCACAGACTATCGGAAAACCCAATCGTAATCAAGCCGCGAATCGATCCCGAATTGCCGCAACACGTACTCCTGCTCGGCCGGGTCCTGGAACGCCGGCACGCCAAACCGAATCCGGTCCTCGGTTTGCCGCAAGGCATCGCCGGGGCGGTAAAAATTCAGCCGAAGCGCCTTCTTCAGGTACGTCCCGTCGGTCCCCTCACCCGTTTGCTGGAAGGCGTTCGTCAACCCGTAGACAAATACCGAGCAGAAGTCGATTTCGCCGTCAACACCTTCCCACGTCGCCACCCCCCACACGCCGGGCGCATCCTCGTCGCTGGATTGGGGGATCGGGACGGAGGTGATTTCGACGCTGTCGTGCAACGGCGCCGTGATCTGTTCCCTCACCGCGATCCGCTGCTTGGCCGTCGGCAGCACGCGGTCGAGGTATTTCTTGTCCCGGATGTGGTCTTCCAGCACCAGCATCGGAAAAGCCCGCCGCGAGTTGTACGCGACCGCCTCGACCCGTTTGAAAACCGGCACGTTCCCCACCAAGTCGGTCGCCGGACGCAAATCGCCGCCGAGGTACCGAATCCGATAAACCATGTACCAAATCAGCTTCCGCGACAGCCGCCCGTCCGGTTGCGGGACGTCCAAATAAATCATCCGCAGCGGCTTGAAGGAGAACTCCAAACAGAAGATCTCGCGCCGCAGCGTCACCTGGCGAGCCATCTCGATCAGCGTTCGGGTCCGCGGGTCGAAAGCCGGCCGACCGCCCGGAAACTGCTGTTCGTCCCAACGGATTTCCGGGTGAGCGTCGATCAGCGATTGCAACGTCAACGGCCCAGAAAACGTTTCCTGCGGGTGCGCCGCCGGTGCGATCACCGTCACGATCCCGGGGGCGAACTGCGTCAGCTCCGTCCGCGCCGGTTCGCGGTCCGACGGCGACGCGGCGATTTCGGCGTCCTCGTCCGCGACCTCATCGGCGAATTCGGGCGGCTGGGCGAGCAGAGATCGCGGGGACCATAGGCCAGGAACCAGCGGACCGGCGAAGAGCGGGCAGGCGACTGCCACGGCCGCCAGCGTGATCCGCCGCATGCGGCCGCGGGCGAAACGCAACGAAGCGCGACCGCCCTGTAGCCAAAGGTCCGCCAGCGAGATACCGGATTTGCTCATCTTCGTCACCGTCAAGGAATCAACCGCTAAATTCGATCGCCGTGATGGCGATAGCCACCATCCGGAATCTAAGTCCGGAATCACCGTCCACACCCCGCCGTCCCCGCATTTTCGCTCGCCCCAAAAATTCGCGAATGCGACGCATCGCGAACCGGGTCAGCGCAAGCTTTCAGCCCCTTTGCGATCCGACGCGACCGTTTGGGTCGCATCGTCCAGCGGCAGAAAACGCAGCGAACTGGCCAACTGCTGATCCGCCCCCGCGAACGACTCCAGGAAATCATTGCCGATCGTCAGGGTGGCGAGCAGTCGTCGTCCGTTATCGTCCGAAAATTGGATGAATATCCATTGTACCGGTACGGTTTGCACGACGCCTTGGATCGTGACCCGCATGACCCGCAATCCCGCTTCATTCACCTCCTCCGATGACTGCAGGATCTCGACAAATCGCTCGCCCATCGATTCCCGGCTGTCCCGGACGAAGGCTTCGAGCGTCATCTGTTGGCCCGCCGCGAGCTTCCCCAGCGGCCTCAGATTGCACTGCGCCACCAGCGTATCCCGTTCGACCAACCGCATCATGCCGGCGCCCGCCACGTCACTCATCATCCGCCAATTGCGGTCCATCAGGACGCTGTACCCGACCGCGGCGCTATTCAGTTCGACCAACAACAGGTTGCTCGGGACCTCCTCGCCCAAATCCTCGGTCGGCGCGGGACTGATCCGAATCGGATCGGCCAACGGCCTGCGAACCATCCGGATCTTGGCCGCGACTTCGAAACCCGGCTCGGATCGCCCGATCTGACGCGTCTCCTTCATCCCGATCGCCATCCAAGTGCAGCAGCCCTCGACCCGATCAAACGTTAGCTTGGCAGCCAACTCGACCGTCGTCGGCACCCCCGCGGCAGACCCCTGGACCTTGCCTTGCAGTTGAATCTTGGCTTCGGTGGGCGTCACCGACGTCAATTCACCCGCAACGGTCGACGATTCGACCGACGCCAGCGACAACCACTTGGCGATCACGGCCTCCTCGATCGTGTAGGACTCCCCCACCGAAATCCGCTCGGTCGGCAACAACGCGTCGATCGCCAAGCTGCTGGTCGGCACCGACAACAATTCCAACTCCCGCCCTTCGAGGTAATGCTCGGGCGAATAAACGAGCCACTGCGAATCCTGGTGCTGGACCCGTAAGTCCCGCATTTCAGGCCGCAAAGTCAAATTCTGCTTCTGATTGCCGATCGTCCCCCGGCTTTCGGCTTGGTGGTAATACCGCTGGGCCACATGCCCGACCCCTTCGACGGTCGAGATCAAAATCCGCTCTTCCCAATCGAGCGTCGCGCGGCTCTGCACCGGCACCTGCTTCGTCTCACCCTTTGCGATCGCCGGCGACTGCGGAACCCGCACGTTCCCTTCGATTTCCAACTCGACTCGCAAGCGAAACAGGTCGTGACCGCCAGCGCCCGCGCGGAGCAATTCTCCGTCGTTCTCGCCGGCGACCGAGATCCGTTCCGCGACTACATCCCCCAACAACATGGCGGTCGACAAACCGACAGCCGATTTGATCCAATGACGACGATCCGGAGTGACTGAGGAAGACATCGGCAGCCTGGCTTTGGCGGAGCGAAACGGTGAAACGGTCGCGTCGGCTTTCCACCGACCGCTGCGGGAAATCGGAGGTCCGATCGGGCTTTGCCACCGCGCCGCGATACGTCACCGTGATCGGGCTGCTCGGCTGCCGGCCGACGAAAATGCGTCGGCGACTAAACACGGAACTCCATGCTCCTTTTCGGCAAGCCCCCCGCCACCTCTGCAATCGATTCGGCTAGCCACGACGAAACCGAACCAAACTCCGCCAGCCAAATCGTCCAAACCCGCCTGCCGACTGCCAATTTGGACGCGCCAGTACTGCCAAATGGACGGCGCTATCCACAAGAAATCTCACTTTGAGACGCGCAGTCTCTCAAGTTGGGCTAGGGAGTTGAAAAAAATTCCGAACTTTTCCCACATTTACCAGGGACATTTACCTGGCCACAACCGCGTGCCCGCGATTTCAAAACGAGTTTGAGCGGTCAATTCGCGACAATCGTGACGCGGGTGGTACAAATCCGGACCGAGCCGGAAAGATTTTCAAGCGATTTGGCGCGCCATTTCCACTGTTGTCACTCCCGAAAGCAGGACGGTGAAGGCCGAATCGAATCCGAGACAATCGGGCCGATTCGGGGGAACCTCACCCAGTTTCACCGCGTACCAAATGTGCACGGCGGAGCAGGGATTGGAAGTTGTCGTCAAAGTCTTTGATCTGCGGTCAGTGGCGTACCCTTTGGGACAGTTATCCACGAGAGTTGCCGACCGGTCGCAGGTAGGGACGCAGCACCCATTGTCTGTCCGACATCACGAAGCCTTTTTTGGAGATGAACGCCAAGCCGACGCGAACCCGGAAACCGACTAGCCCTCTGCGGCTGTGAAGCGACGGGTCGCGAGAACGAGTGTTTGGCGGACATTCGAAACCGATGCACGAACATTACCGCGACTCGAAAATCAAAGAACTCCGCGACCAACTGGTCCGGTTCTCGCCCAAGGCCCAAAAGGTTGAACAGGCGGCGAGGGCGGAAGTGTTGTTGGGAGAAATCCAGCCCGATCGCTGCTACTCGTACGACTTCCTCTGCTATCGGTTGACCAACTACCGACCAGAAAAGGCGTCGCGGCATACGATCGCACCGGCGGACCTGATTTCCGATTTGCGCCAATTGATCGATGACCTCAGCGAATCATCCGACCTTTCGGTGGCGGAGATCGATGAACCGGTCCACTCGGTGGATGACCTCAGCCGCATGTTTCATGTGTCGACCAAAACGATCGTCCGCTGGCGGGACGTCGGTTTGGTCGGCCGTAGGTTTCTGTTCGGAGGCCGGCGACGGGTCGGCTTCCTGCACAGCACCGTCGAACGGTTCATCGCGAACAACCGCGATCGGATCCGGCGGGGGGAAAGGTTCAGCCAACTCAGCGAGGACGAAAAGGGCGAAATGATCCATCGGGCGCGGGTCCTGGCCGACGACGGCGCGAGCCTATCCGAGGTTTCCCGCGTGCTCGGTGAAGCGATGCGTCGCAGCCCGGAAACGATCCGTTACACGTTGAAGAATTTCGACAGCCAAAACCCCGCGACCGCGATCTTCCCGAATCATCGGGCGGTACTCGGGAGCGAGGAAAAGCGGTTGCTCTACCAGCGATTTCGCCGCGGCGAATCGATCGCGCAGTTGTGCAAGCGTTATCAGAGGACCAGGAGCAGCATTCAAAGGATTTTGATCGAGATGCGTAAAGAAAGACTCAATGAACTGGCGCTGGATTACATCTACAACGCCGATTTCGAAGATACGTCCCGCGAAGCCGAATTCTTGGGTGCCGAACCGGAACCGGCCGTCGCCCCGCGGAAAGTCCGCGCCCCCAGCGGCTTGCCCAGCTACCTCGCGTCGCTTTACGATTCCGCCCTGCTGACCCGCGAACAGGAATACCACCTGTTTCGCAAGATGAATTACCTGAAGCACAAGGCGACTCGCTTGCGTGAATCGTTGCAGTCGGCTCGCAGCAGCCGCACGGCGGTGATGGACCAAATCGACGAACTGTACGAACAGGCGGTCAAGACAAAAAACCGAATCGTCCAGTCGAACCTCCGTCTGGTCGTGTCGATCGCCAAGCGGCACATGGGGTCGACCGACGACTTCTTCGCCTTGATCAGCGACGGCAACATGTCGCTGATCCGAGCCGTCGAAAAGTTCGACTACGCCCGCGGGAACAAGTTCAGCACGTACGCCTCCTGGGCGATCATGAAGAACTTCGCCCGGACGATCCCGAACGAGTTCAAGCACCGCGACCGCTTCCGCACGACCGCCGAAGAATTGTTCCTCTCCTGCACCGACGAACGGTCCGACCCCTACGCGGAGGAATCGGCGCACCAGCGTCGTCAACGCGAATTGGGCCGAATCCTCAATCGGCTCGACGAGCGGGAACAAAAAATCATCGTCGCCCGCTTCGGGCTGGGTCGCGGCAACGAGCCGGCGACCCTGAAAGAAGTCGGCCAAGAATTGGGAGTGACGAAAGAGCGGATTCGCCAGATCGAAGCGAGGGCCTTGTCCAAACTGCGGGAAGCCGCGGACGCCTCCAAGATCGACCTGGAAACTTAACCGGGACACCCGGCTTCACCGATCCCGATGCGACCCAGCAGGCCGCGAGGACCCCAAGTCCCCGCGGCCTGTTTTCGTAACCACCCAACTCAATCGCTTCCCCCCACCACCCAAGCTGCTTTCAGCTGCAGCGGCACAGCCAGATAAAAGCTCAACCAAAACGACTGCCGTCAAACCATCAACCTCACCATCACAAAGCCCGGACGACGCCACCGCCCACAAAACCTCATAGCCCGGAGCGACACATACTCGCCGGTGGCGTAAGCCACCGGAACCCAAAAAACAGGGTTACAAGCCCGGGCGACACATCTTCGTAGCAGCGCCGAAAAAGCTTGGCATCCAAACAACTTGAGCACCGCAAGAGGCCCCATCTTGTACAAATCGAACGCGCAGAACGACACCGCCGGCGTTGTCGACGAATTTGCAGGACCGGTTGAATCTTATTATAGGCCTCGTTGAATAGCGAAGTACGCAGCAATGAAAAGGAATAGCCAGATGCCTACGGAGTGACCCCACGCGAGCAGTTGTACGAGTGCGAATATCGCAGTGGAGGGACAGGATTTGCGGCGACGGATAGACAAAATCGCAATCGCCAACGCGAATAGAACACCCACTGTGAGGTCAATCGCGATCGCATTACCGAGTCCCATCTCGTGAAGACGGTTGTTCGGAACAAAGGCGAGGACAATCGTCACGCACCAAAGGCCTGAAATCAGCAGGAGCAGAGCGACGTGGAACGCGGCGTCGGTCCGGCCGCTATGCGGCGCGTTTGTCTCGTTCATTTGCGGCATGCCAAATATATTCGTCGACAATAAAAGCATCACTAGCTTGGTCAGGGAACTCGGCATTATTTTCAGTCGCGAACCGGGGTTGGCGGTTATTTTGCCACTTATGCGCGGTTGCGTGATGGTCTCGCTCGGATTTTTGGGGATTATCTTCGGGTTCTTCGGCGTTGGCAAGGTTTTTTGAAGAATCAGGCGATTTGGTGGAGATTGGACATGCGGCACGTGGGGAACACATCACTAACATCCGGCAGCGGCCTTTCGCCAAGAAGGTGAATGTCCCCGTCCGCTCCCGACCGCTGGCGAAGGATGCGTTGTTCGCGATATCGCCCCCTCAACCCCAACCCTTCTCCCCCGCCGAGCCGGGGGAGAAGGGAGCCCGAATTATTCATCAAGCGTTGTTGAGGGCAGGTTTAGCTGACCGTTCTTGGGATCTGGCTGGTCCACGACCACGAGAATCAACCGCTGGGCATGACGCCACGAATCGATTTGATAGTCGCCCAACTCGATGACACGCTCGTAGCCTTCGGTTGGCGGGCGACCCGGTGGACGCTTCAGATGCGGCGCTGCCAACGCGTCCAGCTTGGCGTTGGTCTTCAATCGCCCCACGAAATGACGATTCTTATCCGTCAACGCGTCCATCACCTCGCCGCTGGTATAGCCCGCGTCCAAGCGATAATCGACATTTTGACCGATCGTGTGTGCCTTGGCGTCGACGTTGTCGACAAAGCGTTTGACGCCATCTGCCGTGTGGACCTGGCCCTGTCGCAGGGTGGCGTGAATGAAGCCGTTGCCCAGTCGCTGGCCCTCGCGAGCGGCGTCGTAATCCCCGCCGACGCTGATCGACGCGATCAACGGGTGGTAGACGGTTTTGCGGTAGTACCCGTTGTATTTCGCGCCATGTTGCTTGCCGTGCACTTAGATCGGAAAGCTGTCGATATCGACCGTCGCGTGCCGAACACGCCCTTTGCCGGAAGCGAGCACGTGCCGTTCGATCCCGCTAGCGAGTCCGTTGCGGAGCGTTTCGAGGTTCGGTGTGTGGCCGGTGAGGATGCGAATCAACCGGGACTGTGTGGGCTGACTGGCCAATCGTTCGGACACGACTTGATCACCGGAGCGATTCCAGACGGCGGATCGAAACGCGGGGTCGTGAGTGAGTCGATCCGCGTCGTCTTGAGCGGAGTAGCCAAGCGCCATGGCGAAGATGCGTCCGCGGAGGAGTTCGTCGATGTGATAGCGAACGTATTCTTGGTCTCTGGGGTCTGAGATGTCGCGGGCGATGGAATCGATCCAGCCGAGTCGATGTTCGGCCTCGCGGAGGAGGATGACACCTGCGTTGGAGGTGAGTCGCTGGTCGGTGGCCTGGACCTTGATGGCGCGGTTGAATTCGGGCTCGAAAAGGTTAGCTTGGGCTTCACCCATCGCGTGATCCTCACCGTGTTTGAGGGAAGTGGTTTGCTATCCGTAAAGCGCGGGAGATCACGCGATGGCTCCCTCTTTTTTCCCGTAATTGATGAATAATCCGGGGGGAGTCAGAGTAGGTGGGGCGGGGACGCGACTGGGCGGGGGGACGCTTGCCTGTGCGCGGTTGTTCCGCGGTCTGGCGACCGTGGCTACTCGGGAAATCGACTTTCCGAACAGAGCCCTGGTTACCGCAGGATCGCGGACACCAACTCGCCATGGACGTCAGTGAGGCGGTGGAAGCGGCCTTGGTGTTGGTATACCAGACGCCGGTGGTCGATGCCCAGCAGGTGCAACAGCGTGGCATGCAGATCGTGCACACTGACACCGTCGCGCGTGATGTTGTAACTGTAATCGTCGGTCTCACCGTGGGTCAGGCCGCCGCGAATGCCCGCGCCTGCGAGCCAAATGGTGAAACATCGCGGATGATGGTCACGGCCGTAACTGTCGCTGGTCAGTTGCTCCTGGCAGTAAACCGTGCGGCCGAACTCGCCTCCCCAAACGACCAACGTGTCATCCAGTAGCCCGCGCTGCTTCAGATCGCTCAACAGGGCCGCCGAAGGTTGGTCGGTGTCGCGGCACTGGCCCGCGAGCTGTTTGGGCAAATCACGGTGCTGGTCCCAACCGCGATGAAACAACTGGATAAAGCGCACGCCGCGTTCCGCTAGGCGGCGAGCCAGCAGGCAGTTGTAGGCAAACGAGCCGCGGCGGCCGGCATCGGGGCCATACATGTCCAGCACATGCCGTGGTTCGTCAGACATGTCGGTCAATTCGGGTACCGAAGTCTGCATGCGATAAGCCAATTCGTACTGCGCGATCCGGCTGTTGATTTCCGGGTCGGGCGTGGCCTGCTGTTTCAATTCATTGAGCTGCCGCACGGCATCAAGCATCCGCCGTCGGTCGGTCGCTGCAAAACCGGGTGGATTGGAAAGGTACAGAACGGGGTCACCGACGCCGCGGAACTTGACGCCTTGAAAATGCGTTGGCAAGAAACCGCTGCCCCACAGCCGGTCGTACAGCGGTTGTCCATTGGGTCGTCCGGTCCCCTGCGAGATCATCACCACGAAGGCCGGCAATTCCTGGTTCTCGCTGCCAAGTCCGTAAGCCGTCCACGCCCCCAAGCTCGGCCGTCCCGCCTGCTGTGTGCCGCTGAGTAAAAAGGTGATCGCCGGATCGTGATTGATGGCGTCGGTATGCATCGACTTGATGAAACACAAATCATCCGCCACACCCGCGGTATGCGGCAACAACTCGCTCAGCCAAGCTCCGCTGTCGCCATGCCGTGCGAACTCAAAGAGCGATGGGGCGACGGGATGTGAGGTTTGCCCGGCGGTCATGCCGGTCAGACGCTGGCCCTTGCGCACCGATTCAGGCAACTCCTCGCCGAACCGCTTGGCCAACTCGGGCTTGGGGTCGAATAGGTCGATCTGCGAAGGCGCACCGGACTGGAACAAGTAGATGACGCGGCGAGCTTTCGGCGTGTGGTGCGGCAGCCCGGGTAGACCCATGCCGGCAGTCGGGGCATCGGCCGCTTGCCCGGCGTCTTGACCCAACAGCGACGCCAGTGCGGCGACCCCCAGACCGCCCGCTCCGCGTTCGAATAACTGGCGGCGAGTCTGCTCGAGCCAACCGCGTGACCGGGGTGTTTCGAAGCCGTCGATAAGCTGTCGTTGTGGCGGCACTGCCATGGGTCATTCCTTGGTGATGGCTTCATCGAGGTTGAGAATCGTGGTTGCTAGCGCCGTGTAGGCAGCGAGTTCCGCGGCGGGGACGTCTTTCATCGGTATCGAATCACCCACTGCAATGAATTGCTCCGCTGCCTCGGCGTCGCCGGCAAATCGGTCGCGAAAATCGGCGAGCACTTCGCGTAGCACCTGTTGTTCCTCAGCCGATGGACTGCGGCTGGTCAGCAGTCGAAAGGCGTAAGCGATGCGGGCATCATCGTCCGCCGGAGCCAAGCGAAGCACGCGCTCCGCCAATGCTCGCGACGCTTCGACAAACGCCGGGTCGTTCATCAAGACAAGTGCCTGGATCGGCGTGTTGGTGCGCGGCCGGCGGACCGTGCAGATCTCACGATTGGGAGCGTCCAAGGTTGTCATCGATGGCGGCGGAATCGTCCGCCGCCAGAACGTGTACATGCCGCGACGATACAGATCGGCTCCCTGGCTTTGATCATATGCAATGTGCGCCGATGCCAATTCTTCCCAAAGCCCTTCCGACTGGTACGGACGCACGCTGGCGCCGCCGATTCGCGTGACCAGCAAGCCGGATGCGGCAATCGCCTGGTCGCGGAGCAACTCCGCCGGCAAACGGAAACGCGGTCCGCGAGCCAACAGGCGATTGTCGCGATCGCGCTGGTAGGATTCCGCGTCCGCCGCGGAGGATTGACGATACGTCGCGCTGCTGACAATCAGCCGGTGCAATGCCTTGACGTCCCAGCCGCTGTGAATGAACCACGTCGCTAGCCAATCGAGCAATTCGGGATGACTAGGCCGCTCGCCCTGCGTTCCGAAATCTTCCGGCGTGGCGACCAAGCCGGTCCCAAAGTGCAGTTGCCAGTAGCGGTTTACGATCACCCGCGCCACCAGCGGGTTCGCCGGGTCAACCAACCAACGAGCCAATCCAAGCCGATCGGCGGTCGCTTTTTCAGGCAGCGGCGGCAGCGCAGCCGGCACGCCTGGCTGCACCGCCTCGCCGGCTTGGTCGTAGGCTCCGCGCACGTGAACGTGAGTCGCCCGTGGTGTGGGCAATTCCTGCAGCACCATCGTCACGGGTACCGCGGAGAGCAACGCTCCCTGCTGCTTTTCGAGGTCCTGCACCTGCTGCGTCAGTGCCCCCTTCAGCACAATCGCCTCGGCATCGTCGCCGAGTTGATTGATCTGAGTTTGCAGCGAATCGAGTTGACTGGACCACTGGTCGATCTGCATCTGCTGGTCGGGCGTCGTCAGCCGCAAAATCGGCGGAGCGTTCCCGTGACCGCGGCCTTGCTCGTCAATGCTGTTAAAGAACGCATAGAAACGGAAGTAGTCGGCTTGAGTCAGCGGATCGTATTTGTGATCGTGACATCGCGCGCAGGCGAGCGTCAGTCCCATCCAAACGGTCGCCGTCGTTTCAGCCCGATCGGCGACGTACTCGACGCGGAATTCTTCGGGGATGATGCCATCTTCATCGTTGATCCGGTGATTACGGTGAAAGCCGGTAGCGATCCGCTGGTCGCGTGTGGCCCCGGGCAGAAGGTCACCGGCGATCTGTTGGATCGTGAACTGGTCAAACGGCAGGTTGCGGTTGAATGCCTCAATCAACCAATCGCGCCACGGCCACATGGTGCGGAAGATATCGCCTTGGTAGCCGCCGGAATCCGCAAAACGTGCGGCATCCATCCAGTCCAGTGCCATTCGTTCGCCGTACGCCGGCGAGTCGAGCAGGCGATCGACTTGCCGCAGGTAGGCGTCGGGCGAACCGTCCGACTCAAACACGTCGAGCTCGGCGGGAGTCGGCGGCAGACCGGTGAGGTCCAATGACAACCGGCGAAGCAGCCGAGCGCGGTCGGGCGGCAACGCGGGCGTCAGCCCTTGTTGCTCAAGCCTCGCGAGCACGAAAGCATCGATCGCATTCTCTGGCCAGGCTGTATCCTTGACCACCGGAACGGCCGAAGATCGCGGCGCTGCCAGCGACCAGTGCGGCTCGTACTGCGCCCCCTGCTCAACCCACTGGGCCAGCAGTTCGATATCGGCGGCGGTCAACTGCTGGGCGGCGTCGGGGGGCGGCATCCGTAGTGACTTATCGTCCGCGCGGATGCGTCGGATCAATTCGCTCTGATCAGGTTGGCCCGGCACGATCAAGCTCCCGACTTCAAGCACGGGCCGCAGCACTGCCGGATCGTCCAATCGCAGATCGGCTTGGCGCGTCGCGGAATCGGGCCCGTGACACGGAAAGCATTTCGCCGCCAGCAGCGGACGAACCTGCCGATCGAATGACAGCGAATCCGCAGCCGGCTCCACCGCCAGCGAGCCCGGAGCGTCAATCAGTAGGCAAGCGGCCGATATCAGCAGCGCTGCCGAAGTGATCGCGCCGATCGGTCGTGAAGTCATGTTTCAGCGGTCCAGTGAAACGGAAGCACCCGTGATCAACTTCCGATTATGGCCGCGCCGTGCGCAAAATGATACCGATTGTGGGCAGCTTCAGCGTAGGCAACGGCCAAACGGCGTGCAGTTGCCCTCGAGCATCAGCTACCATGGAAAGGTCAACCATCACCGAGATGCGGCGATCGGCGAACCGACGCACGACTGCTGTCGCGAATGGTTGCTGGCGATCGGTGTGCTGATCATGCGTCAATGGCACTCGAGCGGTCCAGAATGTTTCCAGCCGATGGTTGCGACGTTTTGGCGTTGCCAATCAGATAGCAGCCCCTGGACATCGGCGGCCGGCAGCATCCGCCTCTTGATGCCGTGGCAACGGTCGGTAAAAAGCGAGCAAGCGGCCGAGCATTTTTCCCGGCGATTCGATATCCTGCTGGGCTGATGCCAGCAAATCGGTTGCCGGCATCGCCCGCTCGCCAAGCAACGCTCGCCAAGTTACGCCCGTCCCGGATAGAGTCAGTGCTGCATCGAATCGCCGTTTCACCACATGGAAGTTTGGGGCTGGTTGTCAGAGCGGGCGAAGATGCCTCCTTATCGCGACCCGGCGATCTGCCACCCGAAGTCGTTGCCGCGTTCGACACGTCCTTCGTTTCCGGTCTGGTAATGCTGGCGTCGAGCCGATGGCAGTCCTTGGTTGCGGCTTGGCCGGCCGAATTCCCTTACTTCCGGGACTACGCCCGCCAGTACTTCACGGCGCTCTGCCGCCAATACTCCCCCAGTGTCAAAAAATGGTCCGCGATCGCGCCACCCGATCAGGCCACGGCCGAGGAGTTGCTGCAGTCCGCGCCGCCGATGTTGGGGCTCGAGTACCTGAGCCCGTCCCGACTGCAGGAATTGTGGCAAGAGCTCGATACACACACGCGTTCGGCGGCTCGTCAACACGCCGAAGGTCTCGCCGGCTATCTCAAATCGCTGGACCCCGATTGGAATCTGATCGGACGCGTGACCCTCCACTTAGCGGAAAACAAAAAGAACCCCGCGGCGCCATTCGCCTTCATGGCAACTTACACGCAGGGCCAAACCAAGGATGGCACCCCGCAACACCTTCCCCTGTCCGACGCGCTACGCCAATCGATCACCGCCAAAGACGCCACCAAGCTCGATCAATTGCTCGAACCGGTGAGTCGTGCCGCTCGGTCCTGCAAACTCGTCGATCGCTTGCTCGAGTCGCGTAAGCTGTTCACGCCGCAAGCTTGGGGAATCGGCCAGGCTTACGAGTTCTTGTCCTCGATCCCGGCGATGGAGCAAGCCGGAATCGTGGTTCGTGTTCCCAATTGGTGGAACGCCTCCCGCCCGCCCCGCCCCCAGGTCTCCGTAAAGCTGGGATCAAAGGCGCCCAGCCGTTTTGGCGTGGATGGCTTGGATCTGCAAGTTGGCGTGGCCGTCGACGGCGAGCCGCTCGATGCCGCGGAGCTGAGCCAATTGTTGGCGGCGCGGGAACGCTTGGTTCTGCTGCGTGGCAAGTGGATTCAGGTCGATCAAGATCAGTTGCAGTCGGCGCTACGACATTGGCAGGACTTGCGGAAGCAGCACCTCAAAGGGGTCGATTTCCTACAAGCCATGCGATTGCTTTCCGGTGCGTCGATTGGTGACGCCGGAGATGAGGAGGATTTGAATCGCTGGGCCCGCGTCGAACCGGGCGAGTGGTTGCAGCAGACGCTACAGGCCTTGCGAGAACCGAGCACCAGCAACGAGATCGACCCGGAATCGGTCGTCGAGGCAACTTTACGCCATTATCAGATCGATGGCGTTCATTGGTTGTGGTTCGCAACCCAACTCGGCTTGGGCGTCTGCTTGGCGGACGACATGGGCTTGGGCAAGACGCTGCAAGTCATCTCCTTGATCGCGCTCAGGAAGCGACACCAAGCGTCGACCCGCGACGATGCCGCCCCCTGCCTGATCGTGGTACCGACGTCATTGCTGGGGAATTGGCAACGCGAGTTCGCCAAGTTCGCTCCCCAATTGCGCATCTTCGTCGCGCATCGCTCGGTCAGCAGCACGGAGGAATTGAAACGTGTCGAAACGGACCCCACCAAGCAATTGGCCGATGTGGATGCCGTCCTGGTCACTTATGGGATGATTCGCAACGCGGCGTGGCTCCGCAAGCTGACCTGGCGACTGATGATTTTGGACGAAGCCCAAGCGATCAAAAGCCCCAATGCCGCTCAGACGAAAGCGATCAAGAACGTGCCGGCGAACTGCCGGATGGTCATGACCGGCACGCCGATCGAGAATCACTTGCAAGACTTGTGGTCGCTGTTCGATTTCTGTTCGCCGGGACTGCTTGGCAGCGCCGCCGATTTCAATCGTTTTGTGTCGTCCAAGGACGAGCACCGGCGCGCCCAACGACTCGCCTCGCTCCGTAAACTGATCCGCCCGTACGTGCTACGTCGGATGAAGACCGACCCGCGGATTGTGCCGGACTTGCCTGCCAAGACCGAAATGCGCGTCGACTGCGGGCTGACGGCGGCTCAGGTTACTTTGTACCGCAGGGTGATGGAGGACCTTGAGGATGCGCTGGAGACCGCCGCGGGAATTCAGCGTCGCGGCTTGGTGCTCGCGACGCTGATGCAATTGAAACAGATCTGCAATCACCCGTCGCTGTATCTGAAACGGCCCCAGTTCGTCGCGAAGGAGTCGGGCAAGTTCGCGGAACTGGGGCGGTTGTGCGAAGGGATTAACGAAAAGCAGGAGAAAGTGATCGTCTTCAGCCAGTTCCAATCGATGTGTGAGCCGCTGAGTCAATTCTTGACCGAGGTGTTCGGTCGCCCCGGCCTGGTGCTGACCGGAAAGACCTCCGCAAAGGCTCGCGGTAAGCTGGTGAACGAATTCCAGGAACCCTTTGGCCCACCCTTCTTCGTGATCTCCGTGAAGGCGGGTGGTACCGGCTTGAACTTGACCGAAGCGTGCCATGTGATCCATTTCGATCGCTGGTGGAATCCGGCGGTCGAGGACCAAGCGACGGATCGCGCGTTCCGCATCGGTCAAAAACGAAATGTGTTGGTACACAAGTTCGTTACCAGCGGCACCCTGGAAGAACGGATCGACGATCTCATCCGATCGAAGCGGCAAGTTAGCCGCGATATGTTTGACGACTCCGGCGAAGTCAATCTGACCGAGATGTCGGATGATCAGTTGCTTCGCTTCATTTCGCTCGACCTCACCAAGGCAACTTCAACCTAGTCTGAACAGAAAGGTATCGACGATGGGACATTATGGAAGATGGGCGCCGTACGTCCCGGTCGCGACACGGCGGGCCAACGCGGCTCGCGAGGCTAGTAAGCTTGCCCAGAAGGGAAAAAAGCTACGACCGATCTGGGTTCAGACTCGGGCGATCGCGACCAGTTTCTGGGGTGTCGCCTGGTGTGATAACTTGGAGAATTACGCGGATTGGGCGAACCGGATGCCCCGCGGTCGGACGTACGCCCGCAACGGTTCGATCGTCGATTTGCAGATCACATCGGGTGAGATCACCTCGCTGGTGAGCGGTTCCTCGCTCTACAAAATCAAGGTCTCGATCGACAAGCTCGACCCGAAGAAATGGAAGGCCATTCGCACCGACTGCGCTCAACAGGTCAGCTCGCTGTTGGATTTGATGCGGGGCAAGTTGCCCGATACCGTGCTGAAGCGTTTGACCGATCCCACGGCCGGCATGTTCCCGAGCCCTAAAGAGCTGAAGGTGCGATGCAGTTGTCCGGACTATGCCGTTTTGTGCAAACACGTTGCGGCGACCCTGTATGGCGTCGGGCACCTGCTGGATACCGAGCCCGAGTTGTTCTTCAAGATGCGGGGCGTCGATCAAACCGAGCTTGCGGCTGATGCCTTAACCGCTCCGGCGACCGCGGACGCCATCGGGCTCAATCGGCAATCGGACCTGGCAGGCGAGGATTTGGGCGCGATCTTCGGAATTGACTTGGCGACATCCGAGGAGGTTCCGTCGACTGGCACCGCGAAATCTAAGGCGACAACGCGGGCCCGAAAGCGATCCGCATCGCCGAAGTCTAAAGCGATTGCATTATCCGAACCGTCGAGCAAGGCCAAAAGTGCTAAGGTCGCGACGCGAAAAGTCAAATCGACCAGTTCGGCAAGTGCCGGTCGAGCGACCGGCTCCAATGCTGTCGAGCGGGTGATGGGAGCGGTGACCAAAGGGGCAACGATTAAAAAGGCGGCAATCAAGAAACCTAGCGTCAAGAAAGCCGTTTTCAAGAAGCGTGCTGGTAAGAAAGCCGCCGCCACGAAGAAGTCAACGGCGCGGTCTGCGACGGTGAAAAAGGCCGTTCGTCGCGTCGTCAAATGAATCATGACTCCGGGCCCCGACGTCCTGTCGGTTGGCACCAAACGCTGCCACGGATATGGTGCCCGCATTGTTACCCGTTGACCCTTCACGCCGGTCGCCTCGCCCGCAACGGCGGGTGCCACGAATTGAGAGGACGCTGCCGTGGGTGGCGTTGTCGGATAGTCTCCGTTGCGAATTGATCGCAATGCAACTGGCGACATGCCGTTTGACCGAATGAACGAAGACGCGGCCCCATGGGCAAGTGTTGTTCGATACTGTGGCGTGCTGCCAAAGGCAAAAACGGATTTGGCATGTTCTTAAGGCTGTCGGCGGTCAGTTTTCACGGCGCAGGCAGCACTGTTTGTGCTTCCTCCCGCTGCCACAGGGGCATTTCGCATTGCGAGGCACTCGCTCGCCTCGTTTGCCTGGCTGCTTGGCGGCCGGGCGACCGCTCGCACCGGATCGCTTCAGCTTAGTGGGCCTGACCCGAATGCGACGCGGCGGAGGTGTGGTGGGGGTGGAGCTGAACGCCGCCCAATCACGAACGCATTCCAAGGCATCTTCGATGCGTGTCGGCGGAAGACGGTGCATCCTGTTTCGAATCGTTTCATCGAAAGTTGAATTCGCGTATTCGACGAACGTATCCCTATCGATGATTGATTCTTCGACGAAGTCCCAGTTTTGCTCGTCAGCGGAGAACGTTGACCGAGAGGCGCCACCGATGGAGCAGATGACCGATAG
Organism: Planctomycetaceae bacterium; assembly: GCA_007694185.1. GTDB lineage: Bacteria > Planctomycetota > Planctomycetia > Pirellulales > Pirellulaceae > UBA6163. Next base: position 27,578 of record RECD01000131.1, read on the forward strand.
CAGGCCGGCGCTCAGTTCATACTGGTGTTCTAAACTTGGATGTCCGTGTTCGCAAACGATTTTGATTTTGTGAAAAAGACGATCCAGGCGAGCGACCGCATCGTCGAGCGAAATCAGTTGGTCTCGTACCAGGAGTTTATAACTGCTTGCCGCGGACCATCTCACATAGGTGTTTGCCTGGGGATCGGCGATCAATTCGTCAATCCGATCGAGGTCATGCGACAAAAATTGAGCCAGATAATGTGGCGTATGTTCGTTAGCCGCGTCGCCGAAAAGTTCGTACGGACCCTTGCCGGGCAGTCTCAAGCTTTCCAAGATGACCGGAACCGATTCTTCAACGGACCACTCAGAAAAAAGAAAAAAAGCGAGGAAAGGTATCGTATTGTGTTGATCGTCGTCTAATTGTGCGTCGCGATCATCGAACCGTTTGAGCTTTTCGATTTGTTCGTAGCATCCACGAATCAAATGGGACGCAAACCATTCGCGATGCCGGCGGGCTTCGATCACTTCCGCCTCGGGCAAGACACCGCCGTGATCGCGAAACCGGTCGAGGATCCGCTCGGTTTCCGTGTCACGGATCAGTTCGGCAACCTGACGCAGGTCGATCACCAGTTCGTGCGCCTCTTCGTCGCTTAGCTCGGCAGGTGTCTCTGCTGATTCTGCCAAATGCCCCCGCTGCATGGCATTGTACTTCATACCGAACGATTCGATCGAATTGCGGACGGCATCGGAAGCGCCGGTCAGTTCGATTCCGTCGAGTGCATGAAACGCTGCCGAGACACGATCCGCCGGAGAACCGGTTTGCTGCAACGCATCGAGAACGGCGAAGGCTCGATCGAGTCGGGTGTTTTCGAGTGTCATGAGCGGGTGGTTCTGTGTCGCGTGAACGGTCGCGGGTGCGCGTGCGGGGTGATGGCCACTTATCGGGCAGGGGCTGAAACGCGGTTGCCGAACGCGGTTGCCGGTTGTGCGCCGTCGTCGGGTGGTTTCGCAACGGAGAACCCGTCACAATTCCCGCGAATCGCTCCAGGGGCGCCGCAACATCCCTCTGGACTCTCCCAGGTCGCCCTGATCCGTCACGCGATCCGCCCCAAATCATCCAGAAACGCATCCAACTCGGCCACCGTCTCCGCGTCCAGCCTAAACTCCAGCGCACCCACGATACCCGCTACCTGTTCCGGCGTCCGTATGCCGACGATCGCCGCCGTGACTGCCGGCAGTCGCAGCACCCACGCGATCGCGACCTCGCCCGGCGTGCGGCCGACTCGCTTGCCGACATCAGCGACCTTCTTGGCGACTTTCAAATTGTGACTCAGTCGGGGTTCTTGAAAGTGAACGCTTTGGCGTCGCCAATCGTCGGTCGGCAAATCCGCGACCCGTTGCCGCGTCATCGCACCGGTCAACATCCCGGAACCCATCGGGGAATAGGCGAGCACCCCGATTCCGGCAGACTCGACGTGAGGCAAAATTTCAGCTTCGATCTCGCGTCGCACCATCGAGTAAGGAGGCTGTAGCGACGTGATCGGCGCGATGGACGCCGCCCGCTTCATCTGCGCGACGTCGAAATTCGAAACGCCAATCCAGCGGACTTTCCCTTCTCGCTGCAATTCGGCCAGCGTCCCCCAACCCTCCTCGATGTCTTCGTTCGGCTCGGGCCAATGGATCTGGTACAAATCGATCGCATCGACCTGCAACCGCCGCAAGCTGGCTTCGCATTCCTGGCGGATCGAATCCGCCTTAAGCACCTTTATGATTTGGCGGTCGCTCGTCCAGTTCCGAGCACATTTCGTGAATAGGTACGGCTTGGCCCCCGAATAGCTTTTGACCGCCGCACCGACGACCTCTTCGGAGTGCCCCAACCCGTAGACGGCGGCGGTATCGATCCAGTTCATCCCGGCGTCCAGCGCCGCATGAATTGCCCGCTCGCTCGTCCGGTCATCCTGATCGCTCCAGGAAAACGCCCAGCCCGACCCGCCGATCGCCCAAGCCCCGACGCCGACCGCCGTGATCTCCAAGTCCGAATTACCCAACCGTCGCGTTTCCATCGTTCAACTCCCGTAGCCGTCACTCGCAAGTTCCGCCCAAATCTGCCCAAGGCCGCTCGACCAGTTGATTGCCCGATCGATTCCCGCCCGGGCATCTCAAAAGCCGAGATTGTATCACCCCTCACCTACTCCCGCCCGCCCCCGCTGCTCCCTCCTTTAGCCCAAAGCCGATCAAACTCCCAATTCGAGCATCGTGCAGGACCCCGTTCTCGTGCTCAGGCGGGAAGCGACGGTGTTCTGCTCTTGATCGAAAGGAGCAACGGCAAGCGGACCCCAAAAGGACCACGCACGGTCCGTTGAGACCGTTGGTCCGACTGAGGTGAAAAGCTGGCAGACCGGAAAGCTGAGCGGTAAAATCATCATGTTGAACCGGTTGCCGCTCAGCGGCCCAATCAAGCTCAACGGCTCAATCAAGGCGGAATTCCTCGCTCATCGACGAGACAATCCTGCTCTGCTCGTGGTGCAAAAAATAGCGCAACCTTACACAGACCCAGGCTCTTGGACCGGCGGCGACCTCGCTGAATTGATGCATTGATGCACTTCGCCCATGTGACCACTGTCGATGCGATCGCGATCGTTAGATTGCTGTGGCCGCTTCCACGGCTTCAGGGCCCTTAGGATCGAGCGATTCATAAGTCACGCCTTTTTCCATGTTCCGCTCCGGCGGAAGAGTCCAGAGGTGCGAAAAATTGAGCCAGTAAAAAAGCGGCCGATCCTAAGTCCGTGAAGGAGAACCGGGGGGGCGTCCGCTCGGCACGTTGAGAATTTGGGCCAGCCGCACCGAGGCGACTTTGACACCCGCCAAATCGTGAGGCAAAGGGATCGTGCGTTCGGCCACGTCGACGATCCGGTCGGCCTGCTTCTGCAGTGATTGCCGCCGCCGGATGTTGGCCGTTTGGCCGGCGATGACTTCCAGCGTCTCGAGTTGGCGCGTTAAGATGGCGACGTTTCCTCCCGCGTTCTGCCGGATCTGGTCAAAGCCTTCTGCCAACAGGCTTTCGAAGCACGGGCCTCGGGCGATGACACGCAATTCACCCTTGTCCAAACGCTGAGACTTAGGTATCCGCCGACCCGCAAGTCGGGTGAGGATCGCCCCCAGATAATCGACGCACATCACAGCGGTCGTGGTATCGTTGATTCCGGGCGACAGTGCTTTCATGGCGACGTCTACAATCTGGCGGACACCGAAACCGACATCCTGTTCCACCGTCCGCTGGCGACTGATGACAAAAACCTCCTTCAGTTCGTCCGTTGCCTCATCATTCGACCCGGTCGGATCAGCCACGGAAATCAGTGGAGAGCCCTCGATGACGAATTCGCCAATCCCCCGTTCCATCCGCACCATGCTCGCATGCTTCCGAGCCCAAGCCAGCAGCGCGTCCCCGTCGACGCTTTCGATGTAGCCCGTCTTCCCTGCGACGATGGCGGACCAAGACTGCCCATCGATCACCGCGGCCTGGTCGCAGAGCAAGTCTTCGTCCGCGTCGTCACCCAGCCCTTCGGGAAACAGGTGATCGACGGCCGCGATCGAGTCCTCGGCGGCCGCGGCGATGATGGTCGAGGCTTGGATGGACATCGAGATGTGATGGATGAAGTAGATCAGGAAGCCGATCCCGACGAATGCCAGAACCAACCCGCCCAGCACCGCCAACGACGGCACGAATGCCCCTTCATCGCCCGCACGGATGGTCCGGAGCACCACCAGGCAGTAGGCGAAGTTGCCGACAAACACGCCGAGCACGACCTGGTTCATGCGGTCACGCATGAAGTTGCGAAGGACCCGCGACGTGTACTGACTCGAAGTCAACGAGAGGGCGACGATGGTGATCGAGAACACCACCCCGGCCACCGTGATCATCGAGCTGGCGACGGCCGTGAGTAGGTCGCGAGAACCGGCCGCTCCGGCATCGAAGAGCAGAGGCCATCTTTTGTCCACAGGCAGTTCTAAGTTCGCGTCCATTGCGATTAGGCCGCTAGCAAGCCCTATCGCACCCAGAACGATCAGCGTGGGAACGAACCAGAAGCTTGCCCGCGTCTGTTGCCACCAATACTGCGGCTTTAAGGTCATTTGCCGGCCCCTTCTCCGAAACCGCCCTGCCCCTTCGCGATCCCATTCATGACGGTCGTCCCAATCGGATCTGCCAACAGATTCTCTCCGTCGTTCAACGGCTGCACATGCCGTGCTTGTTCCTTGATCACGCCGGCTTCACTGACTAGCCCGCCTTCCGCTTTCGTCGACGCCGCATCGAATGCTTCTGGCGGCGGTGGGCCAGGAACCCGCTCGACCGGACCGAGAGCGTTGTCTTCCGGTTTTCCGTTAACCATGGTGCCCGGGATGCCTTGGGGAAAGACGATCTCACGGGCCTCATCGGGCATCGTGATGCCGTGTTTCTGAAAGGCGAGTTTCACCAGGCGGATCACCGAGGATCGTACTTTCAACCAACTGTATTCGCGGCCGTTGAGCCAAAAGAAGACCCGCAGGTTGACAGTCGATCTGTCCAAGCTATCCACCAGCACCAACGGTTCGGGGTCGTTCAACACCGCCGGGTGGTCCGCCAACACGTTCCGTGCGATCTCTTGGGCCTCGTTGATTGAGTCGTTGTAGCCGATGCCGACAATAAATTCTTCGCGCCGATTGGCGTTGGTCGTGAAGTTGCGGAGGTTGTTCTTATAAACGCTGGCGTTCGGGATCTGCACCAGGTTGCCGTCGAGGTTCATCAAGATCGTCGTGCGCACGTTCAATTGCTGCACGTAACCCGTCACGCCCGTGATCTCGACCAAATCGCCCGTCTCGAAAGGCCGCTGCATGCTGAGGAAGATGCTTGCCAGGAAGTTCTCGGTGATATCGCGAAAGGCGATGCCGACGGCCAGACCGATCAGGCCGGTGCCGCCGACTACGGTGAGGGCCAATTGGGTCAGTCCGGAAACTCGCAGAATGATATAGACGCCGATGAGGAAAACCAGCACTCCCATCCCCCGGGCTATCACATTACGCAGCAACCTCGCCTGTATCTTTTGGCGAAGGAACATCCGCGTTCCTCGCGTCGCCAACACACCGGTTGCCGCTGACAGCGTCAGGATGAGCAGCCCGAAGAAGAAAAAGGGGAGCGAACGGACAAAGTCACGCCACAGGACAAGCGAAGCCCGCCAAGCAGGGCTGAAATCCCAGACCGAAGGCTCGAGCACCTCGATCCGGTTGGCCACCGCGGCGACGTCCTGCGTGTTCCGCGCCAGATCGCCGGCCCATCTCCTCAGCTCGTCGGTTTCAGCCTGGCCGTTGAGGAACACGACTCCCTCTCTGACCTCGACTCCCGGTTCGGTGAACCAACCGGTGGCATCCAGGACGCTTTGCAGCCGCTTACGAATCTCGTCATCAAACGCGACGGGGTTGACATCGACCTTCGTGGGTGCCGTGGCGAGGTCGTCCCTATCAGCGGCTGAGGCCTCCGCCTGCCCGCCGACCGCGTCGCCTGGCGATTGCGCCCTGAGCGGCGATGCCATCACGCCGCAAAGACAGCCGATCATCGCCGTGGTGAACACCAACCGAAAGCAACGGCCGGCCACCGCACGCCAACTCGCGCTGGAAAACATCATCCATGCCTCGGCTCACGCCAAACTCGGCCACGCCCAAAAAGCAAATCAACCACGGGCAAATCAACCACCGATTTTGGTGTTGCCGGTAGTTACCACGCGAAGCCGTTCGTTTGTTCAAGCTACCACAAACCGCAATTCGCCGCACGGTGACGGACTAGCCGCAGAAGTTTGTCGGGT
>RECD01000277.1 GCA_007694185.1 Planctomycetaceae bacterium
TTAGCGGCACGGCGCGAGCCGTCCGGTTCGTCAGCAATGGCAATACCGGAGGGCTTGCGCCCTTCCGCTAACCTGGCGGAGTGATTTAGCGGCACGGCGCGAGCCGTCCGGTTCGTCAGCAACGGCAATACCGGAGGGCTTGCGCCCTTCCGCTAACCTGACGGAATGATTTAGCGGCACGGCGCGAGCCGTGCCGCTACATGGCCATCACTCGCCGATCAGGTGCGATTCGACGAACCACAACTGCTTGTCGAGCTCCCGCGACAGCCCCGTCAAAAGGTCCGCGGTCCCTTCGTCCCCGAGATCCCCCGCCCGCCCAATGTCGGCTCGAACCCGCTTGCCCACATCGGCGATCGCGTCGCTGATCGCTTCCAGATGCTCGGCACCGCTGGAGATGTCGGTCGGGTAAGGCGGCAATGAAGTTCGGGAGGCGACGGTTGCGAGCGTCCCCTCAGCGATTCCACCCAAGGCCACGATCCGCTCAGCCACCTCGTCGATGAAGCTCGGCAACACCCCGGCTACCGAATCGAACAGCTCGTGCAACGAGATGAAGCACGATCCCTTAACGTTCCAGTGAGCTTGCTTGGCTTGCATCGCCAAATCGAGCAAGTCCGCCAAACGTTCGTTCAAGAATACGGCAACCTGCTTCCGGACTTCCAAATCAAGGTTGTTGCGAGTCGGGTGCGTGGACATTGAGGTCTCTGTGGGGGAGGGGGGTCAAGTGGATGGAATCGTTGGAAGGCTGAAGTGGGTGAATCCCGGTCGCCATGCCGTAACCGCGTGGGTCGCAAACGGCCGACCAAATGTGCGAACCCGATCCGTTGATCAGCATTCCGACAGGCCGGGGGACGGTTCCGATCCCCGCCCCCTACACGCTTATCGACAATCGTAGCTCATCGGTCAACCTTGCCCGCGTGCCGGATCGCCTGACCGATCCTCGCTCGCACCGCTTCGGGACCCAAAATTTCGAGCGTCTCAAACATGCCGAAGCCGACCGCCGTTCCGGTGACCGCGACCCGCAACGCGTGGATGATCTCGCCGATACCAATCCCTGCCTGCTCGCAAAACGACTTCAATTCCCGCTCGATCGTCGCCGCGTCCCAAGGGGTGATCGCTTCGATTCTGCCGGCGAACCGTTCCAGCAGGTCGACAGCCCCGGCCGGCTTGAGGATTCGCTTTTCGAAAGCTTTCGCGTCGTAGGTCAGCGCCGCGTCATCGACGAAACAGAAGCCGAAGTCGAGGATGTCGCCGGCGACCCGGATCCGCTCGCCAGCCGCGACGGTCACTTTCCGCACTCGCTCCTCGCCTTCCGGCCCCGAAACCCAGCCGGCCAACCGGGCGAAGGGAAGCACCAATTCCAACTTGCTATCGATCGGCAGCCCCGCCATCCGCTCAGCCTGAAACGCCATCAACTTCTGCGGGTCGAAACTGGCCGGACTCCGCGTCACCCGATCGAGCGTGAACAGACGCACCATCTCGTCGACTTCAAACCGTTCCCGCTCCCCGTCCAACGACCACCCGAGCAGCAACAGATAATTCAGGATCGCGTCCGGCAGGAAGCCGATCTCCCGATAGAAATCGACGATCACCGGGTTGAAGGTCTCCGCGTCGACCGTCATCGAGGCCCGCTCCGCGATCGCCTCACCATGCCGCATCAAGGCGGCGAAATCGGGATTCTTCAAGTACTGCTTCAGCTTCCGTTTGCTCAACTTGGCCGTCCCGCCCGGCTCCGCGACATACGGCAAGTGAGCATAAATCGGCCGGGCATAACCGAGCGATTCGAGAATGAAGACCTGCCGCGGCGTGTTCGGCAAGTGCTCTTCCGCCCGCACCACATGCGTGATCTGCAACTCGTGATCGTCGACGACGCTGGCGAGGTGATACAGGCAACTGCCATCAGCCCGCCGAATCACGTGATCCTGCTCGCTAGCCCACTCGACACGAACCTCGCCCCGAACCAAATCGTGGATCACGCACTCCCCTTCTCGAGGCATCTTCAACCGGACAACCGCCACGCGACCTTCCGCCTCGAACCGCCGCGCCGCTTCATCCGATTCGGCCATCCAGCGGCGGTCGTAGACAAATGCGACCTTGTCCCGCTCGGCTTGCTGACGCAACTCCTGCAACTCTTCGGGACGGGCGTAGTCCCGGTAAGCATGTCCCGACGCCAACAACCGATCGGCGGCCGCCCCATGCAAATCCGCCCGCTGCGATTGGTAATAAGGGGCATGCGGCCCGCCGACCTCCGGGCCTTCGTCCCAATCGATCCCCAACCAACGAAATCCGTCGAGAATCGGTTGCAACGCTTCGTTGACGTTCCGCTGAGCGTCGGTGTCGTCGATCCGCAGGATGAAACTCCCCCCGGACTGTCGGGCCAACAACCAGTTGAACAAAGCCGTGCGGACGCCGCCGATATGCAGGTATCCGGTGGGACTGGGGGCAAAACGGGTACGGATCATGGCAAAACAGTGATGGCGGGAATGGACTGGGGGCAAAGACGAGAACCGATGGAACGAAACGGGCCCAACCGGGTGCGCGGCCGGTCAGCTGGAAATCACCGAACGGGGACACCGAAAAAGCCGATCATTCGCCCCAGCAAACCGGGATGAAAACGGACAATTTCTCAAAAAGCCGCGCCCGCAACCGAGACATTTCGCGTCTACCAAGGGGATCACCACCTCGCGATGTTAGCGGTTCTCGGACAGCGGCGCCACCCCGCCAGGCGTCACGCGACAGCCGGCCGGCCTGCAAGCGACGATCACGAAAGTAACGCGAAAACGCCCCGCGTCTGAGGCGTGAAGGGACGAGCGAGCGAGATGACTGGGAACGAACACAGATTCTGGCGACGGGTCGCCTTGGCCGCCCACACCTACGGCGTGTTGTTCGTCATGGCCACCGCCGGCTTCATCACGACCAATTTCGCAAAGGTGTTCGCCAGCTTCTTGGCGTCCGAGGAACGGTTCCCGTTTTGGTGCAGCGCCGCTTGGCACGGCGGGACGGTGATCGGCCTGATCGGCGCCACGATGGGCTGGATCAGGTTCGAAAACGGCTTCGGGGAGGTCGCCCGTTCGCAACCGGAACCGGAAGACGAAACCGTTTCCGCCGAACAGACTCCCGCCGAACAGGATTCGGCGTCCGCCGAAAGCCTGCTCCCGCCGCTGACGCCAAAAGAACGGATTGGGAATGGACTGTTTTTCGCGGCCGTCGTCGGCGCGATCGGCACCGTCTTCGGTTGCAGCCTCTTGGTCTTTTGGTTCTGGTTCACGGCCGGCCCCTACGCACCCCACGATTGGATCGCGTCCGTCCAAGTCCGCAAGGAAACCCTTCCCGGCGAGTCGACTCGCTCCATCGTCCACACAACCGCCCACCCGATCGCCCTCGCCCTCGTTTGGGTCCCCGGTCTGCTCGGTCTGCTGTCAGGCGTCGTTATCGGGGTGGTCGGAAACTGGCGAACGACCTATTCCGGCTCGAGACGATCGGACGGTTGAACAAGCGCCGAGACGAACGGGTCGACGGCGAACGCTTCCGCCCGCCACCCGATTCGATCCCCGTGCCACGCGGTCCGACGATCCAAAACTCATCCGCACCACCCGCCGGCATGGTAATCTGGGGCGACTCCACACCGTTCGTTCCCACCGGAGCCAGTTCATCATGAGCCCCCACCGCCTGTTGGCCCACCCCGTCGCTCACCTGACAGCTCGGGCCTCCCGAATCGCTCCCCGTCCTGTCAGTCGCACGCCGGCACACCATCGGTCCCATACCGCCTCGCGATCGTCGCCCTCGGCCTCCCCAATCCGCCTGGTCGCCACGGCCTGCGTCGCGTTGGCAGTCGCTGCGGCCGCACCCTCCCTTCACGCCGAGGACTTCGTCGTTGAAAAAGACGTGATGGTCGCGATGCGGGATGGAGTTCACCTGGCAACCGACATCTACCGCCCCGCGGTCGACGGCCAACCGATCGACGAACCGCTGCCGGTGATCCTGACTCGCCTGCCCTACAACAAAGACGGCGCGGCGACAGCCGGAAAATATTACGCCACCCACGGCTACGTCTTCGTCGCTCAGGATACCCGCGGACGCTATAAGTCCGAGGGGATCTGGCACATGCTGACCGACGACGGCCCGGACGGCGTCGACTGCGCCGCCTGGATCGGCAAGCAACCTTGGTCCGACGGGAAGATCGGCATGATCGGAACCTCCTACGTCGGCGGTACCCAGCACGCGATGGCGATCGCGGGTGCCGAGGAATTGGTGACCGTGATCCCGGTCGACGCGATGTCGAACCTGGGACGCCAAAGCCTCCGCAATGCCGGCGCGTTCGAACTCCGCTTCTGGAATTGGATCTTCCTGAACGCCGGCCGCGGCAGCCGCGCGTCACACGACCCCGGCACGCAAGCGGTCTTGCAAGAATTAGCCGATCAGCGGTTCACCTACCTCAAGAACATGCCGACCCGGCGAGGCATGACCCCGCTGAAGCTGGCGCCCGAATACGAGGATTGGTTGGTCGAAGCGATGCAGCGGGGTGCGAACGACGAGTTTTGGGAACAAAACAACATCATCGACTTTCCAGAACGCTACAAAGACATCCCGGTCTACCTCGTCTCCGGATGGTACGACTCCTGGGCCGGCAACAACACCGCAAACTTCACAGCCCTCACCAAAACGATCCGTGGCCCGGTCTACATGATCATGGGACCTTGGATTCACGGCCAACAATCGGCCTTCGCCCACGGCCAAGTCAACTTCGGCCCCGACGCGGCGATCGCCGACCAATGGGCCTGGAGGAAAGAATGGTACGACCACTGGCTCAAAGGGATCGACAATTCGGTCGGCAAGGCCGCGCCGTTCAAAACGCCGGTGAGGATCTTCGTGATGGGCACCGGCGACGGCGGCAAAGATGCCCAGGGCCGACTGCAACACGGCGGGCAGTGGCGTGACGAACAGGAATGGCCGCTAGCCCGAGCCGTCGTGACCGATTTCTTCTTTCACCCCGGCGGCGGGTTGTCGACGCAGCAACCGAGCGACACCCAATCGTCGACCTCGTTCCTGTCCGACCCGAGCGATCCCGTGCCGACGATCGGCGGCAACATCTCCTCCCACAACGACATCCTGTTGCAAGGGGCATGGGACCAAAAGGGCGGCCCGCACGTCTGGAATTTTCCTGACCCGATCCCGCTCTCAGCCCGCCGCGATGTCGTCGTCTTTCAGACCGAACCGCTGACCGAAGACATCGAGGTCACGGGCGAGATCGAAGTCCGCTTGATCGCCTCGACCGACGCGCTCGACACCGACTTCACCGCCAAGTTGATCGACGTCTATCCCCCCAGCGAAACCTGGCCAGGCGGTTTCGATCTGAACGTCGGCGACGGGATCGTCCGCGGCCGATTTCGGGAATCGCTGAGCGAGGAAAAACTGTTGGAACCGGGCAAACCCTACGAGTTCACGATCAAGCTCTACCCGACGTCCAACGTCTTCAAGAAAGGGCATCGGATCCGGGTCGACATCGCGAGTTCCAACTTCCCACGGTTCGACGTCAACCCCAACACCGGCGAACCGTTGAACCGCCATCGGCTCGAGCGGGTCGCGACGCAAACCATTTTCCACGACGCCCCCCGCCCCAGTCGCATCCTCCTGCCGATCGTCCCCCGCGAGTGAGCCTCGCACCGCCCACCGCACTCGCCGCGCCGGCCTCCCCACGCCGGCCCGGCGGCGGCGAGCAACCGCAATCGACCGAACCGAACCTGCGCAGCATCGTCCGGACCCGTTCGCCGAACTTATGCCGCGCCTTGCTGGACGGCGCAACTTCGATATCGGCGACTAACGTAAGCCGTTGCGAGCAAGTGCCTTACGCCTGAGTCGATGGAATCCGTTAAGCTAGGAAAACTCGCGCCGTAAACATCAGGCCTGCCGTAGTTTGCGTGTCGAGACGTTTTGCAACGTGGCGCTGTCCAGCTAGGACGATTAGCTCTGGCCCGAGATTGTCATCCCAATGCCCTTTCATAGCCGCGACGCTCTTAATTTCGTGGCTACGCCCAAAAGGTTGCCCACTCAGCCATCTGGGCGACTGGGCCTCGTTTTGAAACCGTGATACAATCGCTGAAAACAACACAACCAAAACACAAACCACGAGAACGACTAATGGAGCCCTGCAAAACAATCGCCGTGCCACTTTGTCCACCACTGGTCATAACGGCTGGAACGCAAGCATTCGTTGACGGAGAAACAGTTGTGATTAAATGCCCTGGGCAGATACCAGCACGTCAATGGGTTGGAATCCAAGCGGCGGTTGTTGCCAAACAAATCAGAGATGAAGTCGCGATCTTTGAGAGCGAAATACCTCTTTCAATTGATGGTTCACGGAATCGTGGCGAACCAAATCGTGGCGAACCAAATCGTGGCGAACCAAATCGAGGAACGCCAAACCGTGGTAAACAAAACCGAGCTCGATAAATCCCAAGCCGATCAAGCTGTCGATCTGACTGCCTCTCAACGAATTGTCAATATTTAACCCGCGATCCTCCACAATAGTTGTCGTGACGTTCATACGCGCTTGTGCCGTTATGTGAACATTCGTGTTGTTCGATATTTTTCACCGTGCATAACCGCATCCGAAGGTTGTCGTGTAAAATTCCCTTGAGACGATGTCCCTGACCTGGAGCGCGACGTGGTAAAGAAAATCGTTTTTCTCTTGTGCATTCAGTGCACCTGCCTCTGTATCATCCATTTGCCTGTACCAGTTTTCGCACAGAACGCCCCCTGCAATCTGCAGCCTCCGGAAGAAGTCGACGAAGAGTCGTTGGCAGATGCAAGAACGAAAGTTTCGGAGGTCTTCGGTGAACGACTGGCGAGACAGCGAACGCCGTCAGAGCGAACTGAGCTAACCGACCAACTTTTGAATTCGGCTAAACAAACACCCAGCGGAAGTGCCGAGCAGTTTGCAGTGCTTGAGGCAGCGTGGGACCAAAGTCTGTCAATTGCTGATGTCAAGCGGGCACAGCAAGTCGCGGATTTACTGGAACAGGAATTTCCCTCCCTGCAAGACTCGGTGCGTGGCACTACAGTTACCTGCCTTCTCCAGACTCGCTTGTCTTCACAAGCGAGAGCGGAAGTTCTGAAAATGGGACTGGCCGTTACACGGCAATCGTTGCGTCAACTGAACTTTGAAAAATCGGACGAGATGACCGCGTTGCTTCGGAAATACGCGGAGCGTGTGCGGGATCGGGAAGTCGTGGATGAATGCGACGTTTTGCAGCAACATTCCATACAAGTTCGGGAAGCTCACACTGAATACCTGAATGCGGAACGTTTGCTTCAACAGGATCCTAACAATGCGGACGCAAGCGAAGTTGTTGGTCTTTTTCGATGCCTCATGATGCAGGAATGGGAAGATGGTCTACTGATTTTGGCTCGCGCAAGCACTCCTCGCACAAGAGACATCGCCTCTGCGGAGGTAAAGAACGCGGAGTCAATAACGCTCGCAAATATGTGGTGGGAAGTAGCCGATGACCTGGCGCCAATATACCGGCAAGCAGCCGTATCGCGTTCGGCTTACTTTTACCAATTGGCGCTCCCGGACCTTACGGGACTAGATCGCCTGCTCGCAGAACAGAGAATAGGCAAAGTTGGTGGTGGGAATGCACCCGAAACCAGTTCTCCTGCGGATGTCGAGCTCGTTCCAGGAGTCTGGAAGACCGTCTTGGCGCCGGACGATCCAGCCAAATTGATACACTGGAAAGAGTTGCCACGCCAAGGCGATTCCGTTGTAATTACATCTACCTCCAATTCACAGTCTTATGGCGCAATTAAAGTTGATGCTCGAGATATTGTTATTTCCGTAGAAATATCTATGCGTCGTGGTGAGAAATCCTATATCGAGTTAAGAAACGGCAATAAAAAAGGGCTTTCTGTTACAATCGCGTTTGATGGTCGTATGTCGTTCGGTTATTATGAAGGAAAAGGATGGAAGCACTTAAGCGACGCAACGTGGCGTGCGTCAGGACATGATCATCGCATTACGGTAGCTGTAGTAGAAGACAGGTTGACTGCGTGGGTGAATGGCCGAATTGCTGGAAACTTACCGAAAGTTCCCGTGATCCAGAGCGGAGACGTGAGAGTTGGTACCGTAAACGGTGGCGTCGCTGAATTGAAGCATGTAAGATTGTTGCAGCCTACGCGTAGCCAAATTTTGCGGTGGCGATTTGATTCTGAACCTTAATTGGCGTACGAACGGTGCCAGGCATTGTAAAAAAGACGTTTAACGAGCCCCCCGCCCCAGTCGCATCCTCCTGCCGATCGTCCCCCGCGAATGAACCTCGCACCACCCACCGCACTCGTCGCGCCGGCCTCCCCACGCCGGCCCGGCGACTGCGAGCACCCGCAATCGACCGAACCGAACCTGCGATACTTCCTCCAGATCCGCAGGGCATGGACACGGTCCGTATCGCGGGCCTGATCAACTGCCCGCAACGTCCGATGCGAGTGAAGTGAGATTTCGAATCAGTTCGGCGGCAGA
>RECD01000164.1 GCA_007694185.1 Planctomycetaceae bacterium
TTACGATCAGATCACCGAGCAGATGGCGGCGGTTGATAGTTGACCTCGGGTCCTCCAGATCGCGAAATTCAACGAGAATGGAATCGACGTCTTCAAACAGAATATCGGGCATGATTCGGTGTCCGGAGTAGCGAGCAGGATCGGGTTCGTCCGCCGCTAATCATCGCCGAAAATGGCGCCGTGCGCGCCCTCCCCCCCTGGTTTCCCTAAATTGCCCAAATTGCGCGTTGGCCCTGGGGGGGCGTTACTTCCCGGCAGAGCCCTATCTTCCGACCAGATAAAATCACTGTAGTTCGCAATTGACGTTGTGGATTTGTAATCCCGAATTTTTCATTCAGGGGTTTTTCGGGTGGAGAAGGGGAGTGCGTCGTTCGGTTTTTGTGTCGACTGGGAATATTTGGGGCCAACGGCTGACCTCAAGGCGCAATGCCCTCTACCCCCAGAACGCGTTTCTCGACGATGGATTCCCTTACCAGCGAAGCACTTCGCTCAGGTGAGCGGCTCCTTCGGAAGGTGCCACACATTTTTCAGGCTGTTCGTAATCGCGCCAGGTGCGGACAGTGCTAGGCAAGTCGCTGGAGGGCCTTCTGGCGGATCGGCATGGCTGACGGTAAAAAGCGGGGGCCATGCCTACCGCTTGAACTGTGTCAGGCTGCCGCCGACGAGGTATCAGTTGGCGCCCAAACGGTACCACCGATTGGCGCCTGAAACGGTACCAGTTGATCCCTCACCCTCGGCTCTCGTCTGATGAACGGCTTTCTTCCCTGAAAGCCTACCCACGAGTGCCCCATGGCGAGTCAACTGGCGACGGATAAGTCCTTTGCAATCAAAAACTTACGACCCGCCGGCTACTCCGAGCGGCGAATCGCTCGGAGTCTCACGCGGAGCCGTTCGACGCCCCGAGGCAAACGGCGCCGACGGCTCTCGTCGGTCAGTCGCCAGCAGCCTCGCTAGCTTCGGCGGTACCTTCACGTTGGACGGAGGCGAGAGCTTCCATGCGTCTGGGAATCCAGCCGAGTCCATTGTCGCTGCAGGGTAGGCGCATTAAAACAGACAGCTCACTTTGCCTGCGCATCGCAGCTTGCCAGGATTCCTTGTAGAAACCGCCGATTTTTCTAAAAGTTTAAGGCCGTCGAAGAGATTCAATCGCGTTAAATTGCCGTTTTTGCCGAGAAATTAGATGCGACTACCCTGATTGTCGCTGCTAGGGGATCTCATCAGCGATCGGTCCGATGTAGCTCTTGGAGATCACCAAGTTATCGAAGTACACGATGTACTCGTCGACCTCGCTATCACGGTAGCTGCGTTCGGAAAGAAACCATTGTAGCTGCGCGCGGTTGATTTTAAGACTTTCGTGCGTTCGCCAACTGAAACCTTCGAAGGGCTGGGGGTTAGCGAAGTTCTCGAAAAACTGCCCGCGGGTGAAGAAATTCTCACGGAGCCAGCGACCTTGAGGCGAACCGGGTTTCCAGTGCCCGTAGTTGATCCCATCAATCCAGAACGCCATCTCGCCGTCGTGCTCACCGACTTGGTTGAGTTTTATCATGTACTCGACGCAGATCCACGAGTCGCGTTCAAGCCGCGGCGTCTTCTTGGGATAGCCGAAGTTGTTGCCATAGTAAGCGCTGGGGCGACCATCCGACTTGCCCTCGGGTGTCTGCCAACTGCGCATTTCATGCCAGTATGTGTAGAACTGCCAGTAGCCGTCGGGGTTCTTGGGCGGTTCCAGCGTCGTGCCGAACGAACCGTTTTCGTCGCCGGGCGGGCGACGACCGGCCCCGCCACCCCAACGAAATTCATAGGTCGGCGTGTTGCCTCCGACGTTGATGAAATGGTGCGGCATAGCGGTGTTCTTGTCGAAACGGACATAGACACGAACAAAAATCTGCTCAGCGCCTTCATCCCACTGAATGCTCAGGTCGCCGCCTTCGTCCGCGCCTTTGGTGGCGACGATCCTGGCCGCCGCCCCACCGGTTCGGGCTAGGTCCGAATCCTCAATCAGCGACACGCCACGGCGTCGCGGGCGCAGGGGTGCTTCGATGCCTTTGGTGAAATCGGTGGCGTAGATCACATCGGGGTGTTCAGCAATGCCCTTGTCGCCGGGATACTGCGCCGCGACGCCACGGCCTTCGGGTTGTCGATATCGGGCTTCCTCGGCCAATGACTGGCCGACGAGCAGGCATGCGGCGATGAGGATCCACTCACGGCGGAAGGCGAAATCCTTGCCGGTGATGTGATCAACGCCAGCAAGAAACACCCGCCGGGCGTACCGCAGCACGGCATGCACAATGCCAATCTCGGCTGCATGAAACTGGTCAAAGCAAACAGGTCTACCCATGCTAAATCCCCCATCCAAAGAAACGATCGTCGCAGTCTACATGAGGGCGGTACCTTCCGTCAAACCGGTAAGTGGGTGGCGCCTTCCAAGCCAGCAAAGTGGGTGTCATCTTCAGCTATCCCCTTCCTGCGGCTTTTGAGTCAAGGCTTTACGGCATAACCGCCTCCACAGCATCAATACCAATAAGTTCCCGGGTATTCAGGCGAACAGACTGACAAAACGCAATTACACAATCTTTTAATTTGGACTCATCCACCACCTTTTTGTAGTCTAAAGGATGATCGATCGATCCAACTCGATATCCATCTGGATCCAATTGAAGTATAATTTGCGGTCCTTCGTCTGCTTCCATGAGGCCGTGAGGTGACACCCACGTTTTTCTTGCGTTTGGTATAGCGGGCTGATCTAATTTGGCAATCTTCTCGTTTCCTGGAGGTGTTTCATGGGTAGGCCCGCTCGGTCTGATCAGTTCATCCCTGACGAAATCGCTGTCGTTCACGCCGTCCAACGCTGTGTCCGCCGGGCGTTTCTTGCCGGAGTCGATCCGGTCTCCGGCAAGGACTATTCTTTCCGACGTGAGTGGATTCGCAGACGTATGGAAGCCCTCGCTTCCGTCTTCGGCGTCGATGTGCTGACCTACGCCGTGATGAGCAACCACCTCCACCTGATCCTCCGCAACCGACCCGATGTCGTCGCCCAGTGGTCCGACGAGGAGGTCGCGATCCGGTGGCTGCGAGTTTTTCCCGGCCGCAGGCTCGAGGAACACCTTGCCGAACCGACCCAGAACGACGTCCAAATGCTGGTCAACCAACCCGAAAGGTTGGCGCTGATCCGCCGGCGGTTGTCGGATATCTCCTGGTTCATGCGGGCCCTTTCCGAACCGATCGCCCGGATGGCCAACCGGCAAGAGGAATGCACAGGGCGTTTTTGGGAAGGTCGATTCAAGGCGCTGCGGATCGTCGACGAAGCGGGATTACTGGCCTGCGCCATGTACGTCGATCTGAACCCGGTGCGGGCCGCGATGGTGTCCAAGCCCGAAGCGGCAATCCACACTTCGGCGTACGATCGGTACCGAGGGGAACGGGGCGAGATGATCGACTCTGCGGCGTTTGACTTGGTGCCGATCGATACAGCAGGGGCGGGGAAAGAGATCCGCGAGACGCCGGTAGCGGTGTTGAAGGCGAAACGGCGTGCGAAGAAGCGGACGCCAACGGGACGCCGCATTCGGCGTGACGAATGGCTGGCACCGCTGCAACTCGATCCGCAGATACTCTCGCATCAGCCCGAGGTACACACGTCGGGACTGCGGGCAAGCGACAAGGGGTTTTTGCGGCTCAGTTGGCGGGACTACTTCGAGTTGCTGCGATGGACGGCGCAGCAGGTTTTTGACGGGGTGAACGCGAAGTTGCCGCCGAGGCTGGCGAAGCTGCTGGCGTCGCAGGGAATCGACGCGTCGATGTGGCGTGAGCTGGTGTGGAATTTCAAGAAGTACTTTGGTCGTGGATCGTGTGCGGGATCGTCGCCGGCGATGGCCGAAGACGCGCAGCGTCACGGCCGAGGTTGGCACCGCGGTCAAAAGGCCGCACGGGCGTTTTTCGTCGCGGCGTAAAGGTCGCAAAGCCTGCCTGCTCACCTCGTTCGCATCACCGCTAGTCCAGACCGCAAGCCTGAGTCGATCTTCAGGGCGGGATATGGTTGCGCCATCACCCGCCCCCGGACTCATTCACAGGTCGAGAGCCAATAAAACCGTTTCACCGGCGTCGGCCTGACACGCTGAAATCTGCTGGTTTAAGCGTTGCCCCCGGCTGATCGCTGTCAGCCACGCCGATACGCCTGAGGCCCATCCTGAGAAACGCCCTACGCTGTCCGCACCTCGTGCCCATGCAGAATTCCAAAAAATGGGTGGCACCTTCCGGGGCACGGGTGGCAGCTTCCGGGGCACGCAAAAAATGGGTGGCACCTTCCGAAGG
Organism: Planctomycetaceae bacterium; assembly: GCA_007694185.1. Taxonomy (GTDB): domain Bacteria; phylum Planctomycetota; class Planctomycetia; order Pirellulales; family Pirellulaceae; genus UBA6163. The sequence goes on from RECD01000164.1 coordinate 4,309, forward strand.
GGGGGAGGGACCTTCGTGGGTGGCGTCTGTTGTGAGTGCCGAACGGATAGGCTGACGCCGGACGCGATATCTGAAAAACAGGAGCTTTGTTCGTCAGTCGCTCATGCAAGTAGCTAGAATGGGGGGAGTGATGGGGAAGAGCTCTCTCCTGATTCAAGTTCGCCTCGTCAGCTATTCTTGCTCCTGATCCTCTCTCGAGGAAACCAAGATGAGCGCGGATTGGTATTTCATGAAGCGTCGTTGGTTCGGCTGGTTTGGCCCGCCGAGGAAGGTCGGTCCGTTTTCGGACCATGATCTGTTGGAACGGATCGACCGAGGTGAAGTCACGCCCGAGACGTTGCTGATGAATCGCGTCAAGACCAAACAGCGATGGGTAAAGATGTCGACGATCGGTCCGGCGTACAAGCATTGGCGTCACCGGCATCGCGAAGCGCCTATTGAACATAGCGGGTGATGTCGATCATCACGCCGTGGATTTCGACGACGTCGCCCTGTTCGTTTTGCACCGGTTGTCCCCGAGCCACGGCGGTGTTCCAGCCTCCTTCGGGGCGGCGGTGTCGCAATTTCAACTCATAGACCGTTTTGTAGCGGGTCGTGTTGTCGATCGCTTCACGCAGTCGTTGGCGGTCTTCGGGGTGGATCAGTTCGAGGTATTCATCCAATCCTGGTGTGCCGTGCTCTTGCGGGGTCGACATGATTTGGAACGACTCTTCGCTCCAACGCACCTCGCCGCTGGCGATGTTGAGCTGCCAAGCACCCAATTGGGCCAAGCGTTGCATTTCCTTGAGCTGCTGACGGCTCTGGGCCAGTTCTCGTTGGGCGCGGACGCGAAGGCCGATGTCGCGAAGGGTGAACAGAAAAAAGTCTTCGCCATCGACCTGAACCTTGGCGGAGCAGACCGCGATCTCCAGCGGGGAGCCGTCGTGGCGGAGGATCCGTGTCTCGAAGTCGTTGGCCCCCTCGGGCGCCGCCATCACTTCGACGAACCGATCTCGCAGTTCGGGGGTGGCCCAAAAGTGAAGGTCGAGCAACTTACGGCCGACGACGGCGGCGGATTCGAATCCGGTCAGCCGCTCAAACCGCCGGTTCGCTTCGACGATCTCGCCATCGGCCCAGCGGATCATCAATCCGGCGTCGGGTGCCTGGGTAAAGAGTTGAGAAAACCGTGACTCCCGCACCGCCTGTTCGGCACGTGTTTCCCGCTGGGCACGGATGCGGGCCGCCATTTCCGAGTCGGCCTGACCCGCTTGGGCCAACAGGTCGAGTGCCAGATCGAAATCGCCGCTGGCCGCCGCGGCTCGGGCGTGAGCGGTTTGCAAGTCGGCCAGAGATTCGGCCGCTTCACGGTTCCCTGGCCAGGCGTCGAGCGATTCGCGGATCAGTGCTGCGGCGACGCCATAATCGTTGTGCTTCGCTGCGGGACCGACCTTGCGAATCAGCCGTTCGGCGCGGCGTAACAGGTCGGTGCTCCGCTCGTGCTCCTTCTCCCGATAGATCGCTTCGACGAAGGTCGCGACGTCGGGAAACCGATCCTCGGGCCGGGTCGCCATGGCCCGCAAGGCGACATCCAGCCAGCCGCTTCGCAAGCCGGTCTCACGGATCTCATTCTTCGCAGCCCGGCGGATGCATTCGAGCAGGTTGTCGCCATGGTGCGGCGTTTGGCCGGTCAGGATCCGGTAGAGCAACCCGCCCAACAGGTAGATATCGGTACGGATCGATTGCGAACGGGTATCCCCCATGGCCAGTTCGGGGGCCATGTAGGCGGGGGTTCCGCCGATCGCCATCGGTTGGTGTTTTGCCAGGTCGGCCGGGTCGAGAGAGAGGGCCAAGCCCCAGTCGGCCAGCAGCACCTCACCGAACCGCCCCAGCATCACGTTTTCCGGTTTGATGTCGCGATGGATCAATTCCCGCGAGTGGGCGTAGCGGATCGCGTCACACAACCTCAACAGCGTGCTCAGGTTTTCCTCGAACGACATCGTGTCGAGCGACCGGTCCCAGCTCGTCCCGTCGATCCGTTTCATCGAATAGAACAGTTCGCCCTCGGGGCCGGTCCCGAGTTCGTGCAGCGCGATCACGTTGGGATGATCCAGGCTTCCGATGGTCCGGGCTTCCAGCAGAAAGCGGCTCCGCGCCACCGTGTCTTTGGCCAACTCGTCCCGCAGCACCTTGACGGCGACCTCACGGTTGATCGCCCGTTGGTGGGCCTGGTAGACGACACCCGTGCCGCCGCTCCCCAATTCGCCGACCAACCGGTACTCGGTTTGCGAGTCGGGACGCTTGCCGGGACCGACCATCTGCCGAAACGGGACGAAGCCTTCATCCAGCGGTGCTCCCTGCGAACCGCCGGTCATCGACAGCGGATTCCGTCCGTCACGCCACTCGGGATGATCGATGCGGCTACGGCCCTGTGGGTCGATTTCCAACGTGACCGTCAACGAGGTCGCTTTGGAAGCGGTCGCTTGTTGAAGCAAATCGGGGTCGGCCAACAGCGTTGCCAGCAAGCCTTGGGAGGTGGCGGGAAATGGGTTCATAGAAAAAAGACAGTGGGGCCGTTGCTTCGTGACGGGGATCGCCGGCTGGCGAAAGGCGGGGCGAGTGATCGGTCGGCGGGAAGCGAGTGGGTGGGATGAATGAACGGGCTTCAGTTGCGATGGGCATCCGCTGGGGAGGTTGGCATCGGCAGATCGGGAGTGAACTCGCTCGAGAGCTGGGAGAAACCCCCCGTTTCGGTCTTGTTCGCGTTTCCCTCCGGATGCTACGGTCCCAAAATCTGCCGGATGTTCTCTCAAAATGTCCCGAACGGGGCTAACCGACCCGGAGGGAAAGTGGACCCGGCTAGCGAACCAGCCCGTGCCCCGGATTCGGGAATACCGCCGATGGCAACCCCAATAACCCGCATTGAATCAACCGTTCAGCCAGCGGTCCCTCGCGCTCCGAGGCCGGTCGCCCACGCACGGTTTGTGGCACGAGGCAGTCACCAGCCCGGTAGTCGGCGGGTTATCGGCATTCTAGTTGCCGTGTTCTTAACGGTCGCGACCGGTTGCCACTTTGGCGCCAGTAGCCAGAACGCACAAGGCACCAAACTTTATCAGCAAGGCCAGTACACCGCCGCGATGCAGGAATTCCAGAAGGCGATCGCGACCGACCCGCAGAACGCCGACGGTTACTACAATCTCGCCGCGACCACTCACCGCATCGGCGTCCAGCGGCAGGATACGGCGCTGCTGACCCAGGCCGAAGCGTTGTACAACCAATGCCTCGATCACGCCCCCAATCATGTCGAATGCCACCGCGGACTGGCGGTGCTGCTGGTCGACACCGGGCGACCCGACCGGGCATTCGCGTTGCTGAAGAATTGGGCTGCCCAAAACCCGAATTATGCCGAGCCACGCATTGAACTGGCGCGGCTGTATGAAGAGGCGAGCGAGATCCAAACGGCGCAAAAGTACCTCGAAAACGCCGTTCAGATCGACGCGAACAACGCCCGTGCTTGGTTGGCGTTGGGCCGTATCCGGGAACGCGATGGCGACTTGGTCCAGGCCTTGCAGAACTACCAACAAAGCCTCGTGATCAACCCGACCCAACCGATGGTTTCCGAGCGGGTTGCCGCCGTCAACCGTCAGATCTCGGCTCAACAAAACGCCAGCCTCTCGGCCGGCGGGACGCGGATGGCCCAGCCGTTGACGACCCAGCCTTCGCGGTATTGATCAACCGACCGCCTCGGCTGCCGCCGCCGCGACAGCGGAATATTCGCGTGGAAGTCCGAGCGGCTCGTCCGGGTCGCTCCGCTTCGCGACACGCTGCCGACCGATTACACTCCGTTTGCGGGTCATCGGACCCGAATCGTGATCGGCTGTTCGGGTTCGGATTGACTACATGACCGTTCGAGTGGGCATCATCGGGGCGACGGGCTACACGGCGCTCGAGACGTTTCGCCTGTTGGCGCGGCATCCCGAGGTAGAAGTCACGTTGGCGACGAGCCGTGGCGAAGCGGGTCAGCCGATCGCGTCGGTCCACCCGTCGCTTGCCGGCCGGCTCGGCCTGGAAGTGACCGAGTTCGACGCGGCGGTGGCATCCCAAAGGTGCGACCTGGCGATGTGCTGCCTGCCCCATGGTGCGGCAGCCGAAACGGTGCGGCAACTGATCGAAGCCGGCGTCCGGGTGATCGATTTCAGCGCCGACTTCCGGCTCTCGGACCTCGACGTCTACACCCGCTACTACGGCATCGAGCACCCTTGGCCCGAGCGGATCGGGAAAACCGTCTATGGGTTGCCCGAGTGGTATGCCGAATCGATCGCCACTGCGGATCTTGTCGCCAATCCCGGCTGTTACCCGACCTCGGCGATCCTGCCGTTGGGGCCGTTGTTGGCCGCAGGGCTGATCCTGCCCGACGACATCATCGTCGATTCCAAGAGCGGGATTAGCGGCGCGGGGCGGACCCCGAAACTCAATTTCATGTACTGCGAAGCGGCCGAGTCGTTCTCCGCGTACGGCGTCGGCAATCATCGGCACCAACCGGAAATGGCCGATCTGCTTGAGCGTTTCACCGGACAGCAGGCTGACCTGATCTTCACGCCGCATTTGGCGCCGATGGACCGCGGGATCCTATCGACGATTTACGTTCGTCCCGCCCCGGGGGTATCGCTCGACGCGACCGATCGGGCGATCGAGGCGTGGCGGGAACACTATCATGAGACCCCGTTCGTTCGCGCCGTCGACCACCTGCCGGCGACCAAGCACGTGGCTCACACGAACCATGTCCAACTTGCAATTCGCCGGTCCGGCGGTCGCTGGGTGTTGATCGCCGCGATCGATAACCTGGTCAAGGGCGCCAGCGGCGCGGCGGTGCAGAATCTCAACCTGATGTTCGGTTTGGAGCCGACGCTGGGGTTGACCTGAAAATCGCGACAACCCGTTCACGATCCACCTGACTTGTTTCCCCTTTCCCCTTGCCCCTTTCCGCTTGGCGACCAGGCCGACGTTCATGAGCAACCTGCCATCGTCCGATTCGCTGCTGCCACTCGGGGGCGATCCGGAGGGGGATCCGGAGGGCCGCGACCGATTCGCTGATGCGGCCGTTTCGGGGCAGGGGGTGGGTAAATGGAGCCATCCGTTGCGGGTTTGGCATTTGCCGCTGGTGCTGATCGTTTGCGTGGTGGCCCACCAATTCGGTTCGCTCGTCGGGTTCGCATTGGTCGGTGGGGTCGTCGCCTATCAAAACGGGCAAATGACCGAGCAATTGGGGATTTCTGACGACGAAGGCGGTTTGTCCGATCAGTTGGACCGGGCGAACGACGCGGCGTTCGGGCAGATCATCATCATCGCCAGTGTCGTATTCGGCCAACTCGCCCTCGGGCTGGTAGCCTTGGGGGCCGCGTTCCTGTCGCCTTGGTCGCTGCCCCAGCGGCTCGGATTGACCCGCGGGCACTGGCCGCTGCGGTTGTGGTTCGTCGCCGGGCTGGCGGCCCCGAGCGTCGGCATGCTCTGGTCGCTGATCTTGCAGAATTTCGTCGACGACAGCGAATCGCTAAAAGAGATGTCGGAAGTCTTTGCCTCGATCGGTTCGGCCGGCTTCGCGGTCCCGTTGGCGGTGTTGGTCGGGTTGATGCCAGGTGTCTGTGAAGAACTGGTGTTTCGCGGGTACCTGCAGACGCGGCTGGTCAAGGCCTGGGGCCCGCTGGCGGGGCTCTGCGTCGCCTCCGTGTTGTTCGCGGGGTTCCATTTCGATCCGGTTCACGTTCTGGGGGTGCTGCCGCTGGGCTTTTATTTCGGTTGGCTTGCTTGGTCCAGCGGCTCGATCTTTCCCGCCATGTTCGCCCACTTTGTCAACAACCTGATCGGCGTCTTGGCGATCACGCTGCTGCCGCGGGGCGAAACGGGCGAATTGATCGAAAATACAGAGGATCTCCCCGTGGCGGTGGTGATGATCATTTTCTCGGTGGTGCTAACGAGTTTCGTTTGCCTGGTGGCTACTATCCGACAGGCCCGTCAAATCGGCGTTGATTCGCGAAACGCAGTTCCCTAGGATTGTCGAAATTGTCCGATTTCGGCCAACCGGTTCCTTTGGGCCGCCGTAGACTAGATTATAAGGTAGGCGGGACGTTTCCTGCCGTCCTACGCGTCCTGGCCTTGAAGGTAGGACACGGTGGACAGTTTGTGAGCGATCGGCTCGCAAGGCGGTGGTCAGTTCGATGGGGCCGCCTACGACACCTCGCCGAGTGGCTTTGGCCGTTGAACGGCATTCCGACATCATTTTTCGTCACCCCTCCCAACGGAAGGCGTTCGCATGCGAATTTCAGGTTCTTGGTCAGCCCGCCGACGAGCCCCAGTTGGGATCGCCTTGGTCGCATTATTGACGGTCCCATTCGTCTGGACGGCAGGCGCGCAAGATCGCACGGTCGCGCCTCCGGCAGCGGCTCCTGCGGCCGGGTTGAAACAGGGTGATCAGGACAGTCTCGTTTCCCGGTTGGTGATGCAGCTGTTGCCGAAGCGTCACATTTCCGGCCGCAAGGTCGACGACGAGATCAGTGCGAGGGCCCTGAATAACTTCTTGAAGTCGCTCGACCCGATGAAGCTGTACTTCACGCAGGGGGACATCGACGAGTTCGCCAAGTACAAGGACCAGATCGACGACTTGACCCTGCGTGGCGATCTGTCACCCGCTTACGCGATCTTCACCCGGTATTTGGTCCGGGTGAACGAGCGTTTGCTGTTGGCCCAGTCGTTGCTGGAGGGGGATTTTGATTTCACCACCGCCGAGACGATCATTTCCGATCCCAAATCGACGACCTACGTGCGATCGGACGACGAAGCTCTCGACCGTTGGCGGCGGCAACTCAAGTTCAACATCCTCGATCTGAAAGATGACGGAAAGACGATCGACGAGGCTCGCGATCAGTTGAAGCGGCGCTACGCGCGATACGCTCGTCGCTGGGCCCAGACCGACTCGGACGAGATCCTGGAGTTGTACCTGTCGTCCATCACGATGGCCTATGACCCTCACACGACTTACATGTCGCCCAGTTCGCTGAACGATTTCAACATTCAGATGCGGCTGAACCTCGAAGGCATCGGGGCGGCCCTTCGTGAAAAGGACGGTTATACCGTCGTCAGCAACGTGATCCCTGGTGGCGCCGCCGCCCGCGACGGTCGGCTTGGTGAAGACGATCACATCGTCAGCGTCGGCCAGAGCCTGGATGGCGAAATGGTCGACATCGTCGAAATGCCGCTCAAGCAGGTCGTCAGCATGATCCGCGGCAAGGCGGGGACTGTCGTTCGCCTGGGTGTCAAAAAGGGTGGGGCGGGAGAAACCGAGGTCTATGAGATCACCCGCGCTCAAGTCCAACTCGAAGACAGTGCCGCTCGCGGGAAGGTGATCGAGCATCCGTCCCCGGATGGCGGCCCTGCCCTCAAGATCGGCTACATCAACCTGCCGAGTTTCTATCTCGACATGGAAGGGGCCCGTCGCAATACCGCCGACTTCCGCAGCAGCACCCGTGACGTCCGCCGACTGCTAGACGGCTTCCGAGCCGACGGGGTCGATGGTGTGGTGCTCGATCTGAGCCGCAACGGCGGCGGCTCGCTGACCGAATCGATCAACCTGACGGGGCTGTTCATCGACCGCGGGCCGGTCGTGCAAGTCAAGGACAGCAGCGGCGCGGTCCAAGATTACGCGGATGAGGAAGCCGGTGTCGCATGGGATGGCCCTTTGGTGGTGATGACCAGCAAATTGTCGGCGAGTGCCAGTGAGATTCTCGCCGGCGCGATCAAGGATTACCGTCGGGGGATTATCGTCGGTGACCCGACAACCCACGGCAAAGGTACCGTCCAAACGCTGATGGACCTCGGTCGGGAAATGTTCCGCCACGATCGGACCAATTTCGGCGCGTTGAAGGTCACTCTCCAGCAGTTTTACCTGCCCGGTGGTGACAGCACGCAATTGAATGGGGTGGCGGCTGACGTGATCCTCCCTTCGATCACCTCGGTAATGGACATCAGCGAATCGGATCTCGATTTCGCCCTGCCGCACGATCGCGTCGCCGCGGTCCGACACCAGGACTACAACATGGTCCCCGCGAATCTGCTGGAAACGCTTCGCGACGCTTCCACCGATCGAGTGGGGGCTGACAAGGAATTCCTGGACCTGCTTCGCCGCAAGGACCTGTACGTTAGTCAAAAGCAGGAAAAGACGATCTCGTTGCTCGAAGAGGACTTTGTGGCGAGACGCAAGCAGCTCGATGCCCAGAAAGAGGAAGAAAAAGAGGGCCTCGAAGAGGAATTGGGCAATGACATCGTCTACCGCGACACGTATTATAATCGTGAAGTGATGAACATCGCTCACGATTATATCCGTGGCCTCCGCGATCAGAACCTCGCGACGGCAAGTGTCAACGGGCGGCGTTGAGCCGTCGGTATTAACCCAGGCAACTGTCGATGGCGAAGGCTGATCACCTTTACGTTTCCTATGGGTGTTTCACCCATCACGGGATCGATCTCGGTGACGAGACGGTCGTGCATCTGAGCCGGGCGAAGGGCTGTGTCTGCCACGAGCCGCTGGAGCAGTTCGCCTCAGGACGCGTGGTCCGTGTACACGCGTGGGCGTCCGCCGATGAGCCGGACATCGTTGTCCAACGAGCGATGAAGAGTGTCGGCGTCGTCGGCTACGACCTGGTGCGAGGCAACTGCGAACACTTCGCCTCTTGGTGCAAGACCGGCATGGCCGACAGTCGCCAGGTGACGAGGGTTGTCAATCGGCTAGCCGCACCGGGTGGCCGGTGGATGGCTCGCCCCGCCGCCGTCGGCGTCGCTCGGCTGACCGGCAAGTCGCTGTTCCGATCGGTCAGCCCCGCCTTATTGGCGGTTGATGCCGCCCAATTGGGAGTCGAGGTGTTGCTCAGCCATCGCGGCGTGCCCACCGACAAGGTCGAAGCTGCCGGCGCCGGCATCGGCTTCGTCGGTTCTTTGGCCGTCGGTTCGGCGATCGCCGGCCCGGTTGGCGCCGGCGTCAGCGTCGGGTTGTGGGCCATCGGTGAAATGGTCGGCCGCTGCGTCTCGCGACCGCCGGCCCGATGCTGGAATTCGGTGCTGGCGGGAAGCTCGTGATTTGATCGTGTCCGGCGCCTTCCGCGAGTGCCAATCTTCGAATCGCGGGCTCAGTGCCGTTCCGGCGTCGAGAAGCCGCGAAGTTCTGCTGAGCGACGATGCCGCTTCCTTTGACATGCTGTAACTCAGCACGTCGAAAGCAAGGGTAACCTGGCTTCGAGAACGGTGCGGCGGACTTTGGTTAAGCCGACCGATCAGGGTCGGCGCAGTCCCTGACGGAAGGCTTCAAAGGCGTCGCGGTGCAGGTTGGGGGCGGGTCGACGTCCGCCGGCGTCCCGCAGCCCGCGAAGGTCGTCCGCCTGTTCTCGTGACGCCCCGATCGGCCCTTCCCCGGGCGGTCGGATTCCCAGACTTTTGAGCGCTTCCTCGACCTGACGCGGGTCGGCAGCCGCCGCATCGCTGCCGGGCTGCTTGAGCTGTCGGTTCCATCGTTGGGTGAATTCCTGCAATTCCTCCGGCGTCCAATTGAGCCGATCGAGCAATTCGGGATCGGGGGTATCACGGTTCTGGTTCAAGTAGTCCAAAACCAGATCGGTGGCTTGCTTTGCGTAGTCAAGATCGACCGGATCGGGGGGGCGGGTGTCGGCGGCAGCGGATTCGCCGGAACCTCCCGAGTCGGAGCCCGCCGCCCCGTCGCCGGAATTTTCCCCACTACCCGGCTTCGATTCCCCTGCGGACCGTTCGTCCCCGGAACGCTCACCCGCGGCAGCATCTTGTTCCCCGCCCGCCGGCATGCCGCCATCTGCTGGCTGACCTTGGTCGGCCGGCTGGCCCTCACCAGCAGGAGGTTGGCCATTGCGGGCCGGTGGTTGAGACAGCGGGTCGTCCGCTGCGGCGCCGGGTGCTGATGGCGACGGAGAATCGGAATCCGCACCTTCGCCGGCGGCCGCTTCACCGGATTCGGCAGGTGTTTCACTCGCTTCGGAGGCTCCGCCCGGTTTGCCAGACTCGCCCGCCTGGTCGGTTGCCTGGTCGGTTGCACTCGGACCCTTCGTCGCGTCGGAATCCCCGCGGGCTTCGTCTGAGGAATCCGCTGCGGCCTCGGCGTCGGGCGAGCCCGGCTGGGGCGAAGGCGAATCGGCGGAACCGGCTTCGTCGCCCGGTTGGCCAGGCGGTTGCTGGGGGGGCTGTCCCGCAGATCGGTCCCGTTGGTTTTCGAGGTAATCGCGAATCCGCTCGAAAGCGTCTCCGTCGTGTTGGGGCGGCTGTTCGCTTACGCGATCATCCGCTTTCCCCTCACCGCTGCTATCTCCCTCGCCGGCGACACCTTCGCTGGGTGAACCATCGGTAGGTGAACCGTCGTCAGGAGCCTGGCCGCGCTCGCCGGGCTGATCGAGCGGGTCAGCGGTCTCGCCTGATTTCGGGTCGGCGGAGGCTGCCGATTCGCCATCACCGGGTGATTTGGAACCTGACTGGTCGTCCATCGTCTCGTCGGTCGCGTCGGGCTGCGGTCGGTCCTCGCCGCCCGGCTCTCCGCCCTGGGACGCCGTGTCTTGCGCAGGGGATTCGGCGGGCGAGTCTTCACCCGGTTGATCGCCGTCGCCCGGTTTGCCGTCCGCTCCGGCTCCGTCGCGAGGCTTGTCATCACCCGATTTCTGTGAATCGCCTGATTCCTGACCGTCCGTGCGGCTCGCATCGGAGGGGTCGTCGCCGTTTTCGGACTTCCCCTCACCCGCTTTCCCTTCACCCATGGACTTGTCGTCCGCCGGATCGGACTCGCCCGTTTGTCCTTCGTCGGATTGCCCAGAGCCATCTTGAGGATCGCTACCCGTCGCCGCACCGTCTGTCGCTGTACCTGATTCCTGATCGCCGGTTGCCGATTCGTCTTCCGGTTCACTCAGCCCATTTTCGGGGGCGGACGGAGGAGGCAGTTCGCGAGCGGCGACGATTTGCAATTCGATGGCGTCCGTTTCGGTGCGGTTCGGCTCCGGATTACCCTCCCAATCCTCGCGATTGTCTTCCGCGATGGCCGAAACCGAGATGCGATCACCGACCCGGAAACCCATCCGTTCGGGCTGGAATTTCAGGTCGATGAACTGATTTTCCGTGACACCGTTCTCGGCCGACCAGACGGTTTGAATTTTGGCAGGGTCGGCGCCGCGGCGGAGCGACCAATCGACCCGACGCAAACCGTAGTCCGGATCGACGGCCGCCAGTTCCATCAGCAGTTGCCCGTTGACCGGGACTTCGCGGACCGTCTCACGAGGGCTGGCGAAGCGGATTTCGGGGGCCAGGTCGGGAATGATCTGGACCCGATAGATGATCGGTTCGGGGTTTTCGTTTCCGTCGGTATCCCATATCCGAATCCGGTAGCTGTCGATCTTGACCGGATCGTTCGGCCCTCGCGGCAAACGGAGTGGGAAGCCGACGGAAGCCGACCGGCCGTCCTCGGCAATGACCATATCGAGGAAACCGGCGGTCGCGGCACCTCGGGAAGCCCCGTTCGTGGCCCCGCGGGTTACGGGAGCAGCCGCAGTAGCAGAGCCGCCCGAATCGCGGGGGTTGAATTCGACTCGGGCACGAACCATCGGCCGATTCATGGTGGCAGCCATGGTCACCCGGGAATTCTCTTCAGCCGAAATCGCACCGCCAGTGGAGGTTCGCGGGGGCAATCGCGTGTAGGTCGGTGGGACGATATGGACTGAACCGATCGATACAACCGGGACATCCCGAACGGCGATTCGGAACGGTCCCGCGACGGCATCACCGGCAACGATCTGGTACGAGGTCGAGCGGGCCACCGAAATCGTTGCCCGGTAGTCGCCGCGGGACTCGTCAAAAAGCAACGGCTCGGCTTGTCGGAAATCGGACCCGAAGCGGACAGCCGGTTGATCACGGGCACCGAGGCCGTCGATCGAGGCGATGATCTCCAGCGGCCTCATGGTCAGCGTTTCGCCATCCCCCGGCTCGACACTGACAATCGTCACCCGCGTCGGCGGTTCGATGTTGGCAAGCGGCATCAACAACCGCTGCGCCGAACGCAACGTATTCTTCGGGCTGAAGAGCCCATACGCGGCGACCACCGCCAGGGTTGCGGCCAAACCGATCCACCAGGGAAACGTGCCGGTGGCTTCCGAGGGTGATTCGAGCCGTTGACGTTGGAGTTGCCCTGCTGCCCGGGTCCCGATCGACCGCAAGACCGCTGCGCGAACGCCGCCGGACCCGAAGTCGTCACGCAAGGCGACGTAACTGGTCAATGAATGCCGCATCTCCGGGAGGTCGGCTTCCAGACTTTGGGCGGCGTACTCAGCCCGAACCCGGCTACGAAGCAGCGGCAGGATCCGGGTGACGGCCCACCACCCGAAAACGCCCAGGGCACCCGCGAGAGCTAGCGACCGGCCGCCGCGCCCGGGCGACCACAGCCACTGGTCCAAGACAAACCAAAAGACCAAGCCGAGCAGTCCGACGATCACACCACGCAACAAGCGTCGAGACAATTCAGCTCGCCACAGCGACGTTTGGGCATCCGCGATCGTTTTCGAAATCAACTCATCCCCCAGCGAGCGGCCGTTGGCGGGCCGATCGGGGGGCAGGGAGATCGAAGGGGGAAATGCGGTAGCCATGCAGGGTGTTTGTCGACTCGGAGGCGACTTGAGGGAGCAGGAACGGAGCGGTCCGATGAACGGGCCGCGAAAACAAGGCTCTACCGGTCCATTATACGCCTCGGAAATGGCGGTCGATGGACAGCCCATCCGTTTTTCGTAAACTGCGCAGAGTCGTACCCCCAATTCGTCCGGCTGCGGATGACCCTTTGCAAGTCCAGAAGCGATGTTTCATTTTGACCCCGGCGGGGCCCTGCTGCGGACCAACCTGCCCTACCCCAAACGCAGCGGCAAGGTTCGTGACGTCTACGACCTGGGTGCCGAATTGCTGATCATCAGCACCGATCGGATCAGCGCCTTCGACCATGTGCTGCCCAACGGCATCCCGGACAAAGGCCGTGTGTTGACGGCCACCAGCGAGTTCTGGTTCGGGCAACTCCGAGACATCCGGCACCACTGGATCTCGGGCGACCTTCCCGCCGGGTTGCTGCCCGATTTCATCGATCCCGCCCCTTTGGTTGGCCGCTCGATGTTGGTCCGCAAGGCTGCCGTGATCCCGTTCGAATGCGTCGTCCGCAGCTACTTGGAGGGGAGCGGCCTGCGGGAGTACCAGGAGACCGGGAAAATCTGTGAGATCTCCCTGCCGGACGGCTTGCGGCAGTGCGACCGTTTGCCCGAACCGATCTTCACCCCGGCGACGAAGGCGTCAGAGGGGCACGACATGAACGTCTCGTGGGATCGAATGGCCGATGATATCGGCGAAACGCTGGCCGGACGTTTACGGGAATTGAGCCTGACGATCTTTGATCAGGCCAGTCGTTACGCCGAGCCCCGCGGGATCTTGATCGCCGATACCAAGTTCGAATTCGGCCTGATCGACGGCGACGTGATCCTGGTCGATGAGGTGTTGACGCCTGACAGTTCCCGTTTTTGGCCGGCCAATCACTACCAGCCCGGTCACCCGCAACCGTCATTTGACAAACAGTTCGTCCGCGAATGGCTGATGGATAGCGATTGGGATCGCGAAAGTTCACCCCCTGTCCTGCCGATCGATGTGGTCCTGCGAACGCGGGAAAAGTACCTGGAGGCCTACCAATTGCTCACCGGCCACTCCGTCTCTTCGATTCCGGTCGAGGGGTGATCGCCGGCTGCCGAAGCCCGCGGCTGAACTCCGGCCGGCCGCAAACCGCTTTGGTTCTCCGCACACGGCTCGGATTCGCCGTTCAAGGAGTCGCTTGCCGGATTCTGATTCCGGCCGGCCTGATTTTGGTCTCTCCGCGACCGTGCCGTTGAGGGATCGGAACGGGGGTAGCAATTACAATGGCGGCGGCTGGCACCAGGCCGTCCCACTTGGCGGCGGAGTTGGCAGACTCTTTGCCGCCAGCGACGCATTTCGTTTTTCCCCGAGTGTTCTGATGATCGGTCCCAAGCCGTGGTTGGTGATCTGCTGTTTTCTCGTCTGCTACGGCGGATCATTAGCGCAGCCGTCGGCGATGGCGGCCGGCCCCTTGAGTGTTCTGCCGGACGATTTGCGGATCGCCGGCCTCGAGTCGCCGGACGATTTTTTTGGCTTCCCGGTCGGTTCTCGGCATCTGCGGCACGACCAGATCGTCAGCTACTTGAAGTATCTCGCTGACCACAGCGACCGGGTCAGCTTGATCCCCTACGGGAAGACCCATGGCGGACGGCCGTTGATGGTCGCCGCGATCACCTCGGCCGAAAACCACGAGCAACTCGACGCGATCCGAGGCGCGCATCGGCGGTTGTCATCCGGCCGAACCCGGACCGTGCCAAAGGACGCGCACCTAGTGATGTACTTGGGTTACAACGTTCACGGTGACGAGGCGAGTGCGGCCAACGCGGCCCCGATCGTCGCCTATCACCTGGCGTCGTCCCGGAGCGAAGAGTTGGTCGGTTGGCTTTGCGATAGCGTCTTTTTGCTCGACCCGGTGCTCAACCCCGATGGGTTGGATCGGTTCACCAATTGGGTGAACGAAAACCGCGGTCGGTACGCGAACGATGCCGCCGACGATCGCGAGCACAACCAACCTTGGCCAGGCGGGCGGACCAATTATTACTGGTTCGATCTCAATCGCGACTGGTTGCCGCTGGTCCACCCCGAGAGCCGCGGGCGAGTCCGGCTGTTCCATCAGTGGAAGCCGAACGTGGTGTTGGATTACCACGAGATGTCCGGCAACTCGTCCTACTTTTTCCAACCCGGCGTGCCGGCTCGCAACAACCCGTTGTCGCCGCCAGAGAACCTTCGCTTGACTCGCGCGTTCGCGGCCGAGCATTCTGCGGCGATGGATGCCGCGGGGGAGCTGTTTTTCACCGAAGAACGCTTCGACGATTTCTACATCGGCAAGGGGAGCACCTACCCGGACGTCCATGGTGCGATCGGCATCTTGTTCGAACAGGGCAGCACCCGCGCCTTGCGGCTGACCAACCAGCGAACCCGCCGCCATTTCCGCGATACGGTCGCGAATCAGGTTCGCACCAGCCTGTCGAGCTTGCGGGCGGCCGCGGCCCATCGCGACGACTTGTTGCGGCATCAGGTGAACTTTCACGCCGACGCGCTCCAAGCCGGCAAAGACGCCCCCTTGAAAGCCTACGTGCTCGCCGGGACACCGGAACGGATCGCCGCGGCCCAGGACCTGCTCGCCCGCCATTCGATCCGCTCCCACGCCCCCGCCGGCGAGATCCGGGTCGACGGCGAAACGATTCCCGCCGGCGGTGCTTTGGTCATCCCGACCGCCCAGCCGGAATACACCTTCATCCGATCGCTGTTCGAGACGCCGCAATCGTTCCCCGAGAACATCTTTTACGACGTCTCGACCTGGCACTTGCCCTCGGCATTCGGCCTGCGGACCTTGACCTACGAATCGGACATCCCCGACCGCTGGCTGCTCGACGCCACCTGGGCGCGCGGCGCTTCGCCTCCCGACGCCGTCGAATCGCCAGGTGAGGCGTTCGTGCGCGGCTCCGAAGTCGCCGGATACCTGATCGATCCGACCGAATTGTCCGCCCCGCGGGTAGTTGTGGAACTGCTGAACCTCGGCGCCGACGTGCGGGTCGCGACCAAGCCGCTGTCGGTCGCGGCATCCCCGCAGTCGCCCGACGAAGACGCGGGACAGCAAGATTTCCCGGTCGGCACGTTTGTTGTGCCTCGTCAACCGAACGCCGGCCGCTGGGACAGGGTGCTCGATCTGTTGACAGCCGCCGCGGCTCGCGGGGACGTCATCGCGGCGGCGGCCGAATCGAGCCATACGTTGGCCGGCCCGGACCTCGGCAGCGATTCGCTGACCCGCCTCTCACCGAGCTACCCGCTGTTGATCGTCGGGGAGGGGACCACCGCCTTGTCCGCCGGGTCTTTGTGGCATTTTTTGGATGTCCGGATGCGTCATCGGGTGACCTTGGTCGATACCCAGCGACTGAACCGGGTCGTCCTGTCGGACTACAGCTGCGTCATCCTGCCGGCGGGCGGCTACGGCGGTTGGGGATCAACCGAAGTCGAAACGCTGAAAAACTATGTCCGTGGGGGTGGGACGGTCATCGCCACGTCCTCCGCGATCCGTTGGTTGTCCCGACAGAAGCTGATCAGCCTGGCGGACGGCGTTACCGACCAGGAATCGCATTCGGCTGGCGACGAGCCTGCTGATGACTCAGACGCCGACGGCGGACCGACCGAGCGGGGTGACGCTTGGCGGCGGCCGTTCGGTGATGCGGCGGATGCCGCTGCCCTGGAAACGATCGCGGGGGCATTCCTGATGACCCAAATCGATCCGACCCACCCATTGACCTACGGATTCCCCGCTGACCAAGTCGCCGTCTTCCGAGATCACACGCGGCGGTATCCGCTGCCGGCCAACGGTTACCAATTGGCGGCCCGGTACGGCGAAGTGATCTCGGGTTACGTCAGCGACCGCAATCGCAATCGCCTGCGGGGAACCGCCGCGGCTTGGGTCGAACCGAGCGGCAACGGACGGTTCATCCTGCTGGTCGATGAGCCGGTTTTTCGAGGCTACGTCCGTTCCTCGGAACGATTCCTGACCAACGCGATCCTGCTCGGCCCGGGTCTCAAAATCCCTGTCGCGAGCGGCGACGCTCCGGACGCTTCCGACGAAGCGGATTGACGATCCGGCTCAATCACCCGCGCGACGGAGTGACGCGAAAAACGCCTCTGTGTCGTCGATGGCCTCGATCCGGTCTTCGTCGAGTCTCGTCTTGCCGATTCCCATCTTCTGCCGGTCCGTTCCGCTGATGTATGACATCACCAAAAGCTGCTTTTCCGATAGCGGAAAAATCTCGAACGTCGCCAGCATCGGGTTGAACGTCGCTTTGCCTTTCACGTGCAGCCCCTTCAATCCAGCCCGCTCGACTGCGCGGTCTTCCCGGATATCGGTCATCTGGGATTTAAGCAGTTGCAAAAACTGATCGGCCCCCACCGCCATCGCGCCAGGCGGCAGGTCGACCGTGCCGAGCGAGAACTCCGAGTTCGTCCGCGGATTGATGACGAACTTGGAGAGAGTTTGGCCCTTTTTTTGATCCGGCACCGTCCTGCCGGGGGCGGTGGCAGTCCATCCGGCCAACTCCATCGACTTCCTCGACTGCGGGAATTGCGTTGCGACGAAGCCGATCATTAGGATCACTGCCACGAGTCCGACGCCGGCTCCGAGCAACAAGCCGAGACCGATCAGGATCTTCAGCGGGGCGCCTTTCAGCTTCCCGCCCGATCCGCCTGCTGCTCTTCCGCCTCCGGCCAAACCAACCGCAGGTTGCGGGAAACTGCCGAAGCCGCCGGCGGCCGGGGCGGGTGCAAAGGCGGCGTTGCCACCGGGGGAAGCGGCGAAGGGGTCGGGAAATCCGTCCGGCGACGAGCCGCCCTGGCCGGACGACGTCGGCAGATCGTTCCAATCGAACGGGTCGTTCGAGCCGCCTGATGTGGCGGTCGGTGTGGCGACCGGTTGAGCGGAAGCGGGTGTCCGGGCTGGCGACCGCACGGGGGACGGACGCGCTGCGGCCGAACGCGCGGGCACCCGATTAGCAGCCGCTGGCGCTGCCGTACCGGCTGGCGGTTTTTGGGTCGGAGCGCCCGGGGAGGCGGAAGATCTCGGTACACCGGCAGCGCTCGGCGCGCCGGCTACGGGGCGTTGCGGCGGTCGGGCTGCCGGTCCCGCCGCCGGACGGGTTGTCGGAATCGAGCCGCGAGTGGGCTGCGACGTGGCCGGGCGGCCGGCAGGGGCTGGCAACGAATTTGCACGAGGGCTGGGTGTTGACGATCTTGCCGCGGGAGAATTAGCCGCGGGGGCCGCCGCTCGCCCCGATTCAATCGGTCCCGTTTGGGCGGGGGCATCGTTCCAACTGGGTGTTTTGACTCGCATCCGACGTTGGCAATTCGGGCAACGAATCTCTGATTCAGCCGCCTTGGGCGTGAACCGCATCGCGGTTCCACAATCCGGACACTTGACTTGTAGGACCGGCATCGGAAGTTACCATCTGACAAGGTGTAGGAGCGATGGTGAGCCTGGCACGCCCGTTCTCTCCCTGGCTCGGTATTTTAGGGGAAAATGCGGGCATTCGCGTCGACTCGCGTAGTCTATCGACTGATCGCGCGATTTCTAGCGACGTGGTCGAAATTTGAGCCAATTTGTCAAACAAAGGCCGGCGGGTCCGTTCAGCCCTCACGGGCCGAGTGACGGGTCGGCGGTCTAAATGAACCGTCCGTCGCGGTCAGTCGGCCGCCCGATCCGATTGTGGTTGTGGTTCGGTTCGCATTCGCCTTGCGATCGCTGCCGATCAGCGGCTATGAACAAAGTTTCTAGTTAGCCCCGGTTGACCGCGAGCTGGTTCGCGGGTCGCGGTGGAGGGCCGTTGGCGAGGGTGCACAGAGGATTGCGGGTTCAAATGCGTCAATTCAGTCGATCGATCTCGCTGGGCGTCTTGATCGGGCTGTCCGTCTGGGCGGTAACCGTTTTCGATCGGGCGGACGCGCAGGGGCCGGGCGGTCGTCCCGGCCGAATGGCTCCCGGCAGTAGTGGTCCGGGGCCATCCCCCGAGATGTTGGCGGAACTGCTGAGGGTGCAGATTCCTGACGATCCGGCGGCGGTGGTGGCAGTGATCGGTAGCTCGTTCGTGCTGGTCGGTGACCTGATGCCCCGTGTTGAAGCTCGGGTCAATGAGTTGGTTTCGAAAGCCCCCACCCCCCCGTCCGAGGAGGAATTGCAATACATCCGGGCGAGCATCTTTCGCAGCCTGTTGAACCAATCGATCCAACTCAAGGTGCTGCGGGAATCCTTTCTGTTGTCTCAGGTCGGCACGCAAGCCGCAGACAAGCGGCAGGAAGCCGAACGGAAGATGCGCGCCAAAGCGATTCAGATTTTTCAGGAGCAAGAACTGCCGACACTCTACAAGCGATTCGGGGTCTACACGGCATCGGAGGTCGACGAAAAATTGCGAGAACAAGGGAGTTCTTTCGAATCGAATCGGCTCGACTTCATCGACCAGGTTCTGGCACACCTCTATCGCAGCGACGTGATCCCGAAAGATCCGCCGATCCCGATGGTCGAGATCCGGAACTACTACGAGGATCACCTGGACGACTACCGGTACCCTGAGCAAGCGAAATGGGAGCAGTTGACCGCCAGTTTCAGCCGCTGTGGAAGTCGCGACGCGGCGATGCAATTGATCACGGAAATGGGCCGCGAGGCCTACTTCGGAGGCAGCATGCAGGCGGTCGCTCGGGCGAAATCGCAAGAGCCGCTCGCCGCCAAAGGTGGCGTCCGAGACTGGACCGCCCGCGGGTCGCTGTCATCAACCATTTTGGAGAACCAGGTATTCGGTCTGCCGGTCGGTTTGATGAGCGAGGTGATCGAGGATCAGGTCGGGCTGCACATCGTGCGGGTGTTGGATCGTCGAGCCGCGGGTGCCCGCTCGATCAGCGAAGTGCAGGAAGACATCCGCAGCGTTCTGAAGGAGCAGAAAATCGAAGAGGCGATTCGGAGAGAAACGGCCCTGATGACCCGGCGGGTCGCGGTTTGGTCGGTCTTCCCCGATGACACACCGGGCGCCAAGCCCTTGTCGGTCACTCAAGTCGCCGGCAACCTACCGGCCGACGTCAGATAACTCACAATCCGATCGACGGCGGCCTCCACCGGCAGCGAATCGTCGTTCGGCAAATGGATCTCGGGGGATCGGGGGGGCTCATAGGGGTCGCTGATCCCGGTGAAGTGTTTGATCTCACCCGCCCGAGCCTTCTTGTAAAGCCCCTTCGAGTCACGGCGTTCACAAACTTCTAACGGCGTGTCGACAAAGACTTCGACGAAGTCGCCGACGGTTCCAGCCCGTTCGATCAGGCCCCGTGCCCGCCGACGGTCATCCCGATAAGGGCTGACGAAGGCGGTGACCGTGATGATTCCGGCCGAGACGAACAATTGGCCCACGGCGGCGATCCGCCGGATGTTTTCTTGACGATCGTCGGCGGAAAAACCGAGCCCGAAGCGGTTGGCGGAAGCCTCGCCCTGTTCGGTCATCAGCCGTTCGGGAGGCGCGCACAAGCCGTGCCGCACGTTGTCCCCGTCCAGGACCATGGTGGCGCGGCCGCTGTCGTGCAATCGCTTTTCCAATTCGTTCGCGATCGTGCTTTTCCCGCAACCGCTGAGCCCGGTCAACCAGACGACCGTACCGCGCTGGCCCAACAACGCCTCCCGCTCCTCGCGGGTCACGCTGCTGGGATGCCAAACGATGTTTTGCGACAGGCTCATGCTAGGATCGTGAGTGACGAGGGGACGGGCCGCGCGGCCGGGCCGGCGAAACGCCCGAAGTTTAGGCTATCGGCGACCGCAAAAAAACAGCCCCCGACTCTTCGGACCTGCGTATCTGGGTTAAGATGTCGCGTCCCGTGGGATTCCGCCCGCAGCCACACCGATTTCCATCCCGTTCCCGTTTACCCGTCTCCTCGGATCCTCGAGAGCGGCTGAAGGCCTGTTGGTGACGTACCTGCTGGTTCGATCCGGTCCCGATTTGGGACGCCAGTTTCCCCTCGACCCTTCACGGCCGCTGCACGTCGGCCGTGGGGATAGTTGTGAAATCAAGCTGACCGATCCGATCAGCAGTCGGTTCCATGCCGTCATCTATTTCGAGGGCGAGCATTGGCAGTTGCGTGATACGGGAAGTCGCAACGGGACGCTCGTCAACAACCAACGCACCGACCACGCCATGCTGATCGACCAGACCTTGATCCAGGTCGGCGGCACCGAGTTGCAATTGGTCGAAGTTCCGGCGGATGAGGGGCCGCCGGCCAACACGGCGACAATCATCCTCGACCGCCCGATCGACTCCCCGCTCGATTTGGCAAATCATTTCCAAGCCCTGGAAGCGCTGCGCAGCAATGCCTTCGTCGGCCGCTTACTCGACCTGTACCAGCTCAGCATCAACCTGCTGCGGTCTCACCGCGTGGGCGACGTCTACCAGTTGGCGATCGAGTTGCTGCAAAAGCGGACCGATGCGGATGTCGTGGGGTTTTCGGTCGATGCCGGCAACGGTCGGCTGACTCCCCAACGCTTCGTGCCGGAGTCCGGCGCGGGGACGATGAAGGTCGGCCAGCGGATCGCTCGACGCGTGCTCCGCGAAGGGGAGGCGGTCTGGTTCAGTGTCTCGGAGGAATCCGCCGACGTCGACAATGCCTGGTCGGATGCGATCTGGGTGCCGTTGACCAACGGCGAGCAGGTGGTCGGGGTGTTGCAGTTGTACCACTGTCACGCCCGGTTCAAGCCGGATGACTTCGAGTTGGCGGCGGCCATCGGGCGGTTGTTGGGAGCGGCCATCGATCGTGCCCAGCAGACGGGTAACCTCGAAGCGGCCCATCGCCGCTTCGCGGATCGGCATGCCGATTCCGGAGCGATCGTAGGCGAAAGCGCCCCGATCCGCAGGCTCAAGGAAAAGATCGTCCGCATCGGGGGGGCCCAAGGCTCCGTCTTGATCCGTGGCGAAAGCGGGGTCGGCAAAGAATTGGTCGCCCGGGCGTTGCATCAGGCGAGTTCACGTCGTGACCGACCGATGCTGGCGGTCAATTGCGCCGCGATCTCACGCGACTTGGTCGAGAGTCAGTTGTTCGGCCACAAGAAAGGTTCCTTTACGGGGGCGGATGCCGACCACACCGGTTGGTTCCAACAGGCGCATACCGGGACCCTTTTCCTGGATGAGGTCGGTGAGCTGACGATGGAAGCTCAAGCGAAGCTGTTGCGGATCCTGGAAGGCCATCCCTTTTTGCCCGTCGGCGGCACCCAACAAATCTTGGTCGACGTTCGCGTGATCGCCGCTACCAACCGGGATCTGGCCGAGTTCGTTCGGGAACGTCGATTCCGAGAAGACCTGTTCTACCGGCTGAGCGTTTTCGAGTTGCTCGTCCCGCCCCTGCGCGATCGCGAGGAGGATCTGGACCGACTGATCGACCACTTTTTCGAGCACTTTCGAGTCGAACACCATCGCACGGGGCTGAGTCTTTCGGAGACGGCCCGGGAGCGTTTGCGACGCTACCCCTGGCCCGGGAACGTTCGGCAATTGAGGAACGTGATCGACAGCGCCGTCGTGATGGCCGACGGCCCCGAAATCGTCCCCGCCGACCTGGCCCTTCACGACGCCTCGGCCGACGAAATGGAATCGTTGAGGATCGACCACTGGGAACGCCGCCTGATCACGCTCGCGCTCGATCGCACCGACGGCAACGTGCCGGAAGCGGCCGAGTTGTTGGGGATCAGCCGTGCGACCGCTTATCGCAAGATCGCGGAATATGGCATCCAAAAATGATCCGGCTGCCGAGCGGCCGTTGGCGATTCTGTCTGCCCCAGGTAGCCGGGGCGATGTCAACCCGATGGTCGCGATCGGTCGACGTCTGAAGGATCAAGGTTTCGATTGCGTGATCTCGCTCGCCGAACCTTACGCGCCGCTGGCCGCCGCGCAAGGTTTGATCCCAATGAGTCTGATCAGCCACGCCCGGTTCGACGAATTGCTCGGGACGCCGCAGGTCTGGAAGCCGTTGACCGGCCTGCGATTGATCCTGGAAGGAGCGGCAGGCGAGTTCCTGCAACCGCACCTCGACGTGATCCAGAAATGGAAGCGACCCGGTCGCACCGTACTGGTTTCTCATCCGCTCGATTTCGCTTCCCGCATCCACCGCGATCTCGACCCGGAGACGCCATTGATCGACGTCTTCCTGTCGCCGGCGATGATTCGCGATCCCCGCTCACCGCCGCGGTTGTCCCCTTGGTGGTTCGAACCACGCCGTCCGGCTTGGTTGGTCGATTGGGGGTATCGCCTTGGCGACCGCTGGCTGCTGGATCGCTATCTGGGGCCCAGCGTCAATCGAGCCCGTCAGCGTTTGGGTCTGGAGCCGGTCAGGCGGATCCTCGATCGTTGGTGGCTGTCGCCCGATCGGATTCTGTCGCTCTATCCGGAGTGGTTTGGGCCGATACCCCCTCTGGGCGGAGGCGATTGGCACGCTTGCGGGTTTCCTTTGGCGGTCAATTTGCCGCCCGCCTCGGACGAGCCGCCGTCCGGATGGTTGCCGGAGCCTGATCAGAATGAGCAACGAATTTCCGCTCACCTGGCTCGACAGGCGGGCTCTTCCCGAGCGCCGATTTTCTTCACTCCTGGTACCGCACACCGTCACGCCAGACGGTTTTTTGAACTCGCGGTCGCGGTTTGTCGCCGCTTGGACCGGCCGGCGATCTTCGCGACCTCGCACGCGGAACACCTGCCGCCCGGCCTTCCCGATTCGATCTTGTCAGTCGGCTACGTTTCGCTCGACCGGGTGCTCCCTCGCTGCGCGGCGATCGTTCACCATGGCGGGATCGGCACGACGGCACAAGGGCTGGCGGCGGCTTGCCCGCAGGTCGTGTTGCCGATGGCGTTCGACCAGTTCCACAACGGCCAACGGCTGAAAGAACTGGGGGTCGGCCGCTCCCTGCCGCGGCCTACCTTGAGCCGCTTGACCGGAGCCTTAACGGAATTGCTCCGAGATCCCGAGGTCACGGCAGCATGCCGTCAGCATGCCGATCGGATGACCGGGCCGGACGGGGCCGAAACCGCCGTCCGGCAAATACTGGAGTGGATCAGGCGTACTCGCGGTCCTTGACCAATCCGGGCATCGGGACCGGGTACTTTCCGTCGGCGTTGATCGGCAACGGGCTGGGGGAATCGAAAGTCAGCTTGTCGATCCCCGGGGCGAACTCATGGGGATGGTTGAGCATCTGCTTGAGCGTGATCCGTTGGCCGGTGTGAGCCGCCATGCGACCCATCGACGTAACGGCGCTGGCCATCACGCCACGCTCGACCTCGTTGTAAGCTTGGTCTTGGCGGATGGCGGCGATCAGGTCGTTCCATTCGAGCTGATACGGGTTCGGCTCGGGTTGTGGGAAAGCCCACATCAGTTTTTCTTTGTCCTGGTTGTGCCCCTGATAGATCCGTGACTTAGCGGGGGTGTGAGATGCCGTCGAAACCACCGCCAACCCCTTGCTGCCGTGAGCGAAGGTCGCGAACTCGGTCTTGCAGCCCGGCATCGTCCGGCCGTCGACATACAACTTGGTACCGTCCTCGAAGGTGTATTCCATCGAATAGGTGTCGAAGTTCTGGTCGACATTCGAACCGCGGTAATGACGCCCGCCGCTTGCGATCGCCTCGACCGGCCAAGCGTCCTTCATCCAGCAAGCCTCGTCGATATTGTGGATCAAAAAGTCGCTGACCGCTCCGCCGCTGAGCCACAAGAACGCGTGGAAGTTGGAGATCTGATACAGCAATTCGTTCTCGCCGGGGGAAGGTGGCCCGCAAGCTGCCGACCCGGTCGGTCCTGCCATGCGGTAAGCCCGCAGCAGGTTCACGTCACCGATCTCGCCGTTCTGAATCCGATCAAACAATTCTTGGCGCCCCTTGCAGTGGCGGCACATCAGTCCGACGCCGACCTTCAAGTTCTTGGCCAAAGCGGCCTGATTCAATTCCAGGAAGCGGGTGGAGGTCGGCCCATCGACCGTGATCGGTTTCTCCATGAAAACGTTCAGGCCTTTTTCGATCGCGTAACCGTAATGCACCCAACGGAACGCAGGGGGCGTGGCCAGGATCACGACGTCGCCCGGACGCAGGCAATCCATCGCTTGCTTGTACGCGTCAAAACCGACGAACCGGCGATCTTTGGGGACATCGACCTTGTCGTTGATTTGGGCCAGTCCGGCGAGCGTCTCGGCCTTATTGTCGACCTGCTTTTCGAACACGTCGGCCATCGCCACCAATCGGATCGCTTCATCGGGCACCGACAGCGCGTTGACGGCCGCACCTGTCCCCCGTCCGCCGCAACCGACCAAGGCGACACGAATCGTGTTGTCTTCGGCCGCATGCACCTTCGGAACGGCCAATGCACCGGTCATGCCGGTCACCGCGGCAATCGTACCGGAAGTCTTCAAAAATTGACGCCGTGAGGGGGCGGCGGATTCCACGTTCGGAAGGTCGGTTTCGGGACGGTTCATCAGATGAATCCTGAGTGAAAAAGGAAATGAGGTTGCGGGGCAGGAGGGGGGAGAGGGGAAGGGAACGGAACGAGACGGACAGGTTCGGTGAGGAGGCCGTTTTGAGAAAGCGCCCCAGATCGCTCACTCGTCGATTTGCGGCGGATCCGATTTTTCCCATTTGGTGGCTTTCTCCTCCGCCGTTGGGACTTGCAGGGGGCGCACGATCCGAAAGCCGACACTCAACGCATCGGTATGATACCAAATGCTTTGCGGGATCTGTGGATCTTGTTCCTTCCAAGATTCGTCGGAGGCGATCCGTGCGGCGCTCCGCAACCGATCCGCGTCGTTGTCCCAACCGCCACCCCGGACGACCCGGGGATAGAGCGTCGATGGGATCGCAAGCGGGTTCTCGACCGCTTGATCGGCCCGTTTGGCATAAGTGTCTTGGTGATACTGGTCCAAGACCCATTCCGACACGTTCCCGTGCATGTCGTGGAGACCCCAGGGGTTCGGTTTTTTTGTACCGACGATTTCGTATTGGTCGTCACTGTTCTCGATGAAGACGGCGTAATCGTCGAGTTCCGCCGGGTCGTCCCCGAAGGAGTAAGCCGTGGTGGTGCCGGCCCGACAGGCGTATTCCCATTCCGCTTCGGTCGGCAAGCGGTAGTAGAATCCGGTCTTCGCCGATAACCATTGGCAGTAGGACTTCGCGGCATGCTGGGTCATGCAAATCGCCGGATACTTGCCACGTCCAAACCCGAAGCTCATGTCCGTGTAGGGCTCGGTCGGCCGCGTCATGCCGTCGACCAGTTGATCCAGCGCCGTCGGCTTGCGTCCCGACAAGTCACGGCGGATGACGTCGATCTTTTCATTCCAAATGTCGTACTGATCCCACGTGATTTCGAACTTGCCCATCCAGAACGGCGAGACGGTCACTTCGGTTTGCGGACCCTCGTCTTCGCTCCGCTCCGCCTCGCTGTCGGGACTACCCATCCGAAAGGTGCCACCGGGGATCGGGATCAACTCGATCGTCACGTCCGTGTCCGAGATCGGTTGGACGTAGGGCCGCATGTTCTCTTGTGAATCCGCCAGCGCTTCTGCTGGCGGAGGTGTCGGTGCGGGCCATTCGGCTGGCACGCGTCCGTCGCCACCGGAAACCGGCCCGTCGCCGCGCAGCGGGCGGATGAAGGGGAACAGGGCGAACAGCACCGCGGTCGCAACGAACCAAGTTCGGACGGGTGCAGGTTTCCACGCGGGTCGGGGCATGTCGGTTGTTCAAACGAAGGGCAGGAGAAAATCGGCTGAGAGAGTCTCCTCGCAGTTTAATCGATCACCCTTCCCCGATCCAAGGTTGTCCAGGGCAACTTTCGAGAACAGCAAGGGAAAACCGGAGTCCGTTCACTCGCCCCGATCGTCGGCGAACGAGTACATCCGGTAGCCCTTCTGCGAACTGATTTCGTCCATCACCCGCAAGCCCCCGTTGGCGTCATACAACAGCATCCAAGAGGGTGCCGTTTGGCCTTCACCGGCGGATATTTCCAGCGGCTGCCCGCCACCCAAGTCAACGACGACCGACTCCAAGTTCACCTCGGCGTCGGGTAGCTTCTTGACGTTAAGCGTCAACGGATCGGGAATGTTGATCTCACCCTTTTGCGCTAACACCGTGCCGCGCCCCACTTCCATGACCAGCGGCAACGGGACTTGGAATTCAGGGTCCCACTTCGTCCCGACTACTTTGCCGGTCGCGGGCTTTGTAATGACATCGATGTCGCGTCCGCCGACCGAAATCCTGCGGACGGTTGGGGGCACGACGGGACCGACGAAGGCTTCTGTCAGTGGCGGCAACGAAGCGACGGGACTCGGTTCGCTGAACTCGGTCCAACGCAACGTGCTACCGCGGTTACCCTTGGCACGCTCTTGTTCGACTCGGCGAAAGACTTCGGCCGACAAGGTGCTGTTGCTCGGACGCAACGCCTGGGCCTTGGGGAAGTTCGGGTCCTCGATCGCGACGCGGATTCGGTAGACGTACTTGCGGCCGACTTGCGGGGCTGCCCGGTCACGACCGCTGATGTCGCCGAAATCGTAGAACCGGATCAGCTTGTAATCGGGCTGGCTTTCGATGGTGGCACCGGCCATCCCACCAAAGCCGCCCATCATGCCGGGCATGCCCATGTCCATCCCCGGCATCCCCATCCCGGGCATCCCCATTCCCATCCCGGGCATTTCCATCCCCATTCCCGGCATACCGCCACCCATCTCCGGCATACCTCCACCCATTCCCGGACGAGTGGTCCGACGACCGAACAGGTCAGCCGGGTCTTCCTCCGCATCGGGAACGATCGGGCCAACCGGGCCATCGAGCGCCCGATCCCGCTGTTGAAAACGAGCTCGCGGGTCTTCGTCACCGAGCGGGATCTTGGGATGACTCGCGAAATGGGCGTAATGCTTCAGCAGCACCGGGGGGATCGGTGTGGTCAATTCTGGGTCTCGATACTTGCCCGAGACGATTTCCTTCGCAAACCCGGCCCACAATCGGAGCAGCAATTGTCGGTAGAAGGTCGAATTGAGGCGCAATTGCCAGTCCGCATCTGTCAACTCATCGACGGACTTGTCCGTCACGTCGGCACGCTGCAATTGGAACCCGAGATACACGGGTTGGTCTCGCCGCGGGTCGTGACCGTCCCGTCCACGAAGGGCCGCGTCGAAGGCGGCAAAGATTTCTTTATGCGGCATCACGGCCACACCGGCGATGAAGTGCCCCATGGCCGGCACCAACGTGCTGTTCGCCGTCACGGTCGGCCGATAGCCCTGGTCGAACTTCTTGGCATCCAATCGGCGCGCGGCCGCCATGGTGCCGCCTCCCATGCCCTCCATGCCCGGCATTTCCATCGCCATCCCAGACATATCCATTTCCATCTGCATCATTTCTTCTTCGCTCCCCATGCCCTCCATGCCTTCCATCATTCCCGCCCCCCGACGGCCCCCACGACGGCGTTCCGTCCTGCGTGGTTCGGGTGCCTTCTCGATCGGTTCCGCGTTATCCAGATCGAGCAACGCGTAATCACCGTCTTGGGACTTCAGGGCCAGGTTCGCGACTACGCCCGTGACCCGCAAGTCGATCGGTGCCAACAATTGCGGATCGTCACGACGGAGGCTCGAGTCGATCAATTTGCCTTCCCAGGGATGCAGCAACTGGTAAGTCTGCGCGCTCACCGGACGGATCGACTCGTTCGTCCGCGCGACGACATCGACCGCGGTGACGCGATCTTCGGTCTCCAGGATTTGGGCCCAATGATCCTCATCGATCGATTGCTTGACCTGATTCGCCCCCTGCTCCATCGCGTCCGGCTTCTGCTTATCCAAGTAGTTGGGCATCTTCAGGCCGCTGTAGACGAGCAGACCCGAAACCGCGACGAGTAAGGCGAAAATACCCTTCTCAAAGTGTCGAAAGAGGAGTTCTTGCATGGTCGTCAGCCTTCGGGGCGATCAGGAAAGGGGTGTCGGGGAGACGGGCTCGGAATTTCAAACCAACGCAAGGAAACTTCGGGAACGCATCGCACCCGCCTCGGGCGCGACTGCTTCTTCGGTCGGCCCACCTGGCGGGCCGGCTGGGGCAACGGCCGGGTCTTCTACCGCCGAATCGGGTGCTGTCACCGGCGGTTCGCTTTCGGGCGCAGGCTCGATTGCGGCAGGCGGTTGCGGTGCGGCGGGCTCGGTCGCCGAGGGTGTCTCGTCGTCGCCATTGGTCGGCGAGGGTGGCGGACTGTCCGAGCCCATCGAACTGCCGTCGATGACGGTGCTTTCATCGACCTGCTCGATGCCGAGCGCTTCGCTGTTCGGCGGGTTGTAAATGTAGATGATCCCGTAGACCTCGACCGTCATGTCCATCGGGAAAGAGCTGGCCTGGCCGCGGCCGCCAACCATGCCTCCCATGCCGCCCATTCCACCCATGCCGCCCATGCCGCCCCCGTACATGTCTTCCTCACCACCAGACATGTCGTCGCCACCACCGTACATGTCGCCACCGGGCATATCCATTCCCATGCCCCCCATGCCCATGCCGCCACCGCCACCGCCAGCCGGCGCGACACTCGAGCCTCCCGGTGGCAAGACACGGACATGCTTCACTTCCACCATCAGCGGGACGCTGCCGCAGACGGCCAAAAGTTCGGGGATCGAACGCTGATCGATCTTCAATTGCATCATCACGGGCACTCGTTTGGCCACCGCCATGAAAGCGTCGGTCGGCGAGTTACTGGACAAGGCGGCACGCAGTTGGTCGGCGGCCAGAGGTTCGCCCATGGTGTCGACGTAACGGTTGTCACCCGGATCGCGGGCGACAGGCTCGGCACCTTCGCCGCCCATCCCTGCCCCGCCCCCTTCGCCCATCATCATCTCTTCCATGCCACTCATTTCCATCATGCCGTCCATCCCTTCCATCCCCATTCCCCCGCGGGCGGCTTGGGTGCTGCCAGGCTCGGAGATCGCGCCGGCCGATTTGGGTACGGAACTGCCGATGGCGATCCGATCGATTTCGCGAATCTTGGCCTGGAACCGTTGGCCGACATCACCGTTGACGATCGCGACGATCTGCATCAATTGGCGAAGGATCCACAGGTTTTCTTGGCTGTAAAGCACGTCCAGGGTGGTCGGCCGCCCGCCTCGCCAAGGGAACAAGTCGGACAAGAGCTGTTCCTGGCTTTGGGCGCTCCAACTGACCAGCGGCCCGTCGTCTTTCGTGGCCGCAGGCCCCATCCCGGGCATCCCCATTCCCGGCATGCCAGCTCCCATCATTTCACCACCGAAGTCACCGCCGCCCATCATGCCGGGCATGCCCATGTCGCCCATGCCCCCGCGGCGGGCGTTAAAATCGGCGGTCCATTTCGTCTTGGCGATCTCCGCAATGCTCGGCAAGACTGAACCGATGTAGTTCTGATAACGGGTTCGCAGCGCCGGTAACTTCTCTTCTTCCTCCGGCGTCGGGAACGGCACCTTCAGTTCGATCGGGATCAGGTCGGCGAACTCGTCGACGAAGTCCTGTTTCAGTTCTTGTGTGGGCCAGACGAGGATGTCCTGTTGCCGTTCGAAGACGCTGGTCCAGGCCTGCATCACCGAATCGGTTCGCGCGTCCACCAACCGTTGCATCTCCGCATGGGAGATCGCGTTGGGGTGGGTACTGAGGGAATTCCGAACACTTGTGATTTTGGAGGCATCCGAGTCGAGTTGGCTGGCCGCCTGCTCGTACTCCTCGAGCAGCTTTCCGCTGCTGACCCACCACATGCCGACCGATACCAGCCCGACCAGGCCGGTCGCGATCCAGAACCAGTGCTGCAGCACACCGCCGAATTTCTCTTTCATGGGATCCCTGATTGCTTCCGTGGACTGCTACGAACGGGCGGTTGAAAGGGGGGTGATGGTTCGTGCCACAGAGAGGTCATCCCGTGCGGCATGGTCGTTTCAGCGTGCGGCGACCGAATCGGCGTCTTCGACCATTTCGCCTTCGCCGCCTTCTTGATCTTCTAACGCTTTCTCGGCTTCCAATTTTTCAGCTCGGATCTGCATCCGTTCGCTCATCGTGTTCGGCTGCCAGACGACCTGGACGATGAAATCGTGGCGGAGCACATCCAGTTCGGGCGGTTCGAGTTTCTTGCCGTCTGGGCCAACGCCTCTGGTCCGCCCCGCGGCAGGGCCCCCGGCCGGTCCGCCGGCGAAGCCTTCATCCTCTCCAGCATCGAACTCGCCCGGCATCCCGCCACCACCGCCACCCGGTCGACGCATCGTTTCCGGATCGAAGTCGGGATTGGGGATCTTGACCGATTTGGGTTTGTCGTCGTTCAGTAGCAGCGGGAAGCTGAGCCCCAACTCATCCGGCAAGAAATCGATGATCTCGCCATCGGGTCCCGGCAGCGGGATCGGCTTGCTCATCAGGTTCGTGATCAGGTATTTGCGGACGTGGTTGCTGCCTTCACTGCCCAATCGCTTGGGACTGTTGTAATAGTGGTACCCACGCAGTTCGAAGACCCAACCCGGGCCGGTGGGACCGGTCGTGGTGGCCAGATCCTCCGGGACAGGATTGCCGGTGACCCGTGCCCAGTTCCGGACCTCTTCTCGATACCGGACGGCCCGCTTTTCGCTGAACCATTCCGCCAAGTCCTCGAATCGCTTCGATTCGATCTCGGTGATGTGGATGTCCATGCGGTCTTCGAACGGCAACTCCTTGGGGCTGGGGGGTTTGCCGTCGGGATAAGCCGTACGGGGGACCGCGGCATTCAATCCGCGGAGGATTTCCAGCCATTGCAACCGGCGTTCCGAGTTGCTGGAAACCTCATGCCCGAGCACGTCGAGGTACTTCAGCTTGCTCTTGAGCTTGTCATCCTCGCTGACTTGTTGGCTACTGTAACTGCTCATGGTCGACACCGCGCTGCTGGCTCGGCCCCACAAATCGGGATGAGTTTTCGCCCAAGTCCGCTGAGCAGACCAATAATGGGCTGACATCCCGATCATCAGCGTCGCCAGCGTAACAACCGCCCACGGCTTCTTGGCTCGGATGATCCGCTTGACGACGATTTCGCGAGGGACGAGCGAATTCCGCAGTTGGCTGACCCCCAAGCCCTGCAAACACAGCCCGTAACAGACCGCATAAGTTGGGGCGTTGTCACGGAAACTGGGGATGCTCAAGACATCCTCGCCCCCCAACCGGTTGAACCGGTCGAGCACATGGACTTCCAGATCGAGATTTTTGCCGATGTAGGCCGCCAAGCCGGGCATCTTGACGGTGTTCCCCGAGATCAACAATTCCGAGATCTCGGCCTTGCGATTGAGACTCCGGTAAAACCCGATCGACCGCTGGATTTCGGTAACCAAGTCATTGAAAACCGGCCGCATCGTCTGAAAAATCAGCTTCGGGTCGGCCGCGTCACGGGCATTCCGTTTCAAATGTTCCGCTTGGGCGAAGGTCAGCTTCAAGTCCTTCGTCAACTGGCGGGTGAAGTGGTTCCCCCCGATCGGCATGCTCCGTTGCCAGATGCGAAACCCGTTGCTGACGATCAGGTCGGAAGAGTCGGTCCCGATCGACAGCAGGACGGTCGACGACGGCGGCGCGTCGGCGACGAACGCATTTTCCTCGATCCGATCGTGCATGCGGTCGAACGCGAGCATGTTGTAGAGCGCGATCGGGGCCAACTGGATCAAGTCGATCTCGACACCGGCCCGGTCGAGCGGTTGCAACTGCCGGTAGACCATTTCCCGCTTCATCGCGAAGAGGCCGACCTCGCTCTCCAACGCGTAACCCTCCTCGATCGTGCTGCCGGGCATCATTTGGTAGTCCCAAACGACGTCCTCCAGGTCGAACGGGATCTGCTGCTTCGCCTCGTACTTCACCAAATCCGGCAGTTTCTTCAGCTCGACCGGCGGTGGCGAGAAGAACTTGGACAAGCCGGTTTGTCCGGGGACGCTCATGCAGATCTGGTGGCCGCGAGCGTCGTCACGTTCACGAAACTTGGCGAGTGCCTCGGCCACCAATTCGGTCGGGTCGGCCTCAGGCTGGCTCAGCAACTTCGGGTATTCGATGTAATCAAACGCGTCCGCGACGATATCATCCCCTTCGCGGTGGCACCGCAGGGCTTTCAGAGCCGCCTGCCCGATCTCGATTCCCCAGACGCTACCGTTGCTCGCCATGAATCTGCCGCTTGTGAATGTGTGAGCAGGAACGAAGAGAAGTTGGACAAGTCGGCACCGTTGCCAACCGCCTCAAGATGCCAACCACCCCGAGAACGGCGAGCCGCACGACGGATCGCCACCGTGCCGATACCACCGTCACCCACCCAGAGGCGGAATCCGCCAATTCAGGGCTGCCGACGTTCCCCATCCCTGCGGGTCAGTATAGTTTATTCCGGAACGAGATGTGCCGTCAAATTTGTCTCCACCTGCCGATTGTCGGCCTAGCCCGGCCCGCTTGAAATGTTTGATGAATGCCTGATTTTGATCCCCTGCACGACGCTGGAGGATTTCCCGACCCAGACGAGCGAGTCGCATGCCCGCGGACTGTTGGGCGCTTGGACCGCGCCGTGGCACCCCCGTTGTCTGGCTCGGCTTGGCAAGTTGCCGCAGTGGTTTCGGGCCGACACGGTCCCACCGAAGCTCGACCGCAGCCTGTTGCTGGTTCCGGAAGCGTCCGAGAAGCGATTGCCGAGTCGGTTGGCGGCGGAGGTTTCCGCGGCGGCCGACTGCCGGTTGCTTCGGGGCGGTTGTCGGGACGATTTTCTGAAGCTGTTGGCGGACAGTTTGGGGGAGGATCTTGCCGAGTGCCCGCCGCGGCTCCCAACGCCCGACCCTGGGAGCGACGCCGAGTCTCGTCCGATCGAACCCGCCGATTTTTTTGCGTTGGGCTATGCGTGGTTGCAGGTGCAGTTGATGACGCGACGGTTGCGGTACACCAGCAACCTCGACGAGATCCATTTTTCCTCCCGGACGATCGCCGCCGCACGGGCCTGGGTGGAGGGGCGTGTCCCAGAAGCCATCGCCGCCTTGCACGAGGCGTTTGACGGCTTGGCGGAAGAACGGGATCACTACTTTTCGTCCGACCCGAGCCTGATCGACCTGACCCTGCTCGCCCCGACCACGCTCGGCAAATCGCTCCGACGGTCGCTCGACACGGCCGCGACGCCGCTTGCTTCCCCGATCAACGTTTTGGTCGATGCCGGGTTGGCCGAGCGGATCGCGGGGCAAGCCGAGACGGCGGATTCTCCTTGCGCGGAATTGGTGCGACGGCTCCAAGCCGGTGCGGTCGGGCTGGCGGGCGGTGGGCCTGGTCCAGAGATCAACCTGCACCACCAGACCCTGGCCGGGGCCCGCGAGGCGATCATCGACGCCCGGCAGGCGGTCATGGAACGTCTCGGGACGGACTGCATCGTCTATGCCCGCACCGCCGGCGAAACGCCCGGAGATCTCGGGCCGGCATTGGTGGAAGCCGGATTTCGAGGGGCGTTGCCGATCGATCTGGAGGCCGGTAGCGGCTGGCAGGAGGAGTCCAAATTGATCTGGCAGTCGGGGGGCGGTGACCTGG
Source organism: Planctomycetaceae bacterium (assembly GCA_007694185.1). Taxonomy (GTDB): domain Bacteria; phylum Planctomycetota; class Planctomycetia; order Pirellulales; family Pirellulaceae; genus UBA6163. Next base: position 38,511 of record RECD01000164.1, read on the forward strand.
ACGCCCTCGTCTGCCGCCCGATCGATGCGTCGGGGTCGGTCGACTTTTTGGGGCTGGCGCCGAAACTGGGTCAGTCGATCGACAGCGGCGAGATCGCCACGGCGTTGTTGGTCCATTGGCCGGACTCCGAAAGCGAGGCCTATCGCGACCTTCGGCGGGCAGCCTCTTGGGGTTTGGCGTTGGGCCGATTTTGGAAGATCGACGCGTTCTTCCGAGACGGCGAACGGCCGTTTCACCACTTTCGCGGCCGGGCGGACGAGGGGGCCGGCAATTGGTTGGTTCGCAGTGTCGCTCAAAATTCCCCCGACCCGCTGTCCGGTGCCGCCACCGCGTATGTCGATCGGGTGATTTCCGAAACCGCTCAATCGATCGAAACGTTCGCACAGTTGGTGCGGGGTCGCTCGGCAGGGTCGCAGACGCCCGCCAAAGACGTTCACGAATCGCTCACCCGCGCCGCCTCTCGGCTGGCCGTCGCCCTGGGGGGGACGCCGTCGGCGCCTGGAACCACCCCCGCGAACGCCCGTGGCTTGCTGGTGATCAACCCACATCCGATCGGCCAGCGGTTGGCGACCCGGTTGGCCGGCGGTCCCCGCGTCGGGATGGCATCCGCCTCCTCGCAGGACGCGGTGCCTTCCGGCGCCCGGCCGATCTTCGCCTCCTCACGCAGTCCCGAGGGGGGGTGTGACGTGACCGCCGACGTCGCCGCCGGCGGTTTTCTGGTTTTGGCTGGTTCCCGACCGGTGCCGGGCAGTTCGTGGTTTCGTCGGGCCAAGCGGTTGGCTCAAGGGACCCGCTTGACCAACGAGTTCATGGAGGTCGAGATCTCGCCGCTTTCCGGCGGCGTCCAGGGCCTTTACAGCGGCTCGCAACGCGGCAACCGCTATTCGTTGCGGCTGGTGCCTCAGGGTGTCGGCGACGACCTGTCCGAATCCGAATCGGGTCAGGAACCGATGGTCGCCGAGTCGGTTCGCTGTGTCCGTGGTGATCAGGCGATCGGTGAGATCGTCGCCAAAGGTCAACTCCAGGTTGGCGAACGCCGGGTCGCGCGGTTCGAGACCCGCTATCGTTTGCCTCGCGGCTCACGTTGGCTCGACATTCACACCCGGCTCGATCTGGAGCCCGACGTGGCTTTCGGCGACGACCCGTGGGCGTCTTACATCGGCTGGCGATCGGCGGTCGCCGGGGATGCCTTGTCGTTGACCGCGCCTCTTCGCGACATGCTGCAGCGGGTCGGTAACAGCAAGCGGATCGATGCCCCCGGTGGGCTGATGATCGACGAGGTCGAACGGCACACGTTGCTCTACACGGCCGGTCGCCCCGCGCACCTGCGGGTCGGTGATCGTTTTGTCGACTCGTTGTTGATCGTTCGCGGCGAAACCCGCCGAGAGTTTTCGATGCGAGTCGGGATCGACGTTCCCGAACCGGCGAACTCGCTGCGGGCCGCGGCCTGCCCGCCTTCGCTGGTGCCGCTGGCATCGTACTCGGCAGCCCCCTTGGGTTGGCTGGTGACGTCCTCGGCCGCTGACATCTCGCTGGTCGATCTGCGGGTCGAGTCGACCGAACCGCTGGAGTTGTCGCTGGATGTGATCACGACCACCCCCGAATCGGCCAAGGTTCGGTTGCGATTCTGCCGCGATTGCCTCCATGCCCGACGAGCGACGGGGAACCCGGCCTCGCCGTGGCAGGACGTGCCGCATGAGCGGGATCAGGTCGAACTGGCCATGGCGGGGCATGAGTCGGTTCGGTTGCGAGTCGGGTTGGCCGACTGATCGAGCCCCTGCCCTGCGGCCGGCCTTGGAAGTGTCATCATCGTGGATTCCGTCAACTCCCTGCCGACTTTTCGAAACGCCGCGCTCCGCAGCGGGCTGGTCAGCATTGAACTTTGGGAAGCCACCGTTCATGAGGTGGGGTCGGACGCGGGGCGGATCGCCCAGCGATTGGTCGCTCAGGGTGCGGTGACGCCTTACCAGGCCCAGCAACTGCGTTTCGGCCGGGGGAAATTGAACCTGGGCCCCTACCTGATCACCGACTGGATCGGGCAGGGCGGGATGGGGCAGGTCTTCAAGGCGGTGCATACCGTGATGGGCCGGCCTTCGGCGGTGAAGGTGTTGCCGTTGGAGAAGTCGACGCCCCAGTCCCGCGAGAGTTTTCTGCGGGAAATTCGCCTGCAAGCCGGGTTGGATTGCCCGTTCTTGGTCCGGGCGTACGATGCCGGGCATGACGGCAACGTCCATTACCTGGTCACCGAATACGTCCCCGGCACCGACCTGAGGCGGTTGGTTCGTCAACGTGGTCCGCTGCCACCAAGTATCGCCGCCGGCGTGATCCGACAGGCCGCCTTGGGATTGAACTACGCTCACGGGTTGGGGCTGATCCACCGCGACGTCAAGCCCGGCAACATCCTGGTGACGCCGGAAGGCCTTGCGAAAGTCTCTGATGTCGGCTTGGCCGCATGGATGGGAGCGAGTGACGATCTGCGGGTCGGCAAGATTGTCGGGACGGCCGACTACCTGTCGCCGGAGCAGATCCGCACGCCTGATGACATCGGGCCGGTGAGCGACTTGTATTCGTTGGGCTGTACCCTGTACTACGCGGTCACCGGAAAGGTGCCCTTCCCCGGGGGCGATGCTCGCGAGAAATGCCGTCGTCACCTCGAGGAAACGCCCTGGCATCCTCGCCGCTTCGCACCGGAATTGTCCGAAGAATTGGTCGAATTGATCGGCGAAATGATGGACAAGGATCCTCGCAAGCGGATCGCTTCGGCGGCATCGGTTGCCGAACGGTTGGCGCCATGGTGCGACGAGCAGCCCGCGGGGTTTCCGGCTGTGTTGAGGAGCAGTCCGTGGATGCCCGCGCCGCCACCGGCCGAACCGGCGCCCGAACCGGTTCCGGAATCGGCCGGGGGGTCGACCGAACGCGAGGCGATTTCGAGGACGGCGTTGGAGGACCCGCGAAGCGATGCGATTCGGCCCAATCCGCTGCCCGGCGGGTTCGGTTCCGGCGCGTCCGTCTTGTCCCCGCCCCTGCCGCCCCCCGTCCCGACCTGGGCCGAACCGGAACGTCCCCAATCGATCGATCAGTCGTTGCGGCTGGCGCAGTTCCTGGTCATTGTCAGCCTGATCAGCCTACTGTTGGGGGCCGTGATCGGCTTCGTCATCGGGCGGAACTTGGAGTGACGGGTCGATCGGTACCTCGCCGTCACCGCCGTCGAGGTTCGGTGGCGTGCGGACGAAGGTGTCCGCCGGCCGAAGTTCCGTCTTGTCCGTGAGCAGTCGCAATTGGTCGCAGGTGTAGAGCCGATCGCTGACGGGATGGCTGGCTAACTGATATTGGATACGACGTTCGTGAAGCGAATAGAACATCCCCACCACTTCGGACACGAACAATTCGACTTGCATCCCGACGCCGATCGTCTCGACCTGATCACCGATCTCGATCCCTTCGCTGACGACCGGCAGCCACAGGCAGGGACGCAAGCGGAATCGGAGGTCGCCGTAGCGGAAGTGATAATAGACCGAATCGAATCGGTAGCGGCAAAACACGCGGTTGCTGGGGATCATCCCCCGGATCCGCTCGGCATCTTCGGGGTGGAACCAATCCTGCCCGTCGGCGGGGGTTCGCAGGAAGACTCCGTAATCGGGCAGGGGTGGCAGGATCGCCGGCAATTCGTTCGGCAGGTCTTTCGATTCGCTCATCCGTTGTCCTTCGTGGGGGCATCGTACGGGGTTGTCTGAGGGCCGTGCGATGACGACGCCCGCGGTTGGCCGGTTTGGGCGGTGGTGACCGGCGGTTGGCCGAATACCTCCAGATGCACATCCTCCGGAATCACCCCGGCTCGGGCGGCCATGGTGGAGAGTTCCGTTAACGCGGCGGTGCCGACCGACCCGAGGTCGCGTGTCCATTGGTTGACGTACAGTTCTACGTGCCGCATCAGCACCTGGTCATCGAATTCCTGTGCGTGCCGCCGCATCATCGGGAGCGGCGAGTCGGGATCGGCGAGGGCCGATTCGAGCGATTCGCGGATCACGTCCTGGACGCCTCCGATCACTTCGGGGCCCAACCGTTTGGCGGCTAAGATCCCGCCCAGTGGCAGCGGGCAACTGGTCGTTTTCTCCCAACGGGTGCCCAGGTCCTCAACCAAGTGGAGGCCCTGGTTCTGCCAGGTGAAGCGGCCCTCGTGAATGCAGACGCCGAAGTCGGCTTGCCCGGTCGCCAAGGCCGGCATGATCTCCGAAAAGACGACCTGATCGATGCGGGTGGTGTGGGGGTAAAACAGCCGAAACAGCAGGGTCGCGGTCGTGTCGTCGCCGGGACAGAGCGTCCGCTGTTTTGCGTCCCGAGGCGACTCTTTTGCCCGCGCGGCCAACAACAGCGGGCCGACGCCGAACCCCAACGCCGAGCCGCTGGGAAGCACGATGTAATCGTTAGCCATCCGCAGCGCGGCATGAAAGCTGGCCTTGGCGATGTCGAGGTCACCGATGACCAAACGTCGGTTCAGTTGTTGAATGTCCAGCAATTCGATCTGGAAATCGAACCCACGCCAATCGACCCGACGATCGATCAACGCCGCAAACGCGAAGGTGTCGTTAGGGCAAGTCGAAATGCCCAGTCGGATCGGGGTCGCGCGGCCGGAACTCATGCTCGCCTCGCCCCATCCGGTTCTGAACCTGGCAAACTCTGAGATGTCGGTCCCGTGACAGCGGCGAAGGGCATCCGGGCATTCAACAACCGGGCGACCGATTCGAGGGCGGTCACCGTCTGCCAATGGCTCAAATCCCGGTCGCCGGCACGATTCGAAATGCCCCTCACGATCCGCAGTGGGATACCGGCCAGGCGGCAGGCCGCCGCCACGCCGAAGCCTTCCATGTCCTCCGCCGCCAGCGTCGGGTAACGCTGGCGACGACCCTCCGCTTGGGCGGCATCCGCCGAGGCGGCGCAAACGCTGAGCAAACCGAGCCCTTGATAGTCCGCGTCGCCAGCGTCCGGTGCGGGCATTCCCGATCCGCGGCTCGGCCGCAAAGAGATCGCATCGCCGATCACAGGCGAATCGTCGGAGCCCGGCCAGTGTGTCCAGCCGATCTCCGCGGCGCTGCGATAGGTCGATCGGCAGGCTGGCTGGGCCCCGAAATCACAACCCGGCGGGATCGCGACTCCGACCCCCACTCCATCGACTTCGACCCGATCGAACTCGTACGCATTGCCGATCGTCAGCCGCGGGTCGAGCGCGCCGGCGATCCCCGCCAGGATCAATGACTTTGGCTGGTACCGAGCGATCAGCATCACGGCGCGAGCGGCGGAAATGATCTGGCCGAAACCGCAGAGCGCCACGTTCCCGTTCCCCGATTCACTCCCCGCACAACCGCTATCGGCGGCAAAACCGCGCAGTTGGGGGAGCAGAATTTGCATTTCGGGCTCGGTGGGGACCAGCAGCAGTTGGTTCATGTTGGATCATTCCTGATACGGTAGGCTAACCTTACGAAGCGGCGGGAGAAAGTCGCGATGGAGCCTTGGCAACTGCCGAATCGGCCGCGGCCGCACCCGATCGAGCCTCGAAGACTCGGGCGATTTCATGAACCGATCCACCACCGATTCTTTCGGATTTCTCAAGACGACCGCGATCGGCGGGCTCTTTTTTTTGTTGCCGTTGGCGGTCGTGTTGTTCTTGGTGGGCCAGGTCGCTCGAGCCGTCTGGGTCGTCGCGCGGGAATTGGCCGATTACCTCCCCGCGCTCGCCTTCTGGGGTTACCCGCTGCTGCTGCTGATCGCGCTGGGACTGATCGTGCTGGGCTGTTTTGTTTCCGGAATCATCGCGCGGCGACAATTCGGCCAGCGGCTCAGTCAGACGGTCGAGACTTACGTCGCCTCGATTTTTCCGCAGTACACGATCCTCAAGCAGCGGCTTTCCGGCAACCTCGGGCCCAACTCCGCGACGGGTTCATTTCGCCCGGTCGTCGTGCGGTTGCCGGGACACACCCGTTTGGGTTTCGAGATCGAGCGGTATGGTGATCACGCGGACGCCGCCGGTGTGGTCCGAGAGTCGGTAACGGTCTACTTGCCCGGTTCGCCTGATCCCTGGATGGGCCAGGTGATCATCGTCCCGGCACACTCGGTGGAGCCGTTGGCGAGCCCATTCGGCGAGACGACCGCGACCATGGAACATCTCGGTCGCGGGCTGCAAACGCTGATCGAACGGCACCGGGTCAGCCAGTTGGAATCGGGAGGTCCGGTAGCGTCTGAACATGGGCAGCCTGTCGCGACCGAGGCGACCGCAGCGGCTTCATCCGGCGCCCCCGCGGCGTCACGCGGAACGGCCGAAGCCGCGTCCCAAGCGGACCGGGCCGGCATCTGAAGCTGGCTCGCTCGACCGCGACCGCCTCACTCGGCTTGGGCCATCGCGGTCAATTGGACGGTCGAGCGGGTTTGTTCTTTTTCCAAGTAGGCTCGACCGAACTTCACGTTGACGTGATCCCACGGCAGGCGATCGAGCAACTCGTAGGGCTCGTGTACCTGCTTTTGGACGTCGATCCCGGCGTCTTCCAGGGCGTCCCACCACCGCTGGGGATCGAGGTGTTCGGTCCACCCGTCCATCCTGGCCCCCCGCTCCCAAGCCAACCGGATCGCCCGACCCGTGCGGCGATCACCACGACTCAGCACGCCTTCCAGCATGCTCGTTTCGACGTCGTGACACTTGACGCTGACGCTGCGGATGCGACACCGCTTCCGCATGTATTGGTGAGCCCAGCGGAAATACTCACGGCTTTGCATCCCGTTCCACTGGTAAGGGGTGTGGGGCTTGGGGACGAAGTTCGAAACGCTCGCGGTCACCTTGGCGAACCGCCCGCGCACCTCCTTGCCGACCGTGGCGATTTGTTCGGCCAGGTCGACGATCCCGTCCAGATCGACCTCCCGTTCGCCAGGCAGGCCGCACATGAAATACAGCTTGACGCTTTCGAAGCCGTTCTGGAACGCGACCCGGCAGCCTTCGATCAGGTCGCTGTTTTTGATCTTCTTGCGGATCTGTTCCCGCATGTCATCTCGGGCGACCTCCGGAGCCAGCGTCATCGAGCTGCGGCGATCGTTGCCCAGCAGGAGCGGGAGGGTGCGGAGCTGTTCGTTGACCCGCAGGCTCGGCACGCCGATGTTGACCCCCAGCGGCTTGAACACCTCGTGCAGCCGCTTGATCAGCGGCTCGAAGTGGGGATAGTCGCTGCTGGAGAGCGACAGGATGCTGATTTCGTTCAGCCCCGTGTTGCGGTAGCTCTCCCGTGCCGCTTCGACGATCGTTTCGACTTCGCGAACCCGCAGCGGCCGTTTGATCACGGTACTCTGACAAAACCGGCAGAGGTGGGGACAGCCCCGCATGATCTCCAAGGCGATCCGGTCGTGGACGCATTCGACATAGGGGACGATCGGGCGGGTCGGCAGCGGCATCGCGTCCAGGTCATCGATGACCGAGGGGGCGATCGTCGCGGGGACGTCCGGGCGGGTGCGGTGCAGGTCGACCACCCGGCCGTCCGCGTATTCGGGCTGATAGAACCGCGGGACGTAGGCGTAAGCCGTCCGGGAGGCGATGTTGGCGAGCGCTTCCTCTCGTTGCCGCCGGCCCGCGGCGGCATCGAACAGTTCGCCGTCGCGAACGATCGCTTGACGTTTCTCTTCGATCCAAGCGTCGCACAGGGCGGGCAATGCCGGCTCGCCATCGCCGATGATCATCACATCGAAAAAATCGGCCACCGGTTCCGGGTTCTGACAACAGGGGCCGCCCGCGACGACCAACGGATCGGCGAGCGTTCGGTCCACCGACTCCAGCGGGATGCCTCCCAAGTCGAGCATCGTCAGCACGTTGGCGGCGCTGATCTCGTACTGCAAAGACAGCCCCAGGACGTCGAAGTCGCTGAGCGCCGTGAAGGTTTCCAAGCTGTACAGCGGGATGCCTTTTTCTCGCAGCAGTCGCTCCATGTCGGGCCAGGGGGTGAAGACCCGTTCGGCGCACCAATCCTCGCGGCGATTCATGAGCGAGTAGAGCACTTGCAGCCCATGATGGCTCATGCCGATCGTGTAGGCGTCAGGAAACCCCAGACACAGCTTCCCGCGAACTTGGGAATGGTCCTTGACGGTGATGTTCCGTTCGCCACCGACGTACTGACCGGGGGTCTGAACGTGCGGCCAAATCTGGGTCTCGAGCAGGCGTCGGCGGTCGTGTCGGATCATCGAGGCGGTCTCGGCAGCAGAGGAAAGTGGGCTTCGAGCCACGCAAGTGGGCGTCGCGGCTGTGGCTTTTTCTGTCGGCGGCGGACAGGTCAGCAAAACGCACGGCGTCTGGCCAGGATCGACCGCTCGGTTAAAGTTTGTCCTATCCATGGGGTGCGGGACAAGGGAAGGAAGGGCATGAGCGACTATCAGACCGTTGGCAAAGTGGACGATTTCGATGAAGGGGTAGGCCGCGCCTTCGCCGTGAACGAGCGGATGGTCGCGGTCTTTCGCCGCGGCGATCGGTTTTATGCGATCGACGACATCTGCCCTCACATGGGGGCATCGCTGGCCGCCGGTTGCCTGGAGGGAAACTCCGTCTCCTGTCCCTGGCACGCCTGGCGATTCTCGATCGTCGACGGCACTTGGGAGGACAACCCGCGGGTCAAGATCGATGCTTTCGCGGTCCGTGTCGTCGAGGACGAGGTGCAAGTCTTGGTCGAACCCCGCCGCGCGGCGAATTGATTCGGCCGTTCGCTGCGTAAGGATCCTCCGCCTCCCGTTTCATCCCCTGCCCGCTTAGCCGGAGCCCCACTCGTGTCAGGCACTTCTTCCACCAAGCCCGCTCCCCAGAGTCGGTTGGCGATTCATACCATCACGACCAAGCCGTGGGGCTTGGCGGAAGCGGTCGGCCATTACGCGGCCCAGGGCATCGGTGGCGTGAGCGTCTGGGTGGAGGCGATCGAGGGGATGTCGGCTGGCGAGGCCCATCGGATCATCGACGACGCGGGCCTGCGGGTCCCGGCGCTCGTACGCGGCGGCTTTTTTTGCGACGCGGCGGCGAGTCAACGGCAAGCCCGCGTCGATCACAACCTGGGGCTGATCGAGACGGCCGCGGAACTCCGAGCCGAGATGATCGTGCTGGTGGTCGGAGCCGTCCCCGGCGAGCCGCTCGACCGACAACGCGGGTGGGTCGCCGACGCGATCGACCGGCTCCGCGGCCCCGCCGCGGCCGCGGGGGTTCGTTTGGCGATCGAGCCGTTGCACCCGATGTACGCCGCCGAGCGGAGTTGCATCAATCGGATCGCCGAGGCGAGGCGAATCTGTGAGCGGCTGGATGACCCGATCGTCGGGGTGGCCGTCGACGTCTACCACGTTTGGTGGGACCCTGACCTGTCGACCGAGATCGAACGGCTCGGCCGCGACGGCAGCCTATTCGCTTTCCACCTTTGCGATTGGCGAGTTCCCACGCGAGATCTGCTGAATGACCGCGCGCTGATGGGAGACGGCTGCATCGATCTGGTCGGATTGACCCGCCAGGTGCGAGCCGCCGGCTTCACCGGGTGGGACGAGGTCGAGATTTTCTCGGACGAACATTGGCAGGAAGACCAAGCGGAGTTCCTGGAGCGGATCGTGCGTCGTTACGCCGCGATCGACCAGCAAGCGGGCTGAGCGTCTGACAAGCGGGCTGAGCGTCTGACAAGCGGGCTGAGCGTCTGACAAGCGGGCTACGCGTCTGACAAGCGGGCTACGCGTCTGACAAGCGGGCTACGCGGTCACAGTCCGGCCGCGGTGAACGCGGCCTGCAGGTCGTTTCGCAAGTCGTCGAACGATTCCAACCCGACGCTGAGCCGGATCAGCCCATCGGTGATCCCGAACCTCGCCCGGTCGGCAGCGCCATAGCTCGCGTGCGACATCGTCGCGGGTTGCTCGATCAACGATTCGACCGCACCCAGGCTGACCGCGAGGTGAAACAGCCGCGTCGCTTCGCATACCTTCGCGGTTTGCGCCAGATCGCCCGCGATCTGGAAGGTGACCATGCCGCCATAATGGCCGCCCATCAGTTGGGTCGCCATCGCGTGCCCGGGATGGTCGCTCAGCCCCGGGTACATCACCCGCTCCACCCGCGGGTGTTCCTGCAGCCACAGCGCCAGCGCGAGAGCCGTCTGCGATTGGGCGCGGACACGGAGGTCGAGTGTTTTCAGTCCCCGGGAGACGAGAAAGCAGGAGAACGGGTCGAGGATCGCGCCGGTCGCGTTCTGGATGAAGTAGAGCCGGCGGTAGAGTTCCGGGTCGGCGACGGCCAAAGTCCCGCCGACCAAGTCGCTGTGTCCGCCCAAGTACTTGGTGGCCGAGTGCATCACGATGTCGACGCCCAGTTCGAGCGGGCGGATCAGGGCGGGCGTCCCGAAGGTGTTGTCGACGCCCAACCAAGCGCCGCACTGGCCCGCGAGCCGAGCAAGCTCCGGCAGGTTGGGGATGCTCAACCGCGGGTTGCCGATCGATTCGGCCCAGATCAGCTTCGTTTCGGGACGGATCGCCGCCGCGACCGCGTCCAGGTCGGTCATGTCGACGAGGGAAACGCCCAGGCCCGCACGGTCACAAATCTGGTGAAAGAGTCGGTAAGCGCCGCCATACAGGTCGCTGCCGGCGAGCAGGTGGTCCCCGGTCTGGAGCAGCATCGTGACGGCATGGATCGCCGCCATTCCCGAACCGAATGCCAAGGCACCACAGCCCCCTTCGATCGACGCCAACGTCGTCTGCAAGGCGGTCCGCGTCGGGTTGCCGCTGCGGGAGTAATCGTATTCGCCCCATTCGCCGGCCCGCTGCTGGCGAAAGGTGCTGGCGAGGTGGATCGGCGGCACGACCGCCCCGGTAGCCGGATCGATCTCGTTGCCGACGTGGATGCAGCGGGTTCGCAACGACCAATCGGAGGAGGGTTCAGCCATCCGTATCGGCCTCCAACGCCTGACGCAAGTCTTCGATCAGGTCCGCCGCGTCCTCGATGCCGCACGACATCCGGATCATGTTGTCCGCGATTCCGAACCGCTCGCGGTCTTCCGCCGTGTAATGGAAGTAGCTCATCACCAGCGGCTGTTCGATCAACGACTCGACCCCGCCCAAGCTCGGTGCGATCCGGGGAATCTTGACCGCGTCGACGATCCGGGAGGTTTGCCGCCAATCGGCATCGCGGATCAGGAATGTGATCAGCCCCCCGAAGCCCTTCATCTGGGACGCCGCGACCGTATGGGTAGGGTGGGATTCCAAGCCGGGGTAGTAGACCCGTTGGACACGCGGGTGTCTTTCGAGGAACCGGGCGACTGCCAACCCGTTTTCGTTGTGCCGCTGCATCCGCAAAGCCAGCGTTTTCAGCCCCCGCTCCAGCAGGTAGAGGTTGTGGGGTGAATTGACACTGCCCAGGGTGCCACGGAGTTGTCGCACCGACTCCAGTTTGTCAGCCGCGCCACAGATCACGCCCGCCAGCAAGTCATTGTGTCCCCCCAGGTACTTGGTCGCCGAGTGGAGCACGTAGTCGACGCCGCCCTCGATCGGACGGAGGTTGAACGGCGTGGCCAAGGTGGCGTCGATCAGCGTTTCCACCTCGTTCGCCTTGCCGAGCGCCGCGAACTGTTCGATGTCGATCGCCGTCAGGTGCGGGTTGGTCGGCGACTCGCTGATCAGCATCTTGGTCTGCGAGTTGATCAGCCGTTCCATCGCGGCGAAGTCGCCGGTCTTGACCTGATGCGTGATCACCCCGAATCGCGACAGGTGCTTGACGCAGAATTCGCGGGAGCGGTGGTAGCACTGGTCGAAGAAGATCACCTCGTCGCCGGCGTTCAACTTGGTCATCAGCAGGCCGACGATCGCCGCCATGCCACTGCTGTACAGCACCGCCGCCTCGGCCCGTTCGAGCGACGCGAGTTTCCGCTCAACCGATTGTTCGTTCGGGCTGCCGTACCGGCCATATTCTTGTCGCGCGTGGCTGCCGTCTACGAACCGCAACAACTCATCGGTCGATTCGAAGGTATAGGTCGACGCGGTGTAGACGGGGGTGCTGATCGCCCCTTCGTCCTTTTGTCGCGGTTCGCCCGCATGGACCGATTGGGTCGATAGCCCCCACGCATCGGACCGATCGAGCGGGCCCGCTGCGGTCTGTTGTGCGGGCACCGAATCCTGCCGGGCGGTACGCGGTTGCTGAGCGGAAGGGGGAGGGGTGTCAATCGCCATCGGTAGAAATGCCCCGAGCCAAAAAACGGATGGGAGTCGATTCGGAAACCAGACGGCATCGGTCCAATCGGCCCGGAGGCCGATAGGGAATCGTTCCGCGGCCGGGCCGACCACAGGGCCGAATACCGGACACGAAGGGCGATCACAGGAAAGCCGTTGGCGGGAATCGCGGCCGGCTCGTTCAAAGAAGTCTACACCGTATTGAACGCCGTCGCCGACGCTTGGACGCGGTCGGACCAGGCACCGATGGATGGCTCTTTAGCAGTGGAGGCTGCAAGCGGCCGCAAATCCCTACAGTCGACGATCATAGCTATCGTCGCTCACGCGGGCAACCGAATTGCCCGTTCGGTCGTGCGGGTTACCCGCTGGACGCTAGAATGGGGCACCAGGCCAGTCGTGTCGGACCGACCTTTGGTTCGTCGCCAAAATGGTCAGCACCCCTTTCGTCCCCGCTTAGTATCGTGCGGTAAAAAAATGTCCGGAACCTTTTGTGCAAAGCACCCGAAGGGCGAGTTCCTCGCAAAAGGTTCCGGACACTTTTTTACCGCTCATTGCTTAGCCGGCCTGCCCGCCGATTCATCCCGGAGCACCCTGTCGATGTTCGTCGCCCCGTTTCACTCGCCGGTCAATTCCCTGCTGGTCGACCAACCGGGCCGATTACGAACCGACCCGTCGCGGGGTCCCCGGTGTGCCGACCCGAGTGATCAAGGCACGGTGACGTGCTGTCGTCGAGCCGTCGTCATGTCGTTGGTGACCTTGCTGCTGATCGGTTCCTTCCCCACGGCGAGCGGCGATGAACCGCCGACCGCTGATCCGCCCGCCGCCGCGGTGACCGAGGCGGTGCCTACGGAAGTTGCCGTCGCGACGGACGAAGATGCCGCTTGGGATTTGGTCCTCCGGCTCGGTGCGCCGACCTTTGCCCAGCGGGAACAGGCGTTGGGAGAAATCCTGCGAGAGGGCATCTCATTGGCCCCCCAACTGAGGCAAGTGATCGCGGACAGCAAGGACCCGGAACTGATCAAACGGGCCGAGTTCGCCCTGTCGCAAATGACGGTCGATGATCTGGAGGCACGGGTCGCGGCCTTTCTGGCGGGTGGTGAAGCGACGAGCGACGAGGCGCGTCAGTGGTTTCCGGGCTGGTTGGTCGCCCGCGAGTGGCTAGGCGATTCGGTCGCGGTGCGGGAACTGTTTGTGGAGGTCATGAAGGCGCATCCGGCGGTGACCCAAAGCCTGTTGGAGGGGACGGCCGAGCGGGAGGCTGCTGCGGAGCAGGCCGTGCTCACGGTCCAGGTCGGCATGCGGCAACGTGGTCAGGCCCCGACGTTGGCCGATGGGGTGGCGTTGTTGCTGCCGCTGACCGACCGGGCGGTCCAGGTCGGCGTGATCTACGAGCGGATGATCCTGTCGGTATTCAATCGCCAATACGGCTCGGTAAGCCGGGATTCCCAACTGTGGGGGCCGGTCACCAACCTGCTTGAGATCTGGATGGACCGCAGCCGACCGGAAAATCGTGTCGACGTGCTTTGGTACTCGATGCAGTGGGACCTGAAGGGCGGGAGGAAATTGGCGCTACGAACGATCGAGGAAACCAAAGACATCGAAATGCTTCAGACGGCATTGCAGACGCTTTCCCGTTTCGGCCAACGCGAGGATTCGGAAAAGTTAGGGCCGCTGCTGCGTGACCAACGCCCCGCGGTCGTGCAAATGCCCGTGGTGGTCGACAACCAACCTTTGCAGGTCACCGTGGCCGACGTGGCCTTGACCACGCTGGCCATTCTGAATCGGGTCCCGCCCCAAGACATCGGTTTACGGATGACGGAATTGCATCCCCGGGTCGGCTTCTCGATCGAGAACGCCGGCTTCACAGCGGCTCAGTCCGCGGATCGAGAAGCCGCCGTGCGGCTTGCCGAACGGTGGTGTGCGGGCGAGCCCGCCGTGCCGGCAGAGGTCAAGCCGGTTGGCAATGAGCGGTAAAAAGTGTCCGGAACCTTTTGTGCAAAGCACCCGCAGGGCGAATTCCTCGCCAAAGGTTCCGGACACTTTTTTACCGCACGATCCTTGGTGACGCGGGACGCCTTGATGCGACGCCCCCCGCACCGCGGGCGCCTGAACCGCCTCCCGCCGAACGCCCCCGCCGAACGCCCTTGAGCGGTTCGGTCGATCTCTGACCCGTAGGCCTTCGGTCGCCACACCTGACGTCTTGGCACGCAGATCGATTGGCCTTTTTTTGGAAACTCAAGGCGCGGTCCGATTGCCACTCAAGGTGGACCTGCCGGTGCCGTCAGCTCTCTGTCAATTTGCGGAGTGCCTCGAGCACTTGATCGGCATGGCCGTCGACCTGGACCCGTTTCCAAACCTTCGCCACCTTGCCCTTCGCGTCGATCAGAAACGTTGACCGCTGTATCCCCAGCGACTTTTTTCCGTACATGTTTTTTTCTCGCCAGGCCCCGAATTTTTCGGCCACCACGTGATCGATGTCACAGAGCAACGGGAAGTTGAGTGAGTATTTGTCACGAAACTTCACATGGCTGGCGGGCGCGTCGCAACTGATCCCGACGACGGCGGCACCGAGTTGTCGAAGCGGGGCTTCGGCGTCTCGAAATGCACAAGCTTGCTTCGTGCACCCCGGGGTGTCGTCCTTGGGGTAAAAGTAAATTACCAGCGGGGCGCCGGCCCATTGGGACGATTTGACCTTGGTGCCGGTGTCGTCCGCCAGTGCGAACGCCGGCATCTTCGCGCCCTCTTCTAACCACTCGGTCATCGCGATTCGCCTTTCTGAATAAGGGAGTTTGGACTTGCTTCATCGCCGTGTCCGATGTCTTCTAGGCGGCGTCCGATCGGCAAACTTTGTCAATCCGATGGCGTCCGACAAGATGTGGGCGTGACACGGTTAAGGAAGACGGTAGACTAACAAAACTCATGAATCATTCGCAGCCGACAAGTGATCCGAATCCGCGCGGGGAAACCGCGAAGCCCGAACGTGCGCCCGCGGTGCTCGACCACAGTCGAAAGTTGGCCGCTGCGGCCGCTGCGGCCGCGATCGCCAACAAGGCGGTCGACGTGCTGGTGTTGGACGTTTGCGAACAGACCGCCCTGTTCGACTACTTCGTCATCGCGACCGGGGCGAGCCGTCGCCAACTCCACGCGATCAGTTCGGAAATCGACGATGAGCTCCAAAAGCGGCTGGGTGATTCCAGAATGGGGATCGAGGGGTACGAAGACAGCCATTGGATCGTGCTCGACTACGGCAGCATCGTGATCCATCTCTTCGACGAGGAGACACGAGGTTATTACGACCTCGAATCGTTGTGGGCCGACGCCAGGGTTGTCCCGCTCGCCGAACTCGGGCTGAACGAAACCGGGATTTCTTCCAACCCCCCATCCTGATGATGCTCGTTGATCGTTTGAAGCGTCGGTTCGCCGACGCCTTGGCGGTGCTGCTCGACCCGCAGGCCGACAACCGCTGGCTGACCGAGGCCGGTGGCGCGGGAATGGCTGGCAAGGTGCTATCGGCAGCCGATCGGGATGCGTTCGCGGGGATGGTCCGTCCGACAGCCGACCCGCGATTTGGCGATTATCAATCCAACTGTGCGATGCCGATCGCCAAGCTTTGTGGCAAGCCTCCTCGGCAGGTCGCTCAGGCGATCATCGATGTGCTCGATTGGGAGGGGCTCTGTCACCCCCCGGAGATCGCCGGGCCCGGCTTCATCAATCTGCGGTTGCGTGACGACTTCCTCGCCACGGTCATGGCGGAGATGTTGGGAGACGATTCTTTGGGGGTCGAACCGGCGGACGAGCCTCGGACGATCCTGATCGATTATTCTTCGCCCAACGTCGCCAAGCCGATGCACGTCGGTCACATCCGCAGCACCGTGATCGGCGACGCCTTGGCGCGAACCTTTCGGTATCTCGGGCACCGGGTGATTACCGACAATCACCTTGGCGACTGGGGGACCCAGTTCGGCATGGTGATCTACGGCTTCAAGCACTTCGGAGACGAAGTGGCCCTGGCCGCCGGTCCGGTCGACGAGTTGTCCCGGCTCTATCGTTTGGTGAATCGGCTGATCGCCTACCACGCCGCCGTAGCGGACCATCCCGGTGCCGTGACCGCGACCGCGGCCGCTACCGAGGTGGTCGCCCGGGCTGAAGCGGCCGTCTCCGCCGCGACCGACGCGAAGGCCAAACGGTCTGCCGAGAAAGAATTGGCTGCGGCGGTTCGTAAACAAGCCGCGGCTCGGCAGCGTGCGGAAGCCTTGCAGGCCACCGTCGCAGCGGCTCAAGCGGATCCGGATTTCTTGCGGCAAGCCGTCGCGCATCCCGGCATCGCCGACGCGGTGCTGCTGGAAACCGCTAAATTGCACTCACATGATCCCGAGAATCGTGCCTTGTGGGAGCGGTTTTTGCCTCATTGCCGTGACGAGATCGACCGAGTCTATCGGCGGTTGGACATCCGGTTCGACCACACGCTGGGTGAAAGTTTTTATCACGATAGGTTAGGCGATGTCGTGCAGCGGTTGCGGGACGCCGGGCTGGCCACCGACAGCGAGGGGGCGGTGTGTGTGTTTCTGCCCGAGTTCGATTCGCCGATGATCGTCCAAAAGAAGGACGGCGCTTACCTGTACGCGACGACCGATCTGGCCACCTTGTTCTATCGCCGTGAGGAGTTCCGGCCGGACGAGATTTTGTATGTGGTCGATTCGCGACAAGGGGAGCACTTCCAAAAGCTGTTCGCGGCCGCCGCCCGTTTGGGCTTTCAGGGGTTGCGGTTGGAGCACGTCCAGTTTGGCACGGTGTTGGGCGAGGACGGCCGTCCGTTCAAGACACGTAGCGGCACGTCCGTGGGGCTCGAGTCGTTGCTCGACGAGGCGGTCGCGAAGGCGTTGGAGATCGTTTGTGATCCTCAGCGGGTCGCCAGGTCGGACGGCGGCATGGACGAGGCGGAGCGGCAACAGGTCGCTCATGCGGTCGGTCATGGCGCCATCAAGTACGCGGATCTGGCCCATCATCGCACCAGCGACTACCGGTTCGAGCTCGACAAGATGGTCGCGCTGGAGGGGAACACCAGCGCCTACGTCCAATACGCTTACGCCCGCGCCCGAGGCATCATGCTTAAGGGTGGCATGGCACCCGAAGCGATCGCGGCGTCCGCCCAGCCTCCCGTGCTCGGCGTGCCCGCCGAACGGTCCTTGGCATTAACCCTGGCGCGGTTCGGCGAAAGCCTGCAACAGGTTCGAGCCGATAACGCGCCCAATTTTCTCGTCGACTACTTGTACGACGCGGCCAAGGCGTATGCGGTATTCAATGACCAGTGCCCTGTGCTGAAGGCCGACTCGCCCGAAATCGCCGCGTCGCGAATGGTGCTCGTGGCCCTGACCGCCCGGGTACTCGAAACGGGGCTCGGGTTGTTGGGCATTCGGGTCGTGCCCCGGATGTGACTGGGGCGCCCGGCGGCCAACGTTCGTCGGCCGTCCCTGCGAGCACCTCTCCGGGTGGCGTGTGCGTCCGGGTTGAGTGGGCGTCGCGTGCTTTCCCGATCGTGGGTCAAAAACCCATCGTTTCCTGGGTGTGACTAATTTGTTGAATTTATGCTTTTGCCCCCTGGATATTGCTTGCAAAAAGCATATAACATTTTAACCAGTTACGATTCTGCGTCGTTGATCCATGCGGCGCACCTATCAGTTCAAAATCTTGGTTGTTGAAAAACCAGAAGGGGAAACTATCCGATGGCAAAGAAAAGCGGCGGTCCGAGCAAGTCACAAGAAATTCGTGATTACTATGCCGAGAACCCGGACTCCAAGCCGAAGCAGGTGGTTGAGGCGCTCGCGTTGAAAGGTGTCGTGGTCACCCCGGCTTTCGTCAGCACGATCAAGTCGACCAGCATCAACAAGCCGGGTCGTGGTGCTAAGCGGGCCGCGAAGTCGGTGAAGGCTGCCCCCGTTCGTCGTGCTACCACCACCAAGGCGGTCACGAAGAAGGCGGCCGGTGGCGAATTGACGGTCGATAGCCTGATGCAGGCCAAGGGTTTGGCGGACAAGATGGGTGGTGTCGACAAGCTGATGGCGGCCCTCGACGCCCTGAAGCAACTCGGCCAATAAGTCGAAGCGGTCGTCCGGTTAACTCCCCGATCGGTTCGGGGTGCGCCGGAAATGGCTCTGATCCTTGCTCGCATCGTCGGCTTGTTCCCTGAAGGGCTTGCCGGCGATGGCATTCTTACGGACGGCTATCTGGTCGTCCCGTTTGCGTTTCCTCCGCGCTCGCTAACGGCATCCTGTCGCGGCATTTTGTCCGCGTTCGTGGGGCGAACGGCGGAGGAGTAGCGTTTTTTGCTCGCCCGGTCGTCGGTTTGAGCATTTTTTGGGTATCGCCTGGCAGGCGTGATCTGGCACGAAGTCCGGCCTTGTTCGCGGCAAGGCGGACGGAAACGTTGCCGGAATTCCGTCACGGACTGCGTTTTTTGCTTGGGTCGTGCTAAAATCGGGGTGAGCGAGCCGGGGCCTTGAGACAGTCTGGTTGTCGGCATGTCGCACCGCGCGCCTTCCAACTCCAGCAGTCCCAGTGAACCATGGCCGAGACCTTATCGCCTGACCAATTCATCAACCGGATCGTCGGAGCCGGGTTGGCGGAACCGCATACGGTCGAACAGGCGCGGTCGGACCTCGGCAGCCAGCAGGTGTCGTTGCAGGATGTGGTCCGTGTCATGCAGCGGCATGGCGTGCTGACGACCCTGCAAACCGAAAAACTGTTGCGCGGCGACCGCACCGGTTTTTTTTACGGCCCCTACAAGGTGCTGTATTTGATCGGTGCCGGGACGTTCGCGCGGGTGTACCGTGCCGCGAAGGACGACGTCGAGGCATTCGCGATCAAGGTCCTTCGCAAACGGTTCCGCGACGAAACGGACCAATTGGAGCAATTCCTGCGGGAAGCCCAAATGGGCTTGAAATTACGCCATCCTAACATCGTCAGCGTTTACGACGTCGATGCGGACATCCGTAATCCGTACATGGTGATGGAGTTTGTCGAAGGTCAAAACCTGCGGGAACTGGTCCGGGTCCGGGGTCAAATCGATCCGTTGACCTCGCTGAAGTTGATGCAGGATATCTGCTCGGGCTTGGCGCATGCGGCTTCATTGGGAATTTCGCACCGTGACATGAAGTTGTCAAACGTGTTGGTCAGCGGAGAGGGCCGTGCGAAACTGGTCGACTTCGGTTTGGCCGCGTTGGCCGATCGCAACAACCCGGAGCGCGTAGCCGACTGTCCCAACGCGCGGGCGATCGATTATGCGGCGTTGGAACGTGGCACCAATGTGCGGAAAGACGATCCCCGCAGCGACATTTTTTTCGCGGGCAGCATGCTTTATCATATGGTTTCCGGCCAAGCCGCATTGACGGAGACCCGCGACCGGTTGGCTCGGCTGAACGTCAGCCGGTTTCATCAGGTCAAATCGGTGTACGAGATCTTTCCCGAATTGCCTCCCGCGGTCGGTCAAATCATCAGCAAAGCGATGGAGGTCAATCCCGAGAATCGCTACCAAACGGCGGGCGCGATGCAGGCGGAAATCAAGAAGGCCATCGAGCGGTTGACGCAGGGCGATACCGGGCGACGGAGCGATTCGGCGTCTGATGGCCAGGCGGCGGAAGAGGAAGAAGACCGATCGGAGGAGGGTCTCGGCCGGGTGGTGATGTTGGTGGAAAGTCAGGCGGGGCTGCAAAACGCGGTACGGGATCGTTTGAAGTCTCGCGGTTATCGCGTGCTGATCATTTCGAACCCCAACCGTGCGCTCGACCGGTTCACGGCGGAAGACCATCCGCCCGCCGACTTGGTCATTTTTTCGGCGGCCGAATTGGGCAACTTAGCCCTGGAGGCTCACAACCTGTTCGCCACGCAAGAACACACGCGCGAGATCCCGACCGTCTTGTTAGCCGATCGGCGGCAGACGAAAATCATCGAGGCGGCTATCCGAGGCCCGAACCGTGAACTGTTGTCTCTGCCGTTGAAAGTCCGTGAACTGCGTTCCGCGATCAGTACCCTGTTGGCGGATAAGCCGCGACGGGCCAGCTGAATCGCGCCGGTTGCGGCACCGTCCCTGCCGGATTCCCCTTTTCCCACCTCGTTTGCCCCGCCTCCTTCCGACTTCTCTCCCCGATGGATATTCCCATGTCAATGCTGACCAGCTTTCGATCCCGCGTCGTGCGATCGGGGATCGCCAAGTTTCGTCTCACGCTTTCGGATTCGTTTAGCCGCTGGCTGATCGTCTCGGCGACCTTGCTCGGGATTGTCACGGTGTCGCTGGGCCGTGCGGGCAAGGTGTCCGCGCAAGACAGCCCAGCCAAGAACGTGCTGATGATCGCGGGCAAGCCGAGTCATGGTTTCGGCGCGCACGAGCATTATGCGGGGTTGAGGGTGTTGGCAGAGACATTGTCAGACTCCGAATTGAAACTGAATGTTCGCGTCCTGCGGGAATGGCCGGAGGACTCGGAACTGATCGAATCGGCCGACTCGATCGTCGTCTTCTCCGATGGTGGCGGTCGGCATCCCGCTTTGCCTCATCTGGCATCACTCACCAAACGGCTCGACGAAGGCTGCGGCTTCGTCTGCATCCACTACGCGGTCGAAGTCCCGAAGGGGGAACCCGGCCAGGCATGGCTCCGTTACCTTGGCGGTTATTTCGAAACGGATTGGTCGGTGAACCCGCACTGGATGGCCGAATTTAAACAGTTCCCGGATCATCCGATCACCCGCGGGGTTGAACCGTTTGCGGTGCAGGACGAATGGTATTTCCACATGCGGTTTCCCGAGCCGCCGACGGGCGTCACGCCGATTTTGCAAGCGGTCGCTCCCGAGTCGACGATGCGGCGGCCGGATGGCCCGCACAGCGGCAACCCCGCGGTCCGAAAGTCGGTCGCCCAAGGTGATCCCCAGACGTTGGCTTGGGCATTTGATCGTCCCGATGGGGGACGCTCGTTCGGGTTCACCGGGGGGCACTTTCATTGGAATTGGGGAATTCCGTCTTTCCGAAAACTGGTATGCAACGCGATCGTCTGGTCAGCCGGTGGCGAAATCCCGGCGTCCGGTGTGGGGGCACAACCGC
This sequence comes from Planctomycetaceae bacterium, assembly GCA_007694185.1. Taxonomy (GTDB): domain Bacteria; phylum Planctomycetota; class Planctomycetia; order Pirellulales; family Pirellulaceae; genus UBA6163. The sequence continues at coordinate 59,797 of RECD01000164.1, forward strand.
TCGGCGTCGAGCGTTTGTTGCGGGATCAGGATTTCCCCAAACCTGATGGGTTTGATGCCGAAGCCACCGCGCGGCAGTATCAATTGGGCGCGGCGACCCGGCGGGCTGGTGATCGCCGCCGGGGCGACGCGCTGGTGACCCAACTCGCGAAAGCGGGTGTCGACGAATCGAAAGCGAAACCCAAACGGTTGTGGGGTTCGCCGTTGGTCACGACCGCGACACCCGGCCACGCGGTTGACGCTCGCGTGGATATCCGCGGCACCCGAGACTTGTTCTTGGTCGTCACCGACGGCGGCAACGGGTATGCCTGCGATTGGGCCAACTGGATCGACCCGGTGTTGGTCGGCGATGACGGCGAGTTGTCGCTATTGGACGTCCCCTGGAAGCGGGCCGAAGCGGGGTTTGGGAAAGTTCACCGCAACGCTAACGCGGGCGGCGAACCGCTGTCGGTCGCAAACCGTCCGGTCGAACTCCCGGGGATCGGCACTCATGCCAACAGCCTGATTCACTACGAATTGCCGACTGGGTACCACACCTTGCGGGTCACCGGGGCGCTGGACAGTGGCGGGACGAATCAGAACGGGGGTGCCAGCAGCAGCGTGCGGTTCGTCGTCTTCGCCGATGCCGCGCCGGTCCTAGCGGACCAGGAAGCGGTCGTCGCTGAGGATCAGCGTCGCCCCGAGTCGGCGGTGGCCGCGCTCGACGTGCCCACAGATCTGGAAGTCACCTTATCGGCCAGCGAACCGGTGGTCAGGAATTTGACGAACCTCGACATCGACGATCGCGGGCGGGTTTGGGTATGCGAGGTGATGAATTATCGCCAGCACGCCGGGTCACGTCCGGAGGGGGATCGGATTTTGATCATGGAGGACACCACCGGCGACGGGGTGATGGATTTGGTGAAGACGTTCTATCAGGGGCCGGATATCGATTCGGCGATGGGATTGTGCGTCCTCGGGAACGAGGTGATCGTTTCGGCTGCCCCCTACATCTTGCGTTTGATCGATGACAACGGGGACGACGTGGCCGATCGAAAGGAGGTGATGTTCAGCCAGACCGGACAGCCTCAACATGACCACTCGAATCACTCGTTCGTCTTCGGGCCCGACGGGAAGTTGTATTGGAATTTTGGCAACACCGGCTTGCACGTCAAAGACGCCGCAGGGGAAACGGTCGTCGACATCCATGGCCGTCCGATCGTCGATAACGGCAAGCCGTTTTGGGGTGGGATGGTGTTTCGCTGCGAACTCGACGGCAGCCGGATGGAGGTGCTTGCTCACAATTTTCGCAACAACTGGGAGACCGCCGTCGACTCCTATGGCGCCTTGTGGCAGAGCGATAACGATGACGACGGACATCGGGGCACCCGGATCAATTTCGTGATGGAGCACGGCAATTATGGCTATCGCGATGAGTTGACCGGCGCGGGCTGGCAAGCCGAGCGGATCGGCTGGGAAAGCGAAGTGCCGCTGCGGCACTGGCACCTCCACGACCCCGGTGTCGTCCCCAACCTGCTGCAAACCGGAGCCGGTTCTCCTACCGGGATCATGGTCTACGAGGGTGACCTGTTGCCGGACCGTTTTCACGGTCAGGTCATCCACTGCGACCCGGGGCCGAACGTCGTCCGGGCTTATCCGGTGACACCGGACGGGGCAGGCTATCGGGCCACGATCGAGCCGCTGGTTACCGGCACACGCGACCCTTGGTTTCGGCCGGTGGATGTCTGTGCGGCGCCGGACGGTTCGCTGTTCGTGACCGATTGGTACGACCCGGGGGTCGGTGGTCACCGCCAAGGAGACACCGAGCGCGGACGCCTGTTTCGCATCGCCCCTCCCGGCATGAAGTACGTCGTCCCCAAGTTCGACTACTCGACGCCTGAAGGGGCGGTCGCCGCGCTCCGCAGCCCGACCATGGCCGTTCGCTACAAGGCTTGGATGGCGCTGCACGCGATGGGCGCGGACGCCGAACCGTGGTTGGTTGTGCTGTATACCGACGCCGATCCGCGGATGCGGGCCCGAGCGTTGTGGCTGTTGGGCAAGATCGCGGGGCGTGGTGAGCCTTACGTGAGGTTGGCGTTGGATGACAAGGACGAAAACATCCGCATGACGGCGATCCGCTTGCTCCGACAACTGGAATTGGTCCCTACCCAGTTGCTCGCACGGATCGACGAAGACCCCTCGCCGGCGGTTCGTCGTGAAGCGCTGGTGGCGCTGCGTTACGATCGCGACCCCGGCATGCCGGAATTGTGGGCGCGGCTGGCCGCGCTCCATGACGGACAGGACCGCTGGTACTTGGAGGCCTTGGGCATTGCGTCCGACGTTCGTTCGCAGGAATGCTTCCGAGCCCTCGACCGGTCGGTCGGTGGCAAATGGGATACGCCCGCACTGGCTGACATCGTTTGGCGGTTGCGAACGCCCGAGGCGTCCGAGCATTTGGTTGCCCTGATCGCCGATCCCGATACGGACTTGTCGGCGACTGACCGCTACTTTCGATCGCTCGACTTTCATCCCCCAGAAGATCGTGCGAAGCCGTTGCGAGCGACGTTCTTGACAGAGAAGTTCGCGGACTCTGGCACGAACGAGGCCGCCAGCGCCCGCAACGATGCGATCATCGTCCGATCACTCGAACGCGTCCCTGACAAGTTGACCGATTATCCCGAAGCGGTTCAGCGGGCCGTGACCCGCCACATCCAAAGCTTGCGGGGAACGCCGGCGTTCCTGAAGCTGGTCGCACGCTTGCGGCCCGCTGGGGTTACTGAAGGGCTGATCGAACTCGCCATCGGGCAGGACGACTCGGCGGGGGTGGAAGCGGTCCGTTGGTTGCTTGGCGAAGACGACGGCCGGACGCGGGTGGTGGCCACCGCGACCGGGGAAGACGAGATCCCTGCCGTACGGTTGGCGACGCGGTTGGGATTGCTCGGCAATCCCCCGGCGGTCGCGTTGCTCGCGGATTGGGCCGCCCAGGAATCGGTTCCCTACCCTGTCCGATCGGCCGCGGTCCGAGGGCTGGCGGCTTCCAAATTGGGGGGCGAGCGATTGCTCCAGACAGCTCAAGCCGGCACGTTGGTTCCGGATACCCGCCTGCTGGCCGGCGGGTTGCTCGCGCGGAGTGATCAGAAAGAGGTGCGTGAGCTGGCCGCTCAAGTCCTGCCCCTGCCCGTTCAGGCGGATGCCCGCCCCTTGCCCACCGTCGACGAATTGACGGCGATGAAGGGGGATCCCCAGCACGGTGAGACGTTGTTCCGAACCAAGGCGACCTGCGCGAATTGCCATGTCGTCAACGGGTTCGGAAAACAGGTCGGACCCGATTTGTCGGAAATCGGCAGCAAGCTTTCCGCGGAGGCGATGTACACGTCGATTCTCGACCCCAGCGCCGGCATCAGCCACAATTACGAAACCTACCTCGCGTTGCTCGATTCGGGGCAGGTGGTCACCGGCATGTTGATCAACCAGACCGACGACGCGGTCACGATCCGGACCGCTGAGGCGATCGATCGGACGATCCCCCGCGAGGAACTGGTCGAACTCAAGAAGAGCGACAAGTCGATCATGCCGGATGAGCTGCATCAAACCGTCGATCCTCAAGGGCTGGTCGACATCGTTCACTACATGTTGCAGCTCAAACGACCGGAGTGAACCGCCGGCGCATGGTCTCCGGCGAACTTGCGTCAGTGCTCATCGATCGCCGGGCCGTCAGGACCGGAGCGAGGGGACGAAGGTGGCTCGTTCGCTTCGTGGGGGCCGTTGTCGGTTCGGCCAAGTCCTTCCTACAATGGCGGGTCCGAGGATAGACCGGTGGTTTCCTGTCGGCGTGCATCTTCAACCTAACCCAAACGAGCAGCGGTCATGGCCGTCGAGATGCAGTTGGCCCGGATCATCATTTCCGAGATCAGCGACAGCCAAGTGATCTACCTGAAAGAGGTTGGCGGGGATCGCCAATTTCCGATCCTGATCGGGATTTTTGAGGCGACCAACATCAACCGGCGGGTCAAGGAGAATTTCCAACCCCCACGGCCGCTGACCCATGACCTGATCGTGAAGGTGGCTCAATCGCTGGGGGCTACCATCGAGGGCGTCGTGATCAGCGAGCTGAGCGATCAGACCTATTTCGCTGCCCTGCAATTGCGTAAAGACGGCGAGTTGATCGAAATCGATGCCCGTCCTAGCGACGCGATCGCGGTGGCCGTCACGTTCCAACCGCCGTTGCCGATTTATGTCAACGAACAGGTGCTCCAGGACGCTACCGGTGGCAACTGAACCGCCTACCGAAATGCGGGTGCTGGAATTGCCTGCGGATGCTCGGGCTTGGGTTCGTCGGCAACAGCTGGGTGGACGGCGGGTCGCTTTCGTGCCGACGATGGGGGCCCTTCACGAAGGTCACCTCGCGTTGGTCCGGCGTGGTGCCGAATTGGCGGATGACGTCGCGGTCTCGATCTTCGTGAATCCGACCCAATTCGGTCCGAACGAAGATTTTTCTCGCTACCCGCGGACCTGGGAGGATGATCTCCGATTGCTCCGCCGCGACGGGGTCGGCATGGTCTTCGCGCCCGCAGCGGATCAGATGTACGGTTCGCGGTTCAGCACGCTGGTCGCGCCGCCGCGGGTGGCCGAGGCGTTTGAGGGATCGATCCGGCCCACGCATTTTCAGGGTGTCTGCACCGTCGTGCTGAAACTCTTTCAGATCGTGCCGGCTGATGTCGCGGTGTTCGGTCAGAAGGATTACCAGCAGGCGCGGGTGATTTGCGACATGGTCGCCGATCTGAACCTCGACATCGATGTGAACGTGTACCCGACCGTCCGTGACCCGGACGGCTTGGCGCTCAGTTCACGAAATCGCTACCTCCCTGCGGGGGATCGAGAACGGGCGCTCGCCTTATGGCGGGCGTTGTCCTTGGTCGCCCGACTTCGCGAGGCAGGGAGTTGCGATCCGTCCGAGTGGCAAGCCGCGATGGTCGAGGAACTGCATCGCTCGGGGGTCGACACGATCGATTACGCCGCGGTCGTCGACCCGCAAACGCTGCTGCCGTTGCCGGGACCGTTGTCGCCACTGCCGTCCGATCCGGCCAACGCACCACCGGTGGCCGTCGCCCTGATCGCGGCACGCATCGCCGGCACACGACTGCTCGACAACCTCTTGGTTCGCTGATCGGATTGGGGTGTCACCCCCGTGCGTCACGGGGTGGTCACGCCGCAGTTATACTGAGCCGATCGGCGCTTGGTTGTGAACGTTCTGAAGCCGATCCCCGCGAGCCGAAGCGACCTCCGTGGCCACCTCGTCGTCGCGAGGTCGGAAGCAACCGGATTCGTTGCCCGTTCCCTTTTCACCTACTGTCATCCGCTCATGTTGCGTCCTCGCCTGACTCGATCTGGCCGAATGTTGTTCGGGTCCTTCTGCATAAGTTGGTTGTTGTTTGTCGCTTCCGGGCTACCGGCGACGGGGGCACAGCCGCCCAACGTGCTGTTCATCGCGATCGACGACCAGAACGATTGGATCGGCGCCTTTGGTGGTCATCCCCTAGCGCAAACGCCGCACCTGGATCGGTTGGCCGAGCGGGGGACGATTTTTCTCAACGCGCATTGTCAGGCCCCGCTCTGCAACCCGTCGCGCACCAGCCTGATGCTGGGACTGCGGAGCAGTACGACGGGGATTCATGGGCTGGCGCCTTGGTTTCGGACGCTGCCGGAATGGCGTGATCGGGTCACGTTGCCGCAGCATTTCAAGTCGGCTGGCTATCGGACGTTGACCAGCGGCAAGATCTACCACGGCGGTGTCGGCGGCCCGCAGCAGCGGCTCCGCGAGTTCGACGTGTGGGGACCGGCCGGCGGCATCGGAGTCCGCCCGGAAAAGAAGCTGATTCCGCCAACGCCGATGGGCAATCACCCGCTGATGGATTGGGGCGTCTTCCCGCATCGTGATGAAGATAAAGGGGATTACCAGGTCGCCAGTTGGACGATCGAACGGCTTCGTGAGGCTCCGCGGGATCAGCCCTTTTTTCTAGCCGCCGGCTTTTTCTTGCCACACGTCCCCTGCTACGCGACTCAACAGTGGTTTGACCTTTATCCCGACGACGATTCGGTGTTGCCTCCTGTGGACGAGCGGGATCGCGACGACACGCCTAGGTTCTCGTGGTACTTGCATTGGGAGTTGCCGGAACCGCGGCTGCGGTGGGTTCGCGAGAACGGGCAGTGGCGAAACCTGGTCCGCTCCTATTTGGCCTGCACCAGCTTTGTGGACGCGCAAGTAGGTCGCATCCTGACGACGCTCGAGGAGACGGGGTTGGCGGAGAACACGATCGTCGTCGTCTGGGGCGATCACGGCTGGCACTTGGGGGAAAAGCAGATCACCGGCAAGAACACGCTGTGGGACCGTGGCACCCGCGTGCCGCTGATCTTCGCCGGTCCCGGCGTGACCGCCGGGGGACGATCGACCCAGCCCGCGGAACTGCTCGATCTCTATCCGACGCTGATCGATCTGTGCGGGATCGACCCGCGAGATGACCTGGAGGGAATTTCACTCAAACCGCAACTGGTAGATGCATCGGCCCGGCGGGCCCGTCCGGCGATCACTTCGCACAACCAGGGCAACCATGGGATTCGCAGTGAGCGGTGGCGGTACATCCAATACGCCGACGGGACCGAGGAACTTTATGATCTCGAGAACGACCCCAACGAATGGCAGAATCGGGTCGGCGATCCCGAGTTGGCGGAGATCGTAGCCGAGCACCGCCGCTGGCTCCCCAAAGTCGATCGCCCGCCCGCGGTCGGCAGCCAGCACCGCGTCTTGACCTACGATCCGGCGACCGACGAAGCGATTTGGGAAGGCCGCGTGGTCACTCGCGATGCGGAAATCCCCCAGTGACGATTCTGCTAAGCCTTCATAATCAGAGAACTCGTGATTTTTAACTGCTCCTTTGCCGTTGGAATGCCGGTTTTGGCGTTTTGGGTAGCTGCTGCTACCGCCCTGGCCGACTCGCCAAAACGACCGAACTTAGTGATCATCCTGACCGACGACCACGGCGTCGGGGACCTGTCGACGTACCAGCGCCGGGACGTATTGACACCGCATCTGGACGAATTGGCTGCCGCCGGCATGTTGTTCGACAACATGCGAGCCAACTGCACGGTTTGCTCACCAAGCCGCGCCGCGCTGTTGACCGGTCGTTATCCGGACATGGTCGGCGTCCCGGGTGTGATCCGGACTCATCCGGAGAACTCCTGGGGATATTTCCGACCCGATGTGTCGACGTTGGCGGATCAGCTTCGCGCGGCCGGCTATTCGACCGCGATCGTAGGCAAATGGCATCTCGGGTTGGAATCGCCGAATCTCCCCAACGAGCGGGGGTTCGATTTCTTTCACGGGTTCCTGGGCGACATGATGGACAGCTACCTGACCCATCGTCGACACGACGTCAATTACATGCGCCGCAACGCCGAGGTGATCGACCCGGCGGGCCACGCCACCGACCTGTTCACCGATTGGGCGATCGAGCACGTTCGCGACCAAGCGACTTCGGCTGACGACAAGCCGTTCTTCCTTTACCTCGCCTACAACGCGCCTCATTTTCCGATCGAACCGCCGCCCCAGTGGCTCGATCGGGTGCGGCAACGGGAACCGGAAATGGAAGAAAACCGGGCCAAGAACGTCGCCTTTGTCGAGCACCTCGATGATGGAATCGGGCGATTTTTGTCGGCGCTCGATCAGGCCGGGTTGCGCGATAACACGTTGGTGGTGTTCACCGCGGACAACGGCGGTTCACTGCCTCATGCCCAAAGCAATCACCCTTACCGCGACGGCAAACAGAGCCATTACGACGGCGGCCTGCGGGTGCCGTTCATGATCCGCTGGCCCGCGATGATTCCCGCCGGGTCGCGTTCGGATTACGCCGGCTTGCTGTTCGACCTGTTTCCAACCTGTGTCGAATTGGCGGGTGCGGAGCTGCCTGAAGATCTGGACGCGGTCAGCCTCGTGCCGTTGCTCCGCGGCGAGGCGATCGATGCGAAGCGCGACCTCTATTTCGTGCGGCGTGAAGGCGGTTTGCAGTACGGCGGCAAAAGTTATCAGGCACTGATTCGCGGCAACTGGAAGTTGTTGCAAAACAGCCCCTACCAGCCGCTGGAGCTCTATGACCTGGCGGCTGACCCGTTGGAAACGAACGACTTGGCAGCCAGCCGTCGGCCGATCGTCAATCAACTCTCCACCGCCCTTCGCGAGCGAATTCGCGCCGCGGGCGGCGTTCCCTGGCAACCGCCGTCCGTTTCCGACAGCGGTTCGTCGAAGCTTCCCCTGACCTCGGAAAAATGATGAAACTCGATCGGCTGATCCTGTTCGGAATGGTTTTGCACGCCGTTGGACTTCTGGCCATGCAGCCCGCCCAAGCGGCGGACCCGCAGCGGCCGCCCAACGTTGTCTTCATCCTGTCGGATGACCAGTCGTGGACCGACTACGGGTTCATGGGGCACCCGATTGTCCAGACCCCGAATCTCGATCGACTCGCCGCAGCCAGCGCCGTTTTTCCTCGCGGTTATGTCCCCACGGCGCTCTGTCGGCCGTCGTTGGCGACGCTGATCACGGGACTGTATGCCCATCAGCACGGCATCACCGGCAACGATCCGTCTCACGCTCTCGCGAAGCCGGCGTCACCGCGCTATCAAGAGCTGAGGGCCGAACTGATCAGCCGCATCGACCGTCAGCCGACGCTGCCCAAGTGGCTTGCCGAACGGGGCTACCTCAGCCACCAGTCGGGCAAGTGGTGGGAGGGGCATTTCAGCCGTGGCGGGTTCACCCACGGCATGACCCGCGGCTTCCCTCAACCTGGCGGGCGGCATGGCGACGACGGGTTGAAAATCGGCCGCGAGGGGATGGAGCCGGTCTTCGAATTCATCGACATGGCGGTCGAGCAGGACCGACCGTTTTACGTTTGGTACGCGCCGTTCTTGCCGCACACCCCTCACAACCCGCCCGAGCGATTGCTCGCCAAGTACCGGGACAAGGTCGACTCGCCGTTTGTCGCCAAGTACTACGCGATGTGCGAATGGTTCGACGAGACCTGTGGCGAACTGCTCGATCGGATCGAAGCTAAGGGGCTCTCCGAAGATACGCTGATCGTCTACACCGGCGACAACGGATGGATCCAGGATCCCCAAGCCGGCGGTTACGCTCCGCGGTCGAAGCAATCGGCCAACGAAGGGGGAACCCGGCAGCCGATCATGCTCCGTTGGCCGGGGAAGATTCGCCCCGCGACTTACGACGACCTGGCCAGCGGCATCGACATCGTACCGACGATCCTCCGTGCCGCAGATTTGCCGATTCCCGAGGGGTTGCCGGGATTGGACCTGTTGACGCTAGCTCGGGACGGCCAGCCGCTCGATCGAGACGCGATCTTTGGGGAGACCTTTGCCCACGACATCGCCGACTTGGATGACCCGGAAGCCTCGCTGCTCTATCGTTGGGTCATCCGGGGACGGTGGAAGCTGTTGCTGACGTATGACGGCCAGGTCGGTCGCTATGCCAGCAGCCATCCGCGAACCGAGCGACGGCCGCAACTGTTCGACCTGCTCGCCGACCCACACGAAGACGACAACATCGCCGGCCGGTATCCCGCCGTCGTCGCCGACTTGGCCGAGCGAATTCAAGAGTGGTGGCCCGTCAGCAAACGGCAAACCCAGACCGTTTGGACTGACTGACCAGGCCGGTTGATCCGCTACGCACAGGAGCGGACGGGGCGGTCAGGCCTCGGGCGGAGGCGTCTTGTCCCGACGCCTTCGTGGCGGTTTCGCCGTCAGACGCAAATCCGGCAGGGTCGTTCCTCCACCGTGAAACGTGCGGCGACCGGCGATGACGTGATCGAACACGAAGACGCCATCCGGCAGGCCGGGTCGCGCCCCGCAGCGGAGGATCGCCGCGTGCCCACACTCGGGGCAGCGGACCCGCAGGCCGTGACCCTCCAGCACATCATGGATCGTCGTCGCCATCGCGCGATTGGCATCCAACGACCCAAAGCTTTTGCCTGACCACTGGGCCAAGGTTTGTTCGATCGCCAGCCGGACGGTCCGTTGCAACCGGTTCAACTGCTCTTGCAGCCGGTCGAGTTGCTGCCGCTCCGCTGACAGCGAGTCGGTCGGCGTTTGGGGCGGTGAGTCGGCCGACGTCGGCGGATCGCCCTCCTGATGGGCCAAGGCGTGTGGTTCGGTGACGGTCGCCTCGGGTGCGGCGCGGTTCGAGGTCGAATCGACCAACAGCAAATCTCACTCAGGATGCGGTGCTCGTAGCCCGGTGCCGGGTTGCGGCAGCGTGTGACGCTTTCTCTGGAACAGGTGTTGCCAACGCCCGGGATCGTGTTATACATTGTGTACAAGCCGATTTCTAGTCCAAGCTTTGCCGATTTTGTCGTTTCTTCGGTCGGTGTGTTCGGAATGTTGCCCAGAGTTCCCAGTTGAAATCGTCTTGCGACGTTTGCGTTTTGTAAGTTTAGGCAGCCTGAGACGAATCCGAGGTCACGGGGCGAGGTCTGTTCTGGTTCCCAACTCCCTTGTGTAAAGCCGATGTCGGTCAATCAACAGACGGTAGAAGAAACCAAGCAGCAGATCCGCGGCTTGGTCAACGAGATCGCCGCGTTGGCCAAGAGTGGCGCGACGGCGGAGGAGTTCTACCCGGAATTCCTGCAGCGGATCGTGACCGCGCTAGCCGCGACGGGCGGAGCCGTTTGGTTGCTGGACGATGACCGGCAGTTGAAGTTGCAGTACCAGATCAATGCCGAGCCGACGGTGGTGGCCCCGGATGGCGAGGACGCCGAACGCCATCGCCGTCTGATCAAGCGGGTCGCGATGACGGGCCAAACGCTATTGGTCCCGCCCTATTCCGGGACGACGGACGGGGACGCCGAGGGCAACCCGACGAGGTGGTTGTTGGTCCTGGCTCCGTTGAAGCACGACGGGAACGCGGACGGGCTGATCGAGGTTTTTCAACGTCCGGACACGGCCCCGGAAACCCAAAAGGGGTACGTCCGGTTCCTGCAGCAGATGTGTGAACTGGCGGCCGAGTGGCTGCGCAGTCAGAAGCTGCGGTTCTTTTCCGACAAGCAGGTGCTTTGGCAGCAGGCGGATTCGTTCGCCCGCGCGGCGCATGAGTCGTTGGATCTGAAGGAGACGGCTTACATCGTCGCCAACGAAGGTCGCCGGTTGGTCGGGTGCGACCGGGTCAGTGTCGCGATCAAACGTGGCAATCACTGTCGGGTCCAAGCGATCAGCGGCCAGGACACGATCGAAACCCGTTCGAACATCGTGTCAGCTTTGAACCGCTTGGCGACCTGTGTCGTCGCCGCGGGCGAGCCGCTGTGGCACGACGGTTCGACGGAGGATTTGCCGCCTCAGATCGAAGAGGCGTTGGAAGAGTACGTCGACCTCTCGTACGGACGGAATATCGCCGTTCTGCCGCTGCGCGAGCCGGACCGGGGCGGCAAGCAGGAACTCGGGGCGGCCGGCGAGGTCGATCGGGATCACGCGCACCGCGGCGCCGTGATCGGCGCGTTGATCGTCGAGCAGATCGAGAGCGACTTGCCGGCGGAGATTTTTCGGGCGCGAGTCGACCTGCTGTACGAACACGGCACCCGGGCGATCGCCAATTCGCTGTCGCACAGCAACCTGTTCCTGATGCCCATTTGGCGGACGCTCGGGAAGACGTCGAGCCTGTTCAAGGGTCGCGCCCTGCCCAAGACGGTCGCCGCCTTGGTCGCGCTCACCGTCGTCACGCTCGGGCTGATTTTTGTCCCGATGGAATTGCAGTTGGAGGCCGAGGGGAAACTGGAGCCCGACGCACGCCGCGAGGTGTTCGCGCCGATCGACGGCGAGGTGATCGAGGTGTTGGCGGACCACGCCGCCATCGTGCAGGCCGGTCAGCCGCTGGTCAGGCTCCGGAACCGTCAACTCGAAATGGAAATGACGGAACTGCTGGGGCAGATCCAGACGACGACGGCCGAATACAACCGCGTCCGCGGGGTGTTGACCGCCAGCAAGGCGATGGAGCCCAACGAACGCAGGCAATTGCAGGGCGAGGAGTTCGAATTTCAGGTTCGGCTGGAGGCCTTGCGGGACAAGCTGCGATTGCAGCGAGAACGGGCCGAGCAATTGACGATCACGGCGCCGATCGACGGGATGGTGGTCAGTTGGGACGTCGAAAAGATGCTCCGCAGCCGCCCCGTGATGACCGGCCAGGTGTTGATGGAAGTCGCCGACTTGAACCAACCGCTGCACCTGGAAGTCCAGATGCCGGATAAGCGGATGGGGCACCTCGATCGGCGGTTGCGTGAGGTCGACGAACCGACTCTGCCGGTTCGCTACATCTTGGCGACGCACCCGGATGAGCCGATGTCGGCGGTGCTGCCGCGTGAGCAAGTCCAGTTGCGGGCACAGGTCGATCCGGAACACGGTTCGACGGTTCAGATGCGGATGATCCCCGATCGTGAGGAATTGCTACAACGCGCCCCGCGCCCCGGTGCGAAGGTGATCGCCAACGTGCAGTGTGGCAAGCGGGCGGCCGGGTTCGTGCTGTTCCACGAAGTGTACGAATGGTTGTGTAAGTTCCTGTTTTAGTGATTGCTGTTTTTGCGAACGGCGTGGCCGCCCGACGGGCGGCTCACCCGCCTACGATTTACCACGGTTCCTCGGAGTTCCTTGCGATGCGACGCCTACCTCGCCTGTCTTGGATCCTGCTGCTGATCGTAGCCGCCCTGCTCGGCGATTGGCTATTCGCCCAGGCTCCCTCCCGAGCGCTCGCTCAGAACGACGACGACGCCCTGCGGGCGGACAAGTGCATGGTCAAGACGATCCAGAGCCTCCGGTTGCCGGCCGGGGCCGAGGGCCGGATTACCGAGCTGTTGGCGACCGAGGGGGCCAACGTTCAGACGGGTGACCTGTTGGCCAGGATCGACGACACCCAAGCCCAGTTGCTGTTGAACCTCCGCTTGGCGGAGGAACGCGAAGCCGAAATGAACGCCTTGAACGACGTCAACGTTCGTGACGCCCAGAACAGCGAACGGTCGGCCGCGGCCGAGGCCGAGGCCTACAAGGAACTGCGGCGTGAGGGCGCGGTGCCTTACTGGGAAATGGAAAAGAAGATCCTCGAAGCCGACCGGGCGACGCTGCGGATCGAGTTGGTGAAGTTGCAGCAGGACATCGCCAAAATCCAGTACGTGGCCAAACGGTCCGAGCGGCAATTGGCCGAACACGAGTTGTCCCGCCGCCAGATCGTCGCCCCGTTCGGCGGATTCATCGAAAGCCGCGTCGCCCAATTGGGCGAATGGGTTCAGCCCGGTTCGCCGATCTTCGAACTGGTCCAACTCGACAAGTTGCGGGTCGAGGGGGACATCGACGCGTTGCGATACCCCGGCCAGATCACTCGCGGGACCGCCGCCAAAGTGCGGATCTATGCCAACAACCAACGCTCGCAGACCGCCGCCGACGGGGCGGTCGAGATCGACGCCAAAGTCGGTTTTGTGAGCAGCGAAATCGACCTGAACCATCGTTGCCGGATCTGGGTAGAGATCGACAACCAGCAACTCGGTGAGGACTGGGTTTTCAAGCCGGGCATGGAAGCCGACATCTTGCTTTATCCCGCCGCGGCGAAGAACTGATCCGCCATGGCTACCCTCGCCGAATCGCTGATCAGCAGCTCGTCACGGCCGTTGGCCGTTCGCAAGCGTCCTGACCTGACCGCCAGCCGCCACCATTACCAAGGGACCGGCTACTGGGTCGTCAAGGAGCCGGTGGGGTTGCAGTATTACCGCTTCCACGACGAGGAGTATTTCATCCTCGGCTTGCTCGACGGCCACGTCAGTTTGCAGCAGATCAAGGACGGCTTCGAACAGCGATTTGCCCCCCAAAAAATCACGTTCGGTGACCTGCAGCAATTCGTCGGCATGCTGCACCGCAGCGGCCTGGTGATCAGTAGCGCGCCGGGCCAAGGGAAGGCGTTGCGGGAACGCGGGCGGACAAAGAAGCGTAAGGAGGTGATCGGCAAGTTCACCAACCTCTTCGCCATTCGCTTTCGGGGCATCGACCCGGAAAAGGTGCTGAACGGGATCTTGCCCTGGTTCGGCTGGCTGTTCACCGTCCCGGCGCTGATCTGCTTTTCGCTGTTCTTCCTGTCCGCTGTCCTGTTGCTCGGTTCTCAATACGAAACGGTCTACGCCCGGTTGCCGACCTTTCAGCAATTCTTCGCCGCTGACCGGTGGCTGTATCTGGCCGCGACGATGGCCGTGGTGAAGGTGCTGCACGAGTTCGGCCACGGGCTCAGTTGCAAGAAATTCGGAGGGGAATGCCACGAGATCGGCTTCATGTTGCTGGTCTTCACCCCCTGTCTCTACTGCAACGTGTCCGACTCTTGGATGCTGCCGAATAAGTGGAAACGGGTCTGGATCGGGGCAGCCGGGATTTACGTGGAGCTGATCTTGGCGTCGTTCGCCGCCTACATCTGGTACTTCTCCGAGCCCGGCCTACTGAATGACCTCTGCCTGAACATGATGTTCTTGAACTTGGTCAGCACCATTCTGGTCAACGGCAATCCGCTGCTGCGGTTCGACGGTTACTACATCCTGATGGATGCCGTGGAAATCCCGAACCTTCGTCAGAAGGCGACGGAGGTCTTGAAGCGTTGGTTTCAAAAGACCTGCCTCGGGATGGAATTGCAGGAGGACCCTTTTTTGCCACGCCGCAATCAGGCGTTGTTCGCTTTGTATACGGTCGCCAGCGTGATTTATCGCTGGGTCGTCGTGTTCTCGATCTGCTGGTTTTTGATCAAGGTTCTGGAACCCTACGGTTTGCAAGTGGTCGGTCGCACGATCGCCGTGGTCGGTTTCGCCGGGCTGATCGCACAACCGGTCATCCAAACCTGGAAGTTCATCCGCACGCCCGGGAGGCTCGCGAAAGTGAAACGTGGACGTTTTTTGGCTTCCCTCGCGGTCGCCGGCGCGGTGGTCGCAGGCGTCGTTTTCATCCCCCTGCCGCATCGGGTTCGCTGCCCGTTCGAGATCCGACCGACCCGAGCCGGATCGGTTTATGCTGGGACCGCTGGGCAGATCGTTCGCACGGTACGCCCCGGAACGGTGGTCGAAGAAGGGGATGAATTGGCGGTTTTGCAAAACCTCGATCTGGAGATCCGGCTGACCGATTTGGTGGGCCGCGAAAAGGAGGCCCAAGCCCGTTTGCGTAACCTGTCGCTGCGGTCCCGCGACGACGCAGCGCTCAAGGCCCAGTTCGAAACCCAGCAGGAACTGATCACCTCCTTGAAGCAGATGCAGCAAAAGACCGAGGAGGAAATCGAACGCCTGGTGGTCGTCGCCAAACGCTCCGGCGTCGTATTGCCCCCGCCCGACAAGTCGGCTGAGAAATCGAGCGACGGCCGGTTGCCGACTTGGACCGGGTCACCGCTGGAGGAACGGAACCGGGGCGCGCTGCTGACCGCAGACGACCTGATCTGCGAAATCGGTGCCGCGGACGAACTCGAGGCCGTCCTGATCGTCGATCAGGGTGACGTCCAGTTGGTCGATATCGGGCAACACGTCGACATGAAGTTGGAGGCATACCGGATCGGCAGTTTTTCCGGGACGATCGCCGAAAAATCGCAAACCGAAATCCGGGCCGCCTCCGCGTCGCTAGCGATCCAAGCCGGTGGCGACTTGCAGACCGAAATCGACCCCGATACCGGGATGGCCAAACCCCGCAGCGTCTCCTACCAGGCCCGCGTTCCGCTTGTGGATATCGATTCGGCTCTCCGGCCAGGCTACCGCGGTACCGCGAAGATCCACACCAAGCCGATGTCGCTCGGTCAGCGGTTTTGGCGATTCATCAACAAGACGTTCAACTTCGAATTGTGAGTCTTCAGCGGCTCGCCGCCTACTTTTCGCAACCATCCCGCAGTGACGGTCACGGCTCCAACCGACGCAGCACCGCAGTGCCCGCGGTGGTGGTCTGCCATCGGGCGGCCCCGCTTGGGTTGGCCCGTTTTTTTCAGAGTTTCCCGTCCAGGTGACTTGACGAGGGTAATTCGTCTGCGGATACTCTCTTGAGACTGATTCTCAACAGTCGCTGACGACCCATTCTTACCGACGACGCAGCCAGCCTCACCGCCAGCCACGCTCGGAAATGACCGCCGACTTGCAACGTTGCAACCGGCTCCGTTTCTTTCCTGTGGCATGAAGAGGCATTCAAAATGGCTGATGCATCACGCTCGTTCGCGCGCCGACCTGTCGGTTTCCGCCCGATCGGCAGTTCTACCCCGCTTCGCAATTCGGGTTTCACTCTCGTCGAGTTGTTGGTCGTGATCGCGATCATCGGCATGATGGTCGGGCTGCTGTTACCCGCCGTTCAGGCGGCCCGCGAAGCGGCCCGCCGGATGTCGTGCCAAAACAATCTGAAACAGATCGGTTTGGCGGTTCACAACTACCACGACACGTTCGGGCAATTCCCGACCGTGAACGCCAACAACACGCTGTCGGGAGGCAGCCTCTTCACCGCGATCTTGCCGATGGTCGAGCGGGCGAACGAGTTCCAACTGTACGACTTTGCCCTGGCGAACAACCATCCGGTTAACCAAGCCGTCTCGGGGCAGACGATCCCATTTTTCCTCTGCCCCTCCGCCTCGCTGCGACGTGCGGTTCCCGGTTGTGATGCGGATGGCGGACGTGCCGCCGGCAACTACGCCGCTTCGATCGGCTCCCGCGATTACGACCCATATTGGGCATTTTCCGCCCGGCCCCGTCCGGCGCTCAACGGGGCGATCGTCTATACCGACACGGTCGAAGGTCGAACCGGCTTTCGTGACATCACCGATGGGACCTCGCAAACGTTGATGATCGGCGAGACGGCCTACAACCTTCCCGATTACCTGTTTTCCAGCGGCGATTGCGCCGGCACGCCACGGTACTCGTTCACCTACTGGAGCAACCCATTTCCGGGGTCAACGGGGATCACGACCCAGTACGCCTTCAATCCCAAAGACAAACCGGGCGACGGGGTCTTTGATGCCAATTGGGTCCGTTCCTTCCGCAGCGACCATCCGGGCGGCACTCAGTTCGCACTGGTCGACGGCTCGGTGCGGTTCCTGTCGGATCACACGGATGCGGTGGTTATCGATGCGTTATCGACCCGCAACGGGGCGGAGGTGCTGAGCCATGAGGCGTACTGATCGATCACCCGGCGACTGTCGCATTCCTGCACCGCGATCGCGAATGGGGCTGACGTGGGCGATCGGACTTTTGTTCGTCGCCCTGATCGGCTGCGGCCACCCGGACGAACCGTTCACGCGGGTCGCGATCGATGGGACCGTCTCGCTCGATGACCGACCGCTCGATTCCGCCGTCATCCGTTTCGTCCCCACCGGCACGACGTCCGGCCCAAAAACTTCATTCGAGGTCCGCGAGGGTCGGTTCGCAGCTGGCGTTCACGACGGCCCGCCGGTCGGTACCCACCGGGTTGAGATCGAATCGATCGACCCAGAGTGGCGACACGACGATGAGGAAGCGGTCGAGAGTTTGCGCCGATCTCGGGCGACAAAGATCACCCGCGAACGGCTGCCCGATCGCTACCACATCCGCAGTTCCCTGTCGGCAACGCTGACAGCGCCGCAACCGGACGCCGCTTCCGGTTCGTCCCAAACGCTCGAGTTTCACCTGTCCGGCAGGTCGCGATAGCGCGACCGATGTTCCGATTTTCCTTCACCCGATCAAGAGATTTCCGTTCATGAATGCGTTTCACCCTTTCCGCAACCTGGTCGCGGTGGCCGCTGCCGCCGCGGTCGTCGGCTGGACCGTGCCCCCTGTCTCGGCACACTTCATCTGGCTCGCCCCCGGAGGCACCCCGACCGAGGCGTCACCCGCCAACCCCGAAACGTTGGAGGTCTACTTCGGGGAATCGGCTACTCCAGACGATCCCGCGCTGCTCGAACGACTGAAGGAGATGAAGTTGTGGCGACTCGCGGATGATGCCGACCCGCAGCGGCTCAGCACCGTGCGGTCGGGCGACACGTTGGCTGCCGGCATGGTGTCGGAGGGGCCCGCAGCGTCATCGATCTATGTCGCTGCTCAGGACTTCGGCGTCCGCGACAAAGGGGGCGACCGATTCCGGCTGAAGTATTACGCCAAGGCTGGCCCGACCGCTACCGATCCCGCTTGGCAAACCGTCGACGCTTCGGGGGTGATCCCCTTCGACATCGTGCCGCGGTGGTCGGCGGGACGGGGGACACTGAGCGTCCGGTTTGGTGGCCTGCCGTTGGCGGGTGCCGAGGTCCGGATTCTGGGGCCGGACGACAGCGACGGCGATGATTTTTCGGGCCAGACCGGCGCCGACGGCAGCTACGTTTTCAAAGCGGCTGAACCGGGACGCTATTCGATCCGTGCCCGGCACATCGAGGCCACGCCGGGCCGAGTCGGCGACCAGGAATACGACGACACCCGACATTACGTCACCTTGACCTTGGATGTTCCGGCTGGGGACGGTGCGGTCAAAGACGACGCGACACCTGAGACCGATTTGGCGGGACCTGGCGTGGCGTCGGAAACGATCGGGAAGTTGCCGTTCACGCTGACCAGCTTTGGCGGCGCGGTTCTCGGCGAAGACGTCTACATCTATGGCGGGACGATGGGCCCTTCGCATGAGTATGGGCTGGAACTGCAGAACGATTCGCTGCTGCGAATGAAGCGGGCGGGTGGCGAATGGGAAACCGTTGCCCGCGGACCTCACTTGCAGGGGCTGGCGCTCGTGGCTCACGGGGAAAAGCTCTACCGCATCGGCGGCTTTGAAGCTCGCAACCGAGCCGGTGAAGAGCATGATCTCTGGTCGGTCGATAGCGTCGCTTGCTTTGATCCCGCGACCGGTTTGTGGTCCGATCTGCCACCGCTACCCGAGCCCCGCTCATCGTTCGACGCCGTCGTGATGGGTGATCAGCTCTACGTAGTCGGTGGCTGGGGGATGGCAGGCCAGGCCCGGCGTGTATGGCACGAGACCGCGTGGCGAATGGATTTGTCGAAGGAGACGAAGGAGTGGGCTGCCATCGCCACCGCCCCTTTCGAACGGCGCGCTTTGGCATTGGCAGCCCATGACGGGAAGTTTTACGCGATCGGCGGGATCAGCTCCGGCGACGAGACGTCGCTGGAAACGGACATTTACGATCCCGTTGCCGATGCTTGGATCTCAGGTCCCGAACTGGTTGGCGAATCGGGAATGACCGGCTTCGGCGCTTCGGCGTTCGCGACCGGTGGCGATTTGTACATCACCACCGTGACCGGCAGCCTGCAAAAGCTTTCCAGCGACGGGACGAAGTGGAAAGTCGTCGCTGACCTTCCATCCGGCCGGTTCTTTCACCGCATGCTGCCGATCAGCGAATCAGAGCTTTTGATGATCGGCGGTTCCAATCGGAAAGGCCGCATCACCGAAGTCGAACGCCTCCGCGTTCGATAATCACTAATGCGAGCCATGAACAAAGCGTCATGGCCGGGGAGGTGAACGGTGTCGGTTCGTTCGGACGGATGGACCGACCGACCGCGCCGTGTCCGTTCGGGCAGCGGTTCACTCCGCTGCCGGTTGGACCACGCCCCATTCGGTGAGCGTCGGCAGGATGCCCGAGGCCCAACGACGATAACCCTCCGCACTGAGGTGCAAGCGATCGGGCATCACCTTGGTCGAGATCGTGCCATCGGCTTCGAGGAAGGCATCACTCAAGTCCTGATAAACGACCGCTTCCCCGTCAGCCAACTTCGCGATCCGTGCGTTGACTTCATCGTTGTTGAGCCGCATCGGATCGTCGGCCGAAGTCCCTCGGGGGAAGACGCTCAAGAGCAGGATCTTGGTCCGCGGCGATTTTCTCCGCAGCGTCGTCACGATTTCCTTCACCCCTGCGGCGATCTTGTCGGGATCCTGCATCAGGTGACCGGTGTTGTTGGTGCCGATCAGGATGACGGCTGCCCGCGGGCGACTGGGGCCCATCTGGTTGCGGGTCAATCGCCATAACAGGTGTTCGGTACGATCGCCGCCGAAGCCGAGGTTGAGTGCTTTGACGGAGCCGAAGTGTTGCTCCCAAACCTCTTTCCCGGCCCCTTCCCAACCTTGTGTGATCGAATCACCGAGGAAGACCAAATCGAAGTCGCCCGCCTTGGCTAATTCCCGTTTCGCCCGATCACGCTGCTTCCACCAAGCCTCGTCACCGCGGGTCGCCGCGATGGCGGCCGGGTTGACATCGTATTGGCGGTGAAGTTGCCGGTAACGAGCTTGCAGCTCTCGCAGGATCTCGGCGTAGGCCGGGTCGGCATGCACGCTCCTCATTTCCTGAGGGTCGGTTTCGAGATCAAACAGGTTCCATTCGCGGGTGCGGGGGAAGTACATCGCTTTGTATCGCTCGGTCCGCACGCCGTCGTGCATCGGCACCATGTGGACGGCATCGTTTTCGTAGTAGGCGTAATAGATCGCGTCACGCCAATCGGCCGGCTTTTCGCCCCCGGATCGCAACACCGGCAGGATGCTCCGTCCCTGCATTTCGACCGGCACCGCCACGCCGGCGACTTCCAGGAATGTGGGGGCGTAGTCGATGTTCTGGACCATCGCCCCGGTACGGGTTTCGGCTTCCACCACGCCGGGCCACCGAACCAACAGCGGCATTCTCAACGACTCCTCGAACATCCAGCGTTTGTCGTACCAACCGTGTTCGCCGAGGTAGAACCCTTGGTCGGAACCGTAGATCACGATCGTATTTTCGGCGAGGCCTTTGTCGTCCAAATAGTCGAGGAGCCTGCCGACGTTGTCATCGACCGCGGCGATGCAGCCCAAATAGTCGTGCATGTACCGTTGATGCTTCCACTTGGTGATCGCCTCCTCGGACATTTCCCCGGCCCGCAGCTTTGCCAACAAGGCTTCGTTTTCCGGTTCGTAATACGCGTCCCACTGCGCCTTTTGCTCGGCGGTCATCCGGTTGTATTCGCCGTTGGGTATCCCGCTGACGAAGTGTTGGGGGAACTCGTTCGGCCCGTGGAACTTCATGTCATGCCCCCAATGGAAATGCTCCTTGATCGACATCTCGTTCTCTTTCAACAACTCGCTGCGGTTCGCGTAGTCATCGAAAAGCGTGTCGGGAGCCGGTACCGAACCGAGGGGGTATTTGCCGAAGTGGCGGGGGTGTGGCGACCAGTTGCGGTGCGGAGCTTTGTGTTGGCTCATCAACAGAAACGGTCGGTCGGGATCACGGTTTTCCAACCAATCGATCGAAAAGTCGCCGACTAGGTCGGTGCAATAGCCTTCGTATCGCTTCCGGCTGCCGTCCATCTGGATGAAGTCCGGGTTGTAATAATGGCCCTGCCCCGGCAGGATTTCCCAGTGATCAAAGCCGGTCGGGGCGCTTTCCAGGTGCCACTTGCCGATCATCGCGGTCTGATAGCCGACCTGTTGCAGCAATTTGGGGAACGTGACCTGGGAACCGTCGAACGAGTCACCGTTCCGCATGAACCCGTTCAGGTGGCTGTGCTTCCCCGTCAGGATGCACGCGCGGGAGGGACCACAGATCGAATTGGCGCAATAGGAGCGGTCGAAGACCATCCCCTGCTTGGCCAACTGATCGATTCTCGGAGTCTGATTGATTTGCGATCCGTACGCGCCGATCGCCTGCAACGCGTGGTCGTCTGAGAAGATAAAGACGATGTTGGGCGGTTGAGGCCGTTTCGAATCGGTCGGCTGGGCGACCGCCGTCCCGGCGGTCGGTGACACGACGAGGGCGATCACCAGCCACAGGTAGAAACGAAGCGAGTTCGGACCCGAAAGAAGCATGGCAAGCAGCTCCGCGTGTATGGTTCAAAGGCGAATAAACTGCCTTTCACACTAACACGCGGGTAACGGCTTTGCCAGCGGTCGCGACTCGATGGCTCGCCGGCCGCAGGCGGCCGCGGGGGCTATTGGCCGCGGGCGGCCGGTTGGTACTTGGTGACCAGCCAGAGCAGGATCGGGCTGGCGACAAAGATCGAGCTGTAGGTCCCAGCCAACACACCGACGACCAAGCTGAACGCGAAGGCGTGGATGCCATCGCCGCCGAAGGCGTACAGCAGTCCGACCACGATCAAAGTGGTGAGCGACGTCAGCAACGTTCGGCTCAACGTCGAGTTGATGCTCTCGTTGACCATCTCGCTCGTCAACCTTGGGCTCTTCCCCTTGGTTTCCCGGATCCGGTCGAAGACGACGATCGTGTCGTTCAGCGAATAGCCGATCACGGTCAACAGGGCCGCCACGACGGTCAAGCTGATCTTGAAGTTCTCGATCAACAGGAAGCCCAACGCCCCGGCCAACCAGTAGCTGACGGCGATCGCACCGAGCGTGATCAAGACGTCATGGACGAGCGCCGCAACGGCTGCCAAGCCGTAGACGACCCGTTGGAAGCGAAACCAGATGTAGCCGATGATGCAGAGCAAGCTGGCGAACATCGCCAAAAAGGCCCGGCTGATCATGTCGCCCGCGACCCGTCGGCCGACGCTGCTGCTGCTGATCCAAATCGGGTCGTTGCCGAGCGTCTCCTTGAGGCTGAGCATCACCTCGTCGGCGGGACCGAACTCGATCGGCAAACCGACTTCCCAGTCGCTGAACCGAAGTTCGCTGTCGGGGCTCCATTGGTCTGCCCCTTCGCCCTGCGGGATCAGTTCCACACCGAGCATGTCGACGGAGACCTCAGCCATCTCGGCCGCTCGAGCGATCCCGGCGAGGAGGGTTTTGGAGTTGATTCCGGCCGCGTCCTGAACGCTGCCGCCGATCCCCAGCCGAACCCGTGCTCGGCTCATCACTTCCGGCGCCTGAGCCACCATGTCCGAGTCCTCGGTGGCTTCCGCTTCGGTCGCCATCGGCGCGTCTGCCGCCGCGGGCTCGGCGGGCGCCGCGGCTTCCGGGGCCGCCGCTTCTGGCGACTCGGACGGTTCGGTCGCTACGGGAGCCTCAGTTTCTGCGGGAGATTCAGGTTCTGCGGGCGTATCCGATGCGGCAGCGGTTTCGGCCGGTGTGTCTTCAGCACTCGGTGCCGGCGAATCTGCCGGCGTTTCGGCAGGCACGTCGTCCGCGTCGACCGGCACGTCGTCCGCCGCAGCCGGTTCGGTTTCGTCCTGGGCCCGCATCACGACCAGGGTACTGGCCGAGTTGCTCAGCAACCCGCTCTGTGCCGGCGGGTCGGCGGGTGCGATTTCCAGTTCGTAGGTGACCAGGTTCAGCGATCCGTCGGCTTCAAAGCCACGGCCCAACAAGACCTTCAACTCATCGACGCTTTCGATCGAGGTATCGACCTTGAACACGGTTCCCGCTCGGGCGGTATCCATGGTCACGTTGTTGACGGTGAAATCGGTCGTCTGCCCATCATCCGTAGCCAAACTCTTGGCGACCACGGCTCGGACCGCGTCCGTCCCGACCGGTTCTTCCAAGCGGAACGTGACGGACGATCCTCCGGAAAAGTCGATGTCCAAGATGGTGCCACCGCGGGCGACCAAGGCGACGATGCCGGCGATCAGCAACAGGCCCGACAGGGCCAACGCCATGGGGCCGCGCCCCATGAAGTCGATCGTCCCGCCGCCGGAGAGTTGCGTTCGCAGGGAGCCGACCAAATCGCTCATCGAAAGCGACAGCACGCCCTTTCGCTCGGCGATGTCGAACAGCGTCCGCGACAGGTAGATCGCGGTGAACATGCTGAACAGGATCCCCAAGATCAAGGTGACGGCGAACCCGCGGATCTGGTCGGTACCGATCGCGTACAGGACGATCGCGGTGATCAAGGTCGTCAGGTTCGCGTCGATGATCGTCGTCGTGGCCCGAGCGAAGCCGTTTCGGATCGCCATCCGGGCCGCCGCGCCTTTCTTCAGTTCCTCGCGAATCCGCTCGAAAATCAACACGTTCGCGTCGACCGACATGCCGACGGTCAGCACCAAACCGGCTAGGCCCGGCAGGGTCAGCGGCTGATTGATCAGGATCATCACCGCCAAGATCATCAGCAGGTTCAAGACCAACGCCAAACAGGCGATCATGCCGATGAACCGGTAATAAACCAGGATGAAGACCAACACGATCAGCAGCGACGTCACGATCGCGATCAGACCTTTACGGATCGTGTCGGCGCCCAAGGTCGCGTCGATCTGGTTTTCTGCGATCGGGGCCTTCGTCACGGCGGCGGGAAGTTGACCCGCTTGCAGGATCTGAACCAACTGGTTGACTTCTTCGGTCGTGAAATTGCCACTGATCTGACCGTCGCCCGAGATCGGCGATTGGATCGCTGGGGCAGACAGCAACATCTCGTCCAACACGATGCCGAGCTGGCGGCGGTGCGGGCCGTCCGGGGCGTTGTTCGTGGTCAACGCCAAGAACCGGCCGGCGCCGGCATCGTTCAGCTTGAATCGGACCAAGGGGCTGCCGTCGCGGTCGAAACCGCTGCTGGAGAAAGCCAGGTCTTCGCCCGTCACGTCCAATTCGGCATCGACCGCCATCAAGACTTGGATATTTTCGAGACCGATCGACTGCATCCAGCGGGCGGTGCCGTCGGCGCCCCCGATCCCGGCGGGAACTTCCAACATCCGACCGTCAGCCGGGTTGCGCAAAATCGATTGCGAAACGTCGACCCGTAGCGGACGGAGCCCATCTTCGGCGGCCCGTTCCTCGCGGTCGACCAACGCCCAGAACCCGAGGGTCGTCTTGTCGTCGACATCCAGCACCGTGCGAGACATCCGCTTCGATTGGGCGGCTTCGTTAGATTGCGTCCGGGCGATTTCGATCAGCCGTTGGTGGTCCCGGCGGTTGGCAAGGATCGCGAACCGCAGAATCCCGGCTTGGCTGATTAGCGTCTTGATCCGATTGACTTCCCGTTGGTCGACCTCCGGGATGATGATCTCGATTTGGTTCTCGCCATACGGGCGGATGACGATTTCCTGTGTGCCACTCGGGTTGATCCGCTTGATCAAAGACGGGATCAGGTCGCTGCTCGACACGCTACGCATTCCGCTGCCGTCATCCTCGGCACCGATCGCTTTGCTCGGATCGATCTCGTAAACCAGGATCGTGCCGCCCCGCAGGTCGACCCCCAGCCCGATTTTGCCAAACGATAGGACTGTCACCGAGGCGACGATCGCGAGCAAAATGAAGCCGATCCGGGTCGCGTAGTCCGGCATCCGCAACCAGCGGGCGATCGGACCGGCCACCAGGAAGGGGACGATCAAAACGGCCAGGGCGATCAACAACGCCGCGTACTGGACCGCGGAAATCCCACCGCCGCCGGTGGACGCATCCGGTGTGCCCTGGGCCAACAGCGAGACGGCTGTCGGGAGAAGGGAGAGTTGCAGACAATCCATGGTCTTGGTCGGGCTTATTGAAATGAGGATTTCGGTGCGAAAAACGGTGCGTTCCGGCTGGTATGGCGGCGTCGATCGGGTCGACAGCTTACCGCCGACGGCAGGAAACCGCGACGCCGGATCATTCTTCCGAACCCTTTTCGGTCAGGATTCGCGCGACCGCCGAGCGGTCGATCTTCATCTTGTGAGTTCCGTTCTCGTCCAAACGGAGGGTCAACGTGTTGTTTTCGTTCACGGCGGATACTACCCCGTGGATGCCGCCGATCGTGACGATCCGGTCGTTTTTCTTGACCGAAGCCAAGCGAGCCGCTTCCGCGGCCTTGCGACGCTTTTCCGGAACGATCACGATGAAATAAAACAATCCCAATAGCCCGCCCATCAGCGTGAATGGGCTTTGCAATATCTGCTGGAGAGGGGACGCGGCAGGGGCGTCGACCTCGGCCTGGGCGAGCAGGCCCAACGGGGCGTCGCCGCGCCCCAACCAGGGGCCGAAAGGACCGGGCGACGATGGCATGGGTGATCAACGGGGGTAGAGAGTGAGACGCGGAACGGCCGCGGACAGGACTTCGCGAGCCGATTCGAGAAGCGGCATAATATGTGTTCAAAAAAATCGTCACAAGCCCAGCCCGTTCATAGCAGCATTTCGACCGGACCGACCTCGGTACCGGCGGCGCAGGACCGGCCCATGCACGACGGCTCTGACCGACGGTTCGATTGTCCCCCCTGGCCCCCGGAAGACGGCTTGATCACGGAGTCGGTCGACCGCATCCTCCGCAACGGCGATTGGGGACGTTACTTCCCCGCGGTGGTCGAAGAACTGCGTGAACGGATCGCCGGGACGCTGCCGGTCCGCCACGTCCGCTTGGTGTGCAGCGGTTCGGCGGCCGTCGAATTGGCGTTGCGGGCCTGTTTGCCCGATCCGGTCCGACCACCCGCACCGACCCGACCGACGACGCCAACTGCCCCAGCGGATGCCGAATTTTTAGCGCCGGCGCCCGCGGAGGTGATTTGTGGCGTGGTCGACTACCCAGGCAACGCCCGAGCGATCCGCTTGTTGGGGGCGTTGCCGGTGATGGTGGATGTCCTCCCCAACCGCTGGACGATCGATCCCCAGCAGGTCGAGGCGGCGGCCACCCCCCGTACGGCGGCCGTGGTCGTTTCTCATCTCTACGGTGAAGTCGCTGAGGTGGTCGCGATCCGCGAGCTTTGTGACCGACATGGCTGGTCGTTGATCGAGGACGCTTGTCAAACGCCCGGTGCGAGCCTCGCGGGCAAACCGGTCGGGACGTTCGGGCACATCGCCACCTGGAGTTTTGGCGGTTCCAAACCGCTCACCGCCGGTTGCGGCGGTGCCATCACGACCGACGACGATCGCTTGGCCCAACGCTTGGCCGCCTTTTGTGACCGACCCAGCGACGCGTTTCCGCTGAGTCCCTTGCAGGCCGCGGTGCTGGTCCCCCAATGGCATCGGCTGAACGCCTGGGTCGATCAGCAGAACGAACGGTTGGTGTCGTTGCTCGCTCAGGTAGCGGGGGCGACGCCCGGCTGGGCTTGGCCGGAGGCGGCCCCCGGCGTTCGCAAGACGCACTACAAGGTGCCGGTCCGGTTGGTCAACGGCTCGGACGATGAGGCTCCCGCCAGAGTCGCTCGGTTGGTCGATCGGGCGACCTGCATCGGCATCCCGGCGGGAGAACCGTTTCGGCTGCCGGGCCGCCTGGCCCCGTCGCGTGGGCGGATCGAATCGGCGGACGAAGCTCGGCGGATGGTCGCCCGAAGTTGGCTGTTGGACCACCGGGCGTTGGGAGGCGATGCCCACAAGCTCGAAGAACTCGCCCGCTGCCTGATCGAACTGCACGACGGGGCGGAGTAGCCGCGTGCCGCCTATTCCGGTTGAACAACCGGGTCGAAGTTGTTCTCGGGTTGAACCACTGCCGGCGCGTCAGCGGGAGCCAACACTTCGGGCATGGCCGCATCCGCCCCTTGCGCCGCAGCTTCTACAGGTGCCTCCACAGCGCCGTCACCCTGGGCCACGCCGGCCGGAGCCCCCGGCGGCATCGCCGCAGCGGGGTTCACGGGAGCCGCCAGATTGCCGCCGGCGGCATCGGCGGGAGCGGCCGCATTCGGGGCAGCCGCATTTGGAGCAGCCGCAACGGGTGCGGCCGCGGCGGGACGCCCCTGATCGGCTCGCCCAACCGGAGGCGAAGAGAGCAGGTAGCCAGCCCAAAACAGCGGTTGATTTCCGCTGATTTCTAGCTGTTTGACGTCACTGCTGCCGAGCAACGGTTCGTATTCGGGGTCCAGCTTGGCAGCTCGCAACGTTTGCAACGCCCGTTTCCAGGACCGCTCGAGCCCCTCGAATGGCAATTCCTGCAGGAACTCTCGAGTCAAAATCGCGGTCGATTCGCCGCCGACCGGCCAACGGCTGAGGATCACATCGCGGACGCCGCACAGGTGCAGTGCGGTCAGCGTCATGAACAGCTCTCGTCCCGATCCCAGCGAATTGGCGGCGGCCGCCGTCCGGTAGCCAGGCAAAAAGACGCCGGCAGGGGCGTTCGCGGAGAGCCGCATCCAGGCGGCGAGCGATCCGGTCGCCGGACCGGAGTCGTACAGCGAAACGTTGGTCGCCAGCGGTGCGGCCAAATCGGGTGTGATCGCCCCCAGTGCCGTGAAAAAGCCGACCGTATCCCCGACCCGCTGGCTGGTAGTCGGCACCGGTCCGGGTAACGGTCGTAGCTGGTCAATCGCCTCCGTGATTTGCTCGACCAAACGCTGGTTCAAGTTCCTATCTCGGGGAGCCAGGAAAAGCTGTGTCGCAACCCCGATCGCCAGATCCGGTCGGGCGATGCCGGTGGGGAAGATCGCCAACCCCGGG
The DNA here is from genome assembly GCA_007694185.1 of Planctomycetaceae bacterium. Lineage (GTDB taxonomy): Bacteria > Planctomycetota > Planctomycetia > Pirellulales > Pirellulaceae > UBA6163. The sequence goes on from RECD01000164.1 coordinate 88,005, forward strand.
GTCGGCGCGTAGCGGACCGAGGCTTGTTCTCCGAACGCGACGGCACCGGTTTCGCCCAGCGGCAACGCCTCGAATGGCAAGTACCAGAGCACGCCGTCGGGGACGATCGTCCAATGGTTGGCCTCGCTCAGCAATTCCAATTTGTCGTTCGGGATCAGCTTGCGACGCAGCGCCGCCGCTTCGGCTCCCCACTTCGCGCTGGCTTCGGAGCCCACCGAGCTCGCTTTGGCACCGACCCCGATGCCGCGGAGCAGTTTGACGACGTCGCCGCCGAGTGCTCGGCCCGCGGGGGCCGGCCAGGCTTCCAGTTTACGTCCCACGACCGCCACGCAGACGGTCGCGCTGCCCATGTCGATGAAGGTCAGCAGGCCATGGCCGGCCGGCAGGTTGCTGAGCCCTTGCAGGTCGCCGAGCGGTCGCGGCGCGATCGAGGGGATCGCACCGCGGCTAAGCGCTAGCTGTGTGGCGAGCGATTCCAATTGGCGGCCGCGGGCGATCGCTTCGGCCGAGTCGGCGGGCGGCGCCGGCAAGCCGACGACTTCGCTGATCCGTCGCAACCGGGCCGGCGGGGCGTCGAGCCAATCCGCAGCTTCTTGCCCGAGCAGCGGCCGGGCCGTCGAAGCGGCGGTGCGAACCTGTTGGATCCGGCCACCCAGCGGGAGCGCGGTGAGGAACCGGTTGCGTAGCAGGTGATCAGCCTGGATCAGAATCCCTTCCGCCGAACCACGCTTGACCGCCGCAGCGAACTGATCGGCGACCAACCCGCTGCGGTCGAAGGCCACGTAGGCGATGGCGTCGACGGGGTCGCTCCGCCACACGCCGTTCGACGGATCATCGACGTAACCGGCCAGGCGGGCTTCCACGGCCCTGCCGGCCAAGCCGCGACCACGCGCGTCGGAGCTGACGAACGCGAGTTGGAACAGCCGCGGTGTCGCCGCCGCGGCGGCGCGGCCACGTCGGTTGGCGGAAGTTCTTCGCAGCGTCGGTCCACTGCCATTGGCAAAGGCGAACAGTCGGGCCAGCGGTTCGTCGACGGCCCCCGAACCGTCCCCCAGAGATGCCCCGCCCGATGCCGCGGCTAAGGCGTTCAAGTATTCTCCGTGTGCGGCCAGACGGGGCTGTTGCAGCCCGCGTTGTCCGAGCAATCCGCGCAACTGTTCCAGCACGGTCGTGGCCGTGGCTAAATCGCCGGCGGTCAAGGCGGCGTCCGCCGCGGCAGCCAGCGCCCCGAGACTCGCCAATCGCCCGCGCCGCAAGTGAGCCGAGGCCGCCGCCACGGCGGAGGTCTGCAACGCCACGGCGGACCGGGAATCGACGCAGCCCGCCGCGATCAACAACGCTTCCCCGACCCACTCCGGTTGGCCGAGTGCCGACGCGGCCGCAGCCGCCCGCATACTCAGCGACAACCCCACCGCAGGCTGATCGGATAACGCCGCCTGACGCGCGCCGGCCAACAGCAACAGCGGCGTCAACGGATGCACCCCACCGGGGACGGCCGATTTGCCGATGTCGCTGGCCAACGATTCCGAGTCGCCGGACGCGAACTTACCGCAGCCCCGAATCGATCCGATCAGAGCTCGTCCCACGGGCAATTGCATTTCGGGCGGATAGAGCAGCGCTTGCAACGTCTGGTCCGCGATCTCGAACTCGCCCGTGATCTCGCCAAAGATCACGCCGCGACGATAGAACGCGAGCGCCAAGCCCCGCATCACCTCGATCGCGTCGATCCGGGTCAAGCGGGCCCCTTCCAATACGCCGCCCCGCTGCAGCGTCATCGACGCATCGAGTTCGCCGGAGGCGATCGAGATCCGGTTGGGCAGCGGCAGCACGTTGGGGATTTGCGGCGCCGCCCAAGCTGCCGCCGGGTCCGGCGCCCGTGCGGCGCCTGTCACCAGGTCGTTCCAGGTTAGGGCTCGCAACCAACCCCGATGCCGGATCGCGATCGCCAAGGCCGCGTCGAAGTTCTCTACCGCACCCGCTAAGTCGCCGGTCTGGTACAGACACTCGCCGATCATCGCCAGCACGGGGATGGAGTCGATCCAGCGTCCCGAGGGATCCTTGCGCGTCCGGCTCAAGGCCAAGTCAAAGGCTAGGGCGGCATTCGCCAAGTCGCCCTCGCGGTAATTGTTCAGCCCCACATAATGATGTTCGTTGGGGTACGTGTTCATCGTGTTGTTGGCGAGTCCCGGGACGATCACCGGCCCGTCTTGCGCGGACGCCGTGGTGGCGGCCAAGGCGATGCCCGCCAAAAGCATCACCAAGCTTCTGACGATCCGTCGCACGTTTTGGCTCAGAGCCATCGAAATTCTCCTGTTCTGGTGCCGCATCCCGAGTCGGTTTGGCAGAGCCATTTTCTCGCACCGGTCGGCCGAGCCTTTTGGGAAAACGACAGCCCGGTGGCAGAGGGCGGAAATCGGACCAGCGGCGACTCGCGATGGGAGCCTATCGCCACCGATTTCGCTTGAGATCCTTGCCGTTGAGGTTTCGCCACCGGATGGGAAAATGTTCTGTTCGCACACGATTTCACTTAGCCTTCGATGACTTCCCGAATGAAGTTCGGTTGCGGGTCACGATTGCCGGCCGGGTTGCAACGGAAGAACTCGGCTACGTAGCGGACGGGTTGAGGCTTTTCGGGGACTTTGAAGCGGTCCCCCTTCTGCAGGACCGGACGGTATTCATCCATCATCCCGAATTGACGCGTCCCAGCAGCCTGGCAGGGGAACCAAGTGCCCTCCCCTTGCGCGTCTTCCAAATAGAACTCCGGATAACAATGGTCCGGGATCCAAACCATCCGCGCGGGGATCTTATTGAGCCGGCAGAGCGCGACAAACAGGCTGGTCAATTCTTCACAATCGCCGGTCCCATCACGGAGCGCTTGGGATGCCGACTTGATGTCCCCTTCGACATACTCGACCTGTTGCCGCACCCAATCGTAAATCGCTTCGACCATCGCCCAGGCGTGCGGATGGTCTTGACCGGCCAAATCTTTCGCCGCCGCCCGCAACCGGGAATTGCCGATGTCGATGAAGGGGCTGGTCCCCAAATGAATTTTCAAATCGCCGGACGGACGCTTGGGTATCGCGAGGTCGAATTGCTCCGGAGTCGCCAGAATTCGGGACCGAGTGATCTCCCACTCCTGCATCACCTCCGGCGTCGCCCCGGCCGGGACTTGCGGCATGGTCAGCACGAACTGCCTGGCCCCGCCGGGCAGGTCTCGAAAGGCCCAGCGGTCGACACGGGGGTCGATGTCGCTGTGTACCAACCGGACCGACTGTTCCGGCCAAGCCATCGGCACGGGAAACGTGGCCAGCACGTTGCGAAGGGCAGCGCCGGCGGTCTCCAATCGCAAGCCGATTCGCCACCGCTGGGTTTTGGGCGAATCGAAGGTCAACCGCGTGCTTTGCGGAGACGCCCCGTCGGTAGCAGTCCCGTCCGCAGCGATCACGCTGCTGCCGGCGGTCGCGACAACACCCCAACCCGCCGCTCGGACGAACCACTCGCGCCGGGCGATCGGGCCCGTCCATTGCATCCGTCTGTCGAAACTCATCACCCAACCGCCTTCGGCCCATCGGCCTGGCTACGCGTATCGTTCATTCCCGGGATGAGCACTTCCCTGTCCACGGACAACGCCGCCCGCCGATCCCGGTCGCAGAACTTTCATTCTACTCGGCCCTCGTCACCGCGTGACGAGATCAGTTTGATGGGCGGATCGGTTGCGGGTCGATACCGATGACGCGTTCGCCACGAGCATCAAAATTGTCGGACGAGATCGTGCCCGGGTAGACGGTCCCCGGATAGACGGTTCCGGGCAGGATCGCACCGGGGTAGCCGCCCATGGGGTCGCCGATGATTTCCGACCCGATCACTTCACCCGAATAGGAGTAAGGGTCGTTGACGACTCCCCCAAACCCGCTGCGATATCCCGTCGCCGGGCCGCGGCCGCAGCCGCAGCCGTTCGCGCCGTTGCAGAATCCCAAGCCGGCGAACAGCCCACAACCTTGGTGTCGTCCCAGCAGCGGCCTGCGGCCGGGCAGGCCTTCGTGGCCACATGCCGGCTCGCGTCCGCAGCCGAGTTCGTGCCCGCAACCGGGCTCCATGCCACACCCGAATTCACCGGTCGGGCCACCCATCGCCATCCCGCCGGGGGGGCAGTTGCCACACGCCGCACCGCGGCCGAAGAGGAAATTGCGCATGCCCGAACAGCCGCCGCCGGCGGTGATCGCCAGCACAGCCGTCAGACAAGTTATAAGTCGGACGTTCATTATATGTTCCTTGATGTGCAAACCGAGCGTCATCGTGCGACCCGTACATCGAGCCGCACAAATCTAGGACGCTCTGGGGGGGATGCAAGCACTGGGTGCTTTTTTTGTGCAACAATTTGTTGAAGTTTCTCATCATTCCGTCCGCCACTGATGAAACATGACACGCATCCTCCTGACGATCGTTATAATCGGAACCTGCTTGCCGGCACCGCGATCCTTAGCGGTCGAAAAGGTGGGGGGTGTGGCAGTTTTCGGAACGGAAAGCTCGCTTTGTCCGAGCCCTTTCGAATCCTTGGGCTTGTGGATGGTCAGCACCCGCCACTTGACGCCCGAGGCTGCCGCGGCGGACGTCGAGTCACCCGCGTTGGGTGTGACGATGATGGACGAGTCGGGCAATCGGCATTCGATCGCCCTAGATGATTTCTTTAGCAGCCTGCGTCCGGAACGACCGGTGATCGTCCATGTCCATGGCAACCGGATCACGGAACAAGAAGCCAACGGTCGCGGTCGCTTCGTGCGGGGACAGATCGGCCGCCACATGCCGGTCGAAGCGGCCGATTTCGTGGTCTTCAGTTGGCCGAGCGAGAAAACGGGTATCCTCGTTAAGGATGGCCGCAGCAAGGCCCGCATGACCGAAGCCGAAGGGTTGTATCTCGGCTGGTTGCTGCGCGAATTGGTCCGTCGTGAGATCCCGGTCGCGGTGATCGCTTATAGCTTCGGTTGCCGGGTCACCACCGGGGCGCTGCACGCCCTGGCCGGCGGCTGCTTATCAGGCCGAAGTCTGCCGGGTGACTCGATCCGGGGCGCCCAGATCCCGGTCGCTTTGGTCGCGCCCGCCCTCGATACCGATTGGTTGGGGCCGCGCGGGTATCACGGTTTGGCGGGGCAAAACATCAGCCGCATGGTGTTGCTTTACAATTCTCGCGATGCGGTGTTGAAGCGTTATTGGATGATCGAGCGGGGGGGGCATAGCCAAGCGCTCGGATATACCGGTCCGCGCTACTCACCGCTGGGTTACGACGGCAGCCCGATCCCACTGACGGTCCGTGATTGTACCGCCACCTTGGGGCGCGCTCATAATGAGGTGCAGTACTATGCCGGGTCCTGCGGTGGGGGGGCGTTGATCGCAACGCTGCTCGGGGAGTTGTTGTCACAACCCGCACCCTTACCGAGCGGCGAATGACCGATTCGAGCAGCGGTATCGCGCGGGAGTGGGTTCTGAGTTGTATGAGCAGCCTAAGGATCGTGAGGTAAAAAAGTGCCCGGAACCTTTTGCGAGGAACTCGCCCTTCGGGTGCTTTGCACAAAAGGTTCCGGACACTTTT
>RECD01000279.1 GCA_007694185.1 Planctomycetaceae bacterium
CAACGGGTGCCGCCCCGCGGGCATCGAGACGAAACATGGATGGCACCTTTCGTCTTTCGCCAGACTGCGGAGAAACCACGCTCTGGCGAGCGCAGCTACGAGTTGTCAAACAATGCTTCGTCCCACGGCCAGCTCGTTTGAACTTATTTTGGGAGTCCCTTGCTATGCTCATGAAGACACTTCTGATCGCAGTCACATTCGCCTCGGCCGGCCTGGCTCCCCTGGCTCACGCCCGATCCTTCCTCATCGAAGAGGGCCAGCCCCGCGCCGAAATTGTTATCGCCAGGGAATCACAACGCACGACGCGCGTGGCAGCTGACGATCTTCGCACCTACATCGAAAAAATCTCCGGCGCGCGATTGCCCATCACCTTCGAGCCGAGCGCGGATGTGCCGGTGCAGATCTACGTCGGGACCAGCCCGTACACGGAGCAGCTGGGCATTACCGCCGAGGGGCTTCAACATGGCGCTTACCGGATCGTCTCGGGCGACAACTGGCTGGTCCTCATCGGCGACGACACGAATTTCGTCCCCATCGAACCCTGGGCGAAAAACAACGCCGACCGCTCGAGCGGCAAGCTGCAAAGCGAATGGGAAAAGATCACCGGCGAGCCCTGGGGCGTGCCCAACGGCGGCATGTACAAGAACCGCACGAAACTTCCCGGCCATATCGGCCTGCCCGACAGTGTCGAGGTAGGAAAGAACGAAACCCTCGAGCTTTGGGGGCACGACGAGCGAGGTTCCTATAATGCTGTCTGCGGATTTCTGAGAAGCCTCGGAGTGCGCTGGTACCTGCCGGGCGAGCTGGGTGAAGTCGTCCCGAGGATGAAAAGCATTCCGCTGCCGCAGGTCGATGAAGTCGTGAGGCCGGACTTCGAAGTCAGGCAGTTCAATGTTCGATTCGGAACGGCCAACGACGACACCATGAAGTGGGCCATGCGGCTGGGGCTTCGTGATCCCTACGGGCTGATGATCGCGCATGGGATGCACGGCATGACGCAGACCGAAACGATCCTGCGCGAGCACCCGGAGTGGTTCGCGCTGTACGGCGGTCGGCGCGATACGGAGTCTGGCAAGCGGCTGAACCACCTCTGTTACTCGAATCAGGAACTGTTCGAACACACGGTGCGCTGGTCGCGGGCGCAGTTCGACGTGTACGACTTCGAATCGGTGTCGATCATGCCGCCGGACGCCTACATTTCCATCTGCCAATGCGAGTTGTGCGAAGGCAAACTCGTGCCGGAGATGGGTTCGCGCGGCAAGCTCTCGAACCACGTCTGGGATTTCGTCAACCGGGTGGCGAAGGAAGTGGGCAAGACGCATCCGGGCAAGAAAATCGTCTGTTGCGCCTACGGCGCGAACACCGACCCGCCGACGAACATCGACAAGCTGGAACCGAACGTGCATGTCCTCATCGTCGGCGGACGGCGCCCGCGGGCCAACCTGCCCGAGCAGCAGGAGGAGGTACGGAAATTGCGTCAGGGCTGGCTGGCGAAGACGGACAATCCCCTGATGATCTTCGAAAACTACCCCTTCACCGACCGCGGATTCTACCTGCCGGCCTTCGTGGCACGCACCATCGGCGAAAGCATCAACGCCACCAAGGGCATCTCCCGCGGCGAGGATATCTGGCTCAGTTTCGGGCGAGATTTCGACACCAAGGACATCGGCTTCAACCATTTCCAAGTTTACTTCACCGCGCGGATGTACTGGGGCGGCCCGGAAGCGGACGTGGAAGCCATGCTGGAGGAATACTGCCGTTTGTTTTACGGCCCGGCCGGCGACGAAATGAAGGCCTTCTTCGACTACTGTGAGGCTCACTGGCAGGCCATGGAAAAGGAGAAAGACAAGGTCGATACCGCGCTGGAGTTGTTCGCTGCGGCCGTGAAAATGGTGAGCCCCGATTCGGTATACGCCCGCCGCCTGGGCTTGATCGACGACTTCCTCAGTTCGCTCCGCCGCAAGGCTGAGCTGCTGAAGCAGAAACGCGGACCGGTCCCCAAATTGCGCACAGTCTGGGAGCCGAAGACACCCATCGTCATCGATGGAAAACTGGACGAGGATTACTGGGTCAACACGCCGTCCTCCTCCACCGGCCACCTGCGCGAGTTGCAAACCGGGCGGCAGCCGGTCTTCGGCACCACGATCCGAGCCGCCTGGCTGGGCGGCAACGTCTACTTCGCCATCCGTTGCGACGAACGGCCCGGCGAAAAACCGAACGTCGCCACGACAAAGGATCAGGACCAGGCCACTTGGTATGGCGACGTGGTGGAAATCCTGCTGGAGACCGATAAGCATTCCTATTACCAGATTGCGATCAATCCCTCGGGTGCCCTCATCGATCTCGACCGAGGCGCGGAGAAAGGCTCGAGCTATCGCTGGGAATCGCAGGCTGAAGTGGCCACGCACGTGGCGGAGGACCATTGGACCGTTGAGATTCGAATCCCGGTGACCGATGACGAGAACGACCCGCTCAACCAGGTTATCGGCAGCAAGCCTTCCCAGAGCCTGCCCTGGCACTTTAACATTTGCCGTCAGCGAATTCGCGAGCACGGCGCGGAGTATTCCGCATTTTCTCCCACCGGCACGCCGTCCTTCCACGTGCCCGGAAAGTTCGCCCATTTCTACGATGGCCGTTCGCACACCTTTGAGGTGGACCCCACCGTCACTGATCATCTCATCGCCAGCCGCGAGGCTTCCGGATGGATGGGCCAGCGGAAATACAAAGAGGCGCTGACGGCATTTCTCAACCTGTCCATCGCTGAAAAGGTTACCGATTTCCAGAAGTCGGACCTGCTTCAAAAGGCCGCCGGCTGCGCCCGCGAGCTGGGCGACTTCGACCAGGCGGCGGAGTTGGCCGGCCGAATCCCGATCGAGGCCGTGGCGAAAACCGTGCGGATGGAGAACCTGTCCGCGCGGCGGGAATTCGCGGCGCTGATTGAGGAATTCGCAACGGAGGATCTCAGTCAGTGGCCCTTCTGGCAGATCGGCGAGGGCGCCTTTCTCCGCGGCCAGGCTTACATTGCCATGAAAGCTGAGGACAGAGCGGAGGCGGACCTGCAAACCGCGCTGGAGTTCACCTCCGACCCGCGGACCCGGCTCAAGATCCAGAAACTCATCGGCAACGACCGGTAAGCGTCGTGCAGAAAATAGCTGTCTGTTTCTTCCCAATCCGTTGGGTGCCGCATTTCGATACGCGTTCATGTGTCGGATTGCCCGATAGGTGCCAGCCAGCTTACGGCCGAGCCAGCCTACCGACGGTGCCGGAGGAGTGTTGGGGGGGCGTCGATAGGTGCGGCTACTTTGTTTGACGGCGCCGAGCAGGCCGGACGATTTGTTCGGCGATCAGGGCCACACCGGCGAATTGACTGTCGAGCGATTGCTGCGGGGTCAGTGCTGAAATGGCGACTGCGGCTCAGGCTCAAGGCGTGTGTGCGACTGTGGCCAACCGTCCAAGCCGAGCTGAATCGCGGGCAAACAAACGGCATCCGAAGACCAGCAATCAATGGTAGGCACGTTCCGTCCACGCTCAGCGAGTCGGCGGCATGGAGTGTGCCATCGGCACCGGCAACGTCGGTCGTTACGACGACGCGATCGCGCTGGCGGAGCGCGGCGATCTAGGGCTGCCCGCCCGGCTCGCCGTGCTGGCGCCCGACCTGAAGTCGGCCGGGTACGTCAGACAATGGTGCCGATGCGCTAGTGCCGAGTGTACTGACGCCGCAGTGACTGCACCCCACGGTGGGCTAGAGGACGAGGAGAGCGATTGTCCCCAATCGCTTCAGTACTGCCGCCGACGCAGCTGAATCGCCGAAGTCCGACGAAATGTGGCCGAGCGTTAAGCCGTGGACTTTGGTCGCCGGGCGGGAGACTCAAGCCCTACAGCGTGGTATTATCGAAATCGCAAAGCGATTTATTCAGAGCCTATCCGAAAAGGGGTCTGACCCTTTGGTGGCGAGTCGTTTTCATTGCATTTTTGGCCTCGCCGGAGAGGGTCAGACCCCTTTTCGGATAGGCTCTCAGTGGAGTTCGAGCATGCCCTCACCGTTTCCCGGGATGGACCCCTACCTGGAGATGTCCGCATGGCCGGACTTTCATACCGCGTTCAACACGGTAATGCGGCGGCAGCTCACCTCGCGACTGTTGCCGAGGTATTTCGTTCGGCTGGAGCAGAGAGTCTATGTGGAACGGCTCGACACCGGATGGATTTCAAGGCAGCCCGACCTCGTCCTGACCAGGGGAACGTCGCCGACGGCCAGTGCCGTTTCGACGCCGTCCGCGGTCTTGGAACGTTCAGGGCCGATCGAGGGGATTGTCGCCTTACCCGAGGAACAGGAGGAAGTGTATCTGAGCATCGAAACCACTGACACGCACGAAGTCGTCGCGGTGATCGAAACACTCTCTCCGGGCAACAAGCGACCGGGGAGTGATGGGCAGCGGGAGTACCTCAGCAAGCGGGAGTTGGTGCTGCGGAGCCAGGCGCACTTCGTGGAACTCGACCTGCTGCGGGGCGGCCTGCGGATGCCAATGCGGACCGTGCTTCCCCCGTGCGACTACGTCGCCATGGTCAGCCACGCCGACCGGCGACCGAGCGTTCAAATCTATGCCTGGTCACTACGCCAGCCTCTCCCCGAAATCCGACTGCCGTTGCTGGGGGACGAAGCGATCCTCCTGGACCTCCAGGAGGTGGTCGGGATCGTCTACGAGGACGCCGGTTACGAATACATCATCGACCGCTCGGTCCCCTTGTTGCCACCGGTAAGCGACGAGGACGCCGCGTGGATTCAGACCTTCATCAGAGGGCCTGAACGACCCGCTGGTCCCGGGGATCAGGACGCCGGCTCGGTAACCAACCCGCCGTAACTCCGCTGCGACATCGCGGCGGCTGCGCAAAATCACAGGGTGGTGATTGCTCATGATCGATCCGGCCGCCACGCCAGCTTGCTGCGTGGTGGCCGGATCGGTTATCCACCGTTCGCGGTACTGGACAAGTCGACGTCTTCTACGAAGCCCCTGGGGAAAAAACGAAAATGCCGAAGACAACGCCCTTCGTGGGTGGCACTTTCCGTCCCGCTTCGGTTCGGCTGCCTGCTGTTCGCCGATGGGGTCAGGCCGTACCAGTGGTGGCCAGTGAGGAAGGAGAATCGCTGGCATTGTCGCCGACGCTCGCGCAGCTGGAACCTTTCAAGCGGGACCACCCCGTCGTTGCGAAGTCCTTCTCAGGCAACATTCCTTTTAGCAAGTAGCGGACGCGCCATGTACAGCGTATTGCGGATTCATTGTGTCATTGGCTTTTGGGTGTGGGGCATGGCGAGTGTCGCCGCGGCAGCGGATCGGGAGCCATACGCAGACAACGTTCGGCCGCTGTTACAAAAATTCTGCTTCGACTGCCACTACGATGGCGACGATCCCGAGGGCGGAGTGAATCTGGAACGATTCCAGGCCGAGGATCAGGTGCTGCACGACCGCGGGATCTGGAGACACGTCCTTGACAAAGTCGAGTCGCGGCAGATGCCGCCGCCGAAGGAATCGGCATTGCCTACGGACGCCGAGCGGCAGCAGATTCTCGACTGGATTGCACAAATCGCCGCGGCCCCCGATCCGGTGCTCGGCACGATCGATCCAGGTAAGTCGACTCTGCGACGCCTCACGCGGCTGGAGTACAACAACACGGTCCGCGATCTGTTGGCACTCGACATCGACCTGTTTATGTTTCCGGAACGGCTTCCTCTGGCCAACAAGACTTACTTCCAACCAGAGACGGGAAGAATGGAATCCCCGCTCACCGTCCGGGTCCGCGAATACGGCGGAAAGTACCCGGTGCTGCTCCCTGCCGACGGGCTCCCGGGCGACAATCGGGCCGAACATGGTTACCGCAATCGGGGCGATGCGATGAACGTCTCGCCGTTGCTGCTGGAGAAATACGTGACGCTGGCGGGCGAAATCGTCCGGCATCCCGACCTGCCCCAACGCAGTCCGGTCTTTGCCGAACTGCTGGGACTCGACCCGCTCGACCATTCTCGCGACGACAGCGATCGTCCGGCGGCCGACATCGTCCCGGCCGTCGCGCGTTTTGCTCCGGACCTCTCCCGAATCAACGGGGCCGACGAGAACGTCCTCAAACTGGACGCATTGCGCCAGGAGCTGTTGGCTGCACATGCGGCGGGGCGCGGAGGAGTTCTGGACGTCCCGGCGGCACTCAACGGGCGGACGATCGCTGGCAAAGGAGGACTCATCAAGCTTTCGTTTGGCAACGCCAAACTATTGACCGTCAATCCCGATGCCGACCTGTGGCTGGTCGCCTTCGGCACGGCCGAGGCCGCCTCCCGGCCACTGCTGATCGCCAACAAGGTGAGGCGTCAGAAAGTTTACGAACTGACCTTCTCGATCCGCGACGGCGAGGAAGGTGAGGGAATCAGCACCCTGGTCCTATGTGTGCTTGGTCGGCGCGATAACAGCGGCGAAGTCACCCTTTCCGCTACGTTCACCAACGGCAGCACCTCAACGAACAGCGCATCCATCGCGGAAGGCCCATCGGGGACGACGTATTTCAGCTTTACCGCTCCGCCGGGAGAGACGATACGACGGCTGAAGATCGATGGAACGCGGTTCAGCGGCGATTACATCCTGATCGACGATATCGGATTCGTCACCAATGGGCGCCCCCAGACCGCTGCGGATCAGCAGACCGCATCGCGGGAGTCGGAAATAGGGGCCGATACGCCCAACTCATCAGAGCCGTCCAAGGCCCCTCACAGTCCCCGTGACCGGCTGGCAGCCTTCATCCAGCGGGCCTTCCGCCGTCCGGCCTCGGATTTGGAGGTGCAGCGCTATCAGGCGCTGTTCGAATCGGCCCGTCAGGCGGGGAAGTCCGAGGCCGATGCCATGCGGCTGGCGGCACAGGCCGTGCTGTCGTCCCCGAAGTTCCTGTACCTTTCGGAAGCCCAGCCGGACGCGAAGTCTGACTCGGCGGCTGTGCGTTCGTTGGACGATTACGAACTCGCCAGCCGGTTGAGTTATTTCCTTTGGGCGTCAATGCCGGACGACGAGTTGTTGCGGCTGGCGAGCAAGGGAGAACTTCAAAAGGACGAAGTTCTCACCTCGCAGGTTAAGCGAATGCTCCGCGATCCCAAGTCGCGCGAACTGAGTGAATCGTTCGCCGTCCAGTGGCTCCGACTCGATCAACTGTACACATCTCAGCCGGATCGCCGGCTGTTCAAGCAGTTTTATTCCGGCCCGCAGGGCAAAAACACGCTGCACGCCTCGCAGCTTGTCGAGGCCCTGCTGCTGTTTGAAACCGTGCAGATTGAGAATCGCAGCATCTTGGAATTCGTCGCGGCCGATTACACCTGGGTCAATCAGCGGCTGGCCCGGTTGTACGGATTCGATCTCGACCAGCACCTCGATCCGCAGGAAACTGCGGCCGCTGTCGGCAATCGCGAATTGCCCCCCTCCGACCGCAGTTCCAATGACCTCTGGTGGCGACTGCCATTGGCCGATTCTTCGCGGGGCGGCTATCTGACCATGTCCGCTCCGCTGACCGTCACATCACTGCCGTTTCGCACCAGCCCGGTCAAGCGCGGCGCGTGGATCTTGGAGACGGTCTTCAACCGCCCGCCGACGGAACCCAAGGTGGCATTCGCGTTCGAGGACGACAGTCAGGAATCTGCCGCGGCCAAGAGCATCCGCGCCCGCTTCGAGGCCCACCGCAGCCAGGCCGCCTGCTATTCGTGCCACATTCGCATCGACCCGCCCGGTTTCGCCCTGGAAGGTTTCGATGCCATCGGCGCCCGGCGCGAGTTGGACGGTGGCCAGCCCGTGGATGCGCAAAGCGAGTGGAACGGCCACAGCTTCGACGGTCCCGCCGAGTTCAAAACGCTGCTCCGCCGTGACCCACACGAGTTCACCCGCGGATTCATCGAGCACCTGCTCAGCTACGCCTTGGGCCGCAAGTTGGAACTGGCCGATCTGCCGGCGGTCGCACAGATTCAGCAGAAAGCTCGAGAATCGGATTATCGGCTGCAACAGATCGTCTGCGAGATCGTGGTCTCTTACCCATTTCGTCACCTGCGGATCGACGGCGGACTGCCGCATTGATTCGCTTCGTAACGCAGCAAATCACGATGCTCGGCCGTCGATGCCGGCCAGGGGCAACCTGCTGGACGCTCCTCGGATCGATTTGCCACGAGACAGAGAACGGCCAGGACGAATGGCTGTCGCCAGTCGCCCAACAGCTCCACGTGAGACACCGAGCGTCTGAGCGATCCGCCGCTCGGAGTAGCCGGCGGTCCATAAGTTGTTGATTGCAAAGGACTTGTCCATCGCCACTTGATTCGCCATGAGGCACTCGCGGGTACGCTTTCAGGGAAGAAGGCCATCCATGAGACGAGAGCCGAGGGTGAGAGATCAACTGGGCCCTTTCAGACGCCAATCGATGGTACCGTTTGGGCACCAACTGACACGAGAAAAATGGGTGGCACCTTCCGGAGGGCCG
>RECD01000168.1 GCA_007694185.1 Planctomycetaceae bacterium
ATTGAAAGAAAATTAGCGATGGAAGCGGAAAAACGCCGTGGACAATGCCATTCGTGTCCGGAACCTTTTGTGCAAAGCACCCGAAGGGCGAGTTCCTCGCAAAAGGTTCCGGACACTTTTTTTCGCTCCTTGCTTGGGAACGGCCAGCCTTTTACTGGCCGTTCCTAACGCAGTGACTTCGATGCTCCACGCCCCGCTTGAAATCGATCGCATCCCACGCAGCCAGCCCAAATTGGCAGCAACTGAAAAAACTCACCTCGCGCGGCTTGGTACCCGCGATCTGAACGCTGCCAAACGCCGTCGTTCGGATCGCGTTGTACGCCACCATCGTCACCCAAAACTCGATCCGGACCATCTCGGGGCTCTGGCAAGGAAGATGGTGAAGGCTCAGGTGCGTCTTGATGCTGCGGATATCCAACTCCGCGTTCCAACGGAAGCCGAATAACTCGGCAAACTCGTTAGGCCGCACCCCATTTTCGCCCTTAGCCTCGGTCAGCGTGCTGACAATCACGAACGGTTGTTGGCGCCGAAAAGGGCTTCACTGCAAGATCATTCGTCCTGCGTCGGAAATTTACCGAAAAAAACGACTTGCAGACAAACGAGTTTTGCTCCGACCCTCCCCCCTCCCCCGGCTCGAAAAAGACTGTGCTATTCATGGGTGGCACCTTTCGGGCGGCACCGCACCTTTCGGGCGGCACCTTTCGGGCGGCACCGCACCTTTCGGGCGGCACCTTTCGTCGGGCGAAAGATAGGTGGCACCTTTCGTCGGGCGGTGTCGAGGCGGTTGATTCCGCGGGGGTGCCGACTTGCCTGACGGCGGGGCCGGAGGCGATAATGGCAGGAGTCGCAGGATTCGGTTGACTAAATTTTCCTCGCACCCTCTGGGTTTCCATGCGTCCGACGATCTATCTCGTTGCCTCGCTTGCCGCGGCCGGTATCGCCTATTTCCTCGCCTCGCCAACCAGCAGTACGCCGTTGACGGAAACTCGGACGGCCGATTCTGCGGATTCGGGGGCCGGCTTGGCTGCGACTCCGGTCACTTCGCAGGTGATGGTCGATTCCGGGTTGTTGGTTCTGCGGGTCGAGGACATGCATTGCGAGTACGCTTGCTACCCGAGAGTCCGGGAAACGCTGGAAGGTTTCGACCAGGTGGTTTCTGTCGAATTGGACGACCAAGCCGAAGAGGGGGCCTTGGACAACCCGCAGGTCTTGATCACCTACGACCCTGGCTTTGACCTCGGCGCTGCCCGAGCCGCTCTGGCCGAGCGAGGCTTTGCCAAGTCGAGCGTGGTTCCCTGAGCCTGCGCCGCTGACCTGAGCCCGCTGCTGTCTCTCCAACCCGTCGGCCGCTGCCGTCCGGGGTTGTTTCTCCGTTCCCACACCTCCTACGGATCCGTCTCTATGAAAGCGATCGCGGTCACCCCCGGGATCCCCAACAGCGTTCATTTGCAGGACATCCCCGATCCGACCTTGGGCGAAATCCCGGACGGCAAAGGGGTGCTGGTGAAGACGTTGAAGGTCGGGGTCGATGCCACCGACCGCGAGATCAACGAGGCGCTCTATGGCAACCCGCCTCCCGGTGACAAGCACCTGGTCATCGGTCACGAGTGCTTCGGAGTCGTCACGGCTGTCGGCCCCAACGTCTCGGGCCTGAAGCCGGGCGACTACGTCACCGCCACCGTCCGCCGGCCGGGCGGGTCGATCTACGACGTGATCGGCACCTACGACATGACGAGCGAGGAGACGTACTACGAGCGCGGCATCAACCTTCGTCATGGCTTCATGACCGAAGCGTTCGTCGATCACGAAGACTACATCGTTCGCGTTCCGTCGGGCTTGAAGCACTTGCACGTGTTGATGGAGCCGATGTCGTGCGCGGCCAAGGCCGTCCATCAGGCGTTCGAAGCCCAGCGGCGGATGCGGGTTTGGCGACCGCGCGTCGCCTACGTGTTGGGGGCCGGCCAGATCGGGTTGCTCACCACGCTCGCGCTGCGACTCCGCGGTTTGCAAGTTTACACGCTGGCCCGAGGGGCGGCCCCGAACCTGAAGAGCGAGATCGCGACCGGGTTTGAGGCGCAATACGTCAGTACCGCCGAGACGTCGATCGCCGATTTGGTGAAGCAGTCCGGGCGTCCTGACTTGGTCGTCGACGCGACGGGGAGCAGTCGCTTGGCGTTCGAAGCGATGACGGCTGTTGGCCACAACGGCGTGGTGGTCTGGACCAGCATCACCGGGGGGAAACAGCAGATCGAAATCCCGTCGGACATGATCAACATCCAGTGGGTGCTCGGCAACAAGTTGTTGCTCGGCAGCGTCAATGCCAACCGCGAGCACTTCGAAATGGGCATCCGCGATCTGGCGATGGGGGAAATGATGTTCCCCGGGGTCGCGGAAAGGATCTTGACCAACCCCGTCGATGGGTTGGATCAGTATCACGAGATGATGCGGCTGCTGGTCGAGGACCGCGACGCCCTGAAGGTCTTTGTCAACGTCGGCCAGGAATGAACCGACTAAGTCACTGGTTTCGACCGAGAACGGGATTCCGATCGGCGGCGGGATTCCGTTTGGGGGGCGGCGGTGGTGGTCGAGCGATCTTTGCGTGACGGCGATGCCGTATGAGAATCCTGTCGCTGTTGCCGGCGGCTACCGAGATGGTCGCCTACCTCGGTTTGGCCGATTCGCTTTGCGGGATCTCGCATGAGTGCGATTACCCGCCCGAGGTCGTCGGGTTGCCGCGGGTTACTCGGTCACTCGTTCCGGCCGACGCATCCGCAGCGGAAATCGATGCGATCGTCCGCGAGCGTGCGAATTCCGAAGCGTCGCTTTACGATTTGGACGCTGACTTGGTGGCGGAACTCCGTCCCGATTGGATCATCTCTCAAACGCTGTGCGACGTCTGTGCGGTCGCGGACGCGGACGTCGAGCGGGCTGTCCGCGGTTTGGCTCACCGGCCGCAACAGGTGAATTTGCAACCTCAGCGCTGGGCCGATGTGATCGCGGGGTTGCGGCAGATCGCGGAGGCTGTCGGCGATGCGGGCCGAGCCGAATCGCGGATCGCGGAGTTGTTGGAGCGGGTCGAACGGGTTCATCAGCGGAGCGTTTCGAGCCGTCGATCGCCGCAATCCGTCGTGGTCTTGGAGTGGCTCGATCCCCCCTTCACCGCCGGGCACTGGACACCGGAATGGGTCGAAATCGCTGGCGGCCGCGAATTGCTGGGGCAAGCCGGGATGCGATCGCGACCGACCGATTGGCGGACGATTTGCCAGGTCGACCCGGACGTGTTGTTCATCGCCTGTTGCGGCTGGGAACCGGCACGGACGCGGGGCGAATTGCCACTTTCGCCCGACCGGTTGTCGGCGGTGCCGGAATTGGCCGAATTGGCCTGCGTGCGGCATGAACGCGTTTACCTGGCGGATGGAAACGCCTACTTCAACCGTCCCGGGCCGCGGTTGGTCGACAGCCTTGAAATCCTCGCCCATGCGATCGACCCCGAGGTGCATCCGTTGCCCGAGGGATTGCGCGACCGGGCTGCCGTGCCGGTCCGATTGGTGTTGTGAGGCACGGCGGTTCGGAAACGGCGGGTCGCAAACGCCAACGGGCGGCACCGTGAAGGCACCGCCCGTCGTTGAGGCTGTCATTCAAACTGCTGACACGACCCTGTGGCCGTGTCGCGCGGTAGCTGACTACTTCGATTCGAACCGATAGATGTTCGCTTCTTTGGCGCTATCGATCATGTAGTAGACTTCGCCTTGGGCGTCCTCACCGAAGGCGAGCACCGGGATGCCGCCGCGGACGACCAGTTCGCTGCGGGTCACCTTGTCGGCCGCTTCGTCGTAGGTCAGTGCCCAGATCCCGCCGCTGACGTAATCGGCGAACAGGTACTTGCCGGCCAACTCCGGTGCCGACTTGCCGCGGTAAACTCGGCCGCCGGTGATCGACTTGCCTACCCCGTGGTCGTATTCCCAAACCGGTCCGATCGGGCTGGGGAGCGACGGATCGACGTCCGCGTTGCCGAACGGGTAGGAGCCTTCACGAACGCTCCATCCGTAGTTGCCACCCTTGCGGATGACGTTGACTTCTTCCCACAACTCTTGGCCGACGTCACCGGCCCAGAGCAGACCCGTTTCCTTGTCGAAGGCGATTCGCCAGGGGTTACGAAGTCCG
The DNA here is from genome assembly GCA_007694185.1 of Planctomycetaceae bacterium. Lineage (GTDB taxonomy): Bacteria > Planctomycetota > Planctomycetia > Pirellulales > Pirellulaceae > UBA6163. The sequence continues at coordinate 4,165 of RECD01000168.1, forward strand.
AAAGCATAGGTTTCCGGCCGCGCCCCTTTGACGTCGACGAACGGGTTGTCCTTGGGGATACCGTACTTGCGGTCGCCGGCGGGTTGATCAACGTCGATGCGGAGGATCGAACCGAGCAGCGTGCCGAGGTTCTGACCGTTCCCTTCGGGGTCGTTGCGGAAGCCGCCGTCACCCATCGCGATGTAAAGGTATCCGTCCGGCCCGAACTCGATGCTGCCGCCGTTGTGGTTTTTAAACGGCTGGGCGATTTCCATCAGCACCTCTTCCGATGCGGCATCGGCTTTGTTCGGATCGTCCGAAACGCGGAACCGGGAAACGACCGTGCGGTCATCCGACTTCGCGGTGTAGCAGACGAAGAGCTCGCCGTTTTCCTTGTAGTTCGGGTGGATCGCCAGTCCGAGCAAGCCCTGCTCGTTGGCTCCCGATCCGGTGAACATCGAGACCCTGTCAGAGAGGTCGAGGAACAGTTTCGACTCGGTCGCTGCGGGGTCGTTCGGGAAGACGTAGATCATCCCGTTCTGCGACATGGCGAACAGGCGATCGGTTTCGCCGGGGGCGTAAGTCAGTTCGAGGAACCGTAGGCGGCGAACGTTGCCGGCGTCATCGACAGGGTCCCAACCGTCCCACTTCAGGTTCGGGAAAGCCAACGTCCCTTCCGCGGCGACTTCGCCATGCGAGGGGCTGGGGACCGTCAAATCATCACCCCATTCGCGGATCTTGATGTTCCGATAGGAAACCAAGTCGCCATGGTCTTGAAGGCAGATGTGGCCTTCGCCGGCGGCGCCGAAGCCCGACATGTTGGCGAACTTGCTGGCGGCGACACGGGTTTTCCAGTCGTTGTCACCCAGCTTGAAGCGGTAGTAGAGCACGCCGTTCATGGAGACTTCGCAGCCCTGCGGCGCGATGCGGACGTACAACTGGTTCCACTCGCCGGCCGGGCGGGTCGAGTCGATCGGTTCGTTCGAGTTCCGTTCGTTGGCCGGCTTGTAAAGCTGATACAGCCATCCGGACTTTTCCGGGTCACGTCCGGCGACGTTGTCCTGAACTTGAATTTCCGGGCCGCTGTGCCAGGGAGCCGGGTTGTCTTCGGTGACGTGGAACATCACGCCGCTGTTGCCTGCGGGCGAGATCTTGTATTCCAGCGACAGGTCGAATGCCTTGAATTTTTCTTTGGTGACGATGTCGCCGGCACCCCGTTCGGCTCGTACGAGCGCCCCGTCGATGACCTTCCAGCCATCGGACAGGCCATCCTTGCGGTAATTCCGCCAGCCGTCGGTCGTCTTGCCGTCGAACAACAATTTCCAGCCGCTGAGCTCTTCGGAAATGGTCAATTCGTTGCCATGACCTCGCGTGTGCGGGGCAAGCAGCCCGAGCAGCATGGTGGCGAGGGTGAGGCGTAACAGCGGTCGATTCATGGAGTGACTCCTAGGCGGGTGGGAAAGGAAAAAGAAAACGGACTCGTTGGCAGGCGGGCATCATGATGGACATCACCAGTCGATCCGCTGGGTGATCGTTACCGACGAAGGGGTTTGGCCCAAGTCGACCATGACCCTCAATTCGTCCCGATCACCGAACCGGACGATGCGAAGATCGCTTTCACTCATTTGCAAACGATAAACGTCGTTCACCAAGAACATGGTCGCGGCATCATCCGCGGTCAATCCCGGCGATGGGTCCGGGATGACGCGACCGACGGCGGCCAGCAGCGCGACCGGGCCGGTCCCGTTGATCTTCCACGTGCGGACCAGCGACGCTTGCCCAGATGCGGACGCGAGCGGTTGCGGCGTGTCTTCGACCTCCAAGTCGCCGATGCGATAGCGGAAAGTCGGCAGGCCGGCTTCATCAAGTCGATAACCCAAAAAGCGAGGCGGATCGGCGGTTGGCGATTCGGGCCAGGCCGCGTCGGGGTCGATCGTGCGAGCGATCGGCGTGGCGGTGTCGATGGTGAGCACGGCGTCGCCGAGCGGTTCTTGAAAGCCCGGTCCGCGACCGATCCAGTGCTTGCCGGCATCGATAAAAGCGTTCTTCCAGACCCGCGCGAGCGTCATCCGCTGCGCGTCCCAAGCGACGTGGATGCCGGCCGGGTAGGCGACCGCGATCCCGCGAGGTGACAAACCGCTGATGAAGTTGCGGTAGATCAGCGGCCGATCGTCGGCGCGCAATTCGATCGCGTCGGGGAACAAGCCGCTGGGCGGTTTCGCTTCGGCACCTTGCGAGAAGTAGGCCCACATCGCGACCGATTGCGGGGCAGGTTCGCCGTCGGCGATCGACGTCACGACCGATCGGCCATCCGGGAAACTGGCGGGCATCCGTGTCCCGGGACGATAAGCTTGCGGATCGAGCAGGTATCGGTGAAACCATTCTTCCCGCAGCCGCGTCGGCATTTGCAGCACGTCGATCGCTTGAATGCCGGCCAGCCCGACACCGCCGAAGGTGTGGCACTTGATGCATGCCAAGCCGTCGTTGCCGGCGAGCAACCGGCCGTCGGCGAGTTGCTGGTGCGCGAGCGCCAAGCCGGCATCTCGCTCGGTCGCGTTCGTGGTGGTCGGGCTCGGACCGGACGTTTCGATCCCCGTTCGGTCAGCCTCGATCAACCAGCCGGCGAGCGCCGCCGTCGGTACCGCGCCAAACCCAGGCATCCGCGTCTTCATGTAGGGACGCAAGTTCGCCCCTTCCGCCAACACCCGGTGCAGGTACTCGTCGTTCAGTTTGTCGCCGACGCCGGTCAGCAGCGGCGCCAAACGCCCTTCATCCCCCATTTCCGGGGTCGTCGTGAGAAAATGGTCTCGGCGTTTTCCTTCGGGCCCGCCGATCCCGTCACGAACGTGGCAGGCGTAACACTGGAGCGACAACAGGCGATCGTCGAGCCGGTCGATGAAGAGATCATGCGACACCAGCGATTCGCCTTGCCCCCGCCCGATTGTCGCGTGCAGCGTCCGCCGCTGGTGATCGGTCAGGTCGTAATTCACGGCCCCGCGAGGCACGTCGCTCGCCAAGCATCCTCGCTCGGGCCGCAGCACATCCCACCGCAACGCGTCCCAGTCGCGTTCCCCGGCGATCGCTCCCGCTGTCAGCTCCGCTTGCATCGAATGGCAGCGGTTGCAGCCGACTGACACAAACAGCGAACGTCCCGCATCGACCTGCGATGGGTCACGGCGAAACTTCGTCTCGGCCAATTCGAACGGTTGGCGACCTGTCGGTTCGGTACTGACCAGCGACGTGATCGGCACCGTCCCCAATTCGGGGACTTCGACCCGCACCGCCAGATCGCGTTGACCGCCCGCTTCGAAGTATTCGATCCTTAGTGGAAAGACGCCGGCCTGACGCCGCACCCGTCGGCTCCGTTCTGTCGCCGGGTGGACGCCATCATGATCGACAATCGTCTCGCCATCCAAGATCAGCCGCGCGCCGTCGTCGCTGACGAGCCGAAAGGTGTAGCTGCCGGAGCGAGGCAATTCGATGTAGCCGTCGTAAACCACGCCGAACGTCCCCTTCAGGTCGGCGGCGTGGACGTCGAGTTTGCCGACGCGATCTTCCGATACCGGCGTGAGCGTTTCGAAATCGGGCAGCCGGTCCCACTTGCCGTGATAGACCCGGCGACGCAGCGTTTCACGCGGAGGCACGACGACGACGTCGCGAAGCAGGTAGGTCGCCAGGTCACGCGATTCCGTCGCGTCGGCTGCCAAGCGTGGCATCCGACCGTGAGGCCGGACGGCGACCGGGTCTTGCAGGAACCGCGTCAAGGAATCGAGCGTGTACTTGGCGGCGAGATCGCCCAGCGGCACGGAGTCGTCCGCCCCCGGCGACATCTCGGCCAGCGGTTGGCCGGACGGATCGAGTCGCGGGGCGTGGCAGGCGACGCAACCGATCGTGTGAAACAGCGACTCACCTCGCTCCGCCGCCGATTCCTCGCCGACCTCGTCGACCAGTGGCGGGCCGACCGCCAGCAGGAATTGCGTGATCGCTTCAGCGGCTTGTCGACGCTCCGCCGGTTCGTACCCCGCCCACGGATCGGGCATCGTCGTGCCGGGCTTGATGTCGTGGGGCGAGGCGATGAAATCGACCAAGTGTTCCGCGCGGACGCGGCCGGCGACTTCCGACAGATCGGGGCCGACGGCATCGGTAGGGTTTGCGGGTTGGTCGCTGATGGCATGACAGGCGGCACAGCCCAACGCGTTCACCAACAACCGTTCCCCGCGAGGGTCGCTCGATCCGGTGGCGGCGAAAAAGCGTTCGAACGCCGGGACGATCGGACGCCTTGCTTCTTGCTCCAGATCGCGCGGGATCAACCAGACGTTGCGGAAATGAACCGGGTTGCCGTGGTCTTGCAGGTAGATCGGCCCGGGAAGCGGCGATTCGCTGATCGGGGCCGCCGTCGTCGGCCCGGGAACGGCCACGTCGTTTTGGACGACGATCCCGTTGAGCCGCACGGTCAGCCGCGCCGGCGCGAGTTTCTGGCCCGCTTCATCGAACCGCGCGGCGGTGAAGTCGACGTCGTAGGTTTGCCAGGCCAGCGGCGGCAGGCAGGCATTCAGTTCCGGGGAGCTGACCGAGTAGATCCCGCCCGACTCGTTGTCCTTCCCAGCTAAACCGAAAGAATCGAGGATTTGCGTTTCGTAGCGACCTTGGTGATACACGCCGCTGTTGCCTCGGCCTTGTCCCCGGGCGGCCGGCATGAAGGGCGTGCGGAACTCCAGGTGCAGGCGATAATCGGCAAAACTTTGGCGGGTCGTCGCGCCTTGAATCAGCAACCCGTCAGCGGTCATCCGGGCGCCGTCCGACCAATGTTCCTGCAGCGATTGGGGCGTCCCATCGAACAGCACGATCGCACCGGGCGGCGGTACGGTACCGAGCGTCGGGCTTTGTCGTTCGGTCCTTGCCAGCCCCATCGATTCGACCAATTGGGCGACCACTTCCTCGTCGCCATCGAGTTGGCGTGGCGGCTGGCGGTCCCAACCGGCGCCGGGCAGGCCGCCTTCATAAATCACGATTTGGAATTCGCCGTCCCCCAGCGCGATCACCTGCATCGCGCGGTTGCCGGCGACGTATTCACCTTGGACGGCGAAGTCCGGGTCGGTCGCGGCCGATTCGATCGTGGCGTGGGTTTGGGCGTGAGCCATCGGCAGCACAAGCGCTATCGGCAGCAGGGCGGCTATCGACAAGGGGCTAGCCAGCAGCAGCGGGAGTAGCCGCAGGAACGGCAAACGGAACGAAGTCGGCATGGAGGGGAGACCCGGCGTGAATCAGATGGTCGCCCGCCAGTCGCGGCGTCGCTGCGCAGCGGCATGCGGGTAGACGAGTGGCGAAGGAGTTGGTCGAAGGGTTCGGTCGCCGACCTTGTTATGGGCCGACCGGCCGATAGGCCAGTGTAATCCATGCGACCGGGAGATTGGATCCCCGCCGAACAATCGGCTTTCCTGCGCGCGGTCACCCCGCTCGGTTACCCGCGGTCATTGGGCATGAGCGCCCGCGGTTACTCCGCCGGCGAGATCGTGAAATCGGCGACCAGCGGCAGATGGTCCGAAGCCTGTTTCGCTACCGCGGTATGCCCGACGAAGGCCGATTCCAGACCCACGCCGCCACGGAAGTAGATCGCATCGAGGCTGCGAACCGGCCGGAATGCCGGAAAGGTTCTCGATTTACCGGTCGCGCACTGAAAGCCGTGCGGGGCCAGGAACTTTTTCCCCAATGATCCCCAAACGTCGTTCAGGTCGCCACCGATCAACACCGGCGTGTCGCGGCGGACGTGCCGCAGCGGGTCGCTCGCTAACAGCCTACGCAACTGCAACGCCCGCTCGAAACCGGCTAGCCCCAAGTGCAAGTTGGACAGCACGACCGAGCGGTCATGCCCGTCGATCCGCACGTGGGCCTTGGCGATTAGCGCTCGCCGGCGTTTCTTCAGCGGGATCGACAGGTCGATGTCCCAGAGGTGTCGCAGCGGGTGACGCGACAGGATCGCGTTGCCGTAGTGCCCGCGGGTCAGTTTTACGTTAGCTTGGAAGGCCCGGTGAGCCATTCCGATGGCGTCGGCGATCGCGTCGACCTGGCGTTCGAACCGAGACCTCGGTACCCCGTCATCGACCTCCTGCAGGAAGACGAAATCGGGCTCGTAGTGACCGATGGTTTCGGTCACGCGGCCGAGGTCGTAGCGGCGATCGACGCCGCCGATCCCTTTGTGAATGTTGTAAGTCAGCAATCGAAAGGCCATATCTCAACCGATGAAAACGGGTTTTCGGCGAGTCGGCAGTTTACCCCTTGAGGATCGCTGAGACGATGTGGCAATCGGCAGTCTGGGTCCTCGCGTTGGACTGGGTCCTTCGGATCAGCTTCGCGACTCATGTCGTCATGCGGCGGCGCCCGATCGGGATGTCGCTGTCGTGGCTGATGATCGTCTTGCTGTTCCCGTTCATCGGCCCGGCGATCTATTTGGTGCTCGGACAAAATTGGCTGGGTGTCATCCGGGCCCGTTGGGCTCGCCAGTTGGAGGGGCACTACGCGTCATGGAAGAAACGCCAAGAACCTTGGATTCATCGGCATTGGCCCGAGCGGTTGAGCGACCCGGCGCAGTTGTCGCGGATCATCACCGCGACGTTGGGTGACCAGCCGATCGGCGGCAACCGGCTGCAGTTGATCGAGCCGACGGAGGCGGTGTTCCAGGCGATGATCGCGGACGTCGAAGCGGCCCAGAAGTCGTGCAACATGGAGTTCTACATTTGGGAAGTCGGCGGGATGGCGGACGAGTTCTCCGACAGCCTCCAACGAGCCGCGGCTCGCGGACTGCAAGTCCGGATTCTCGTCGATGCCGTCGGCAGCCGCGGGTTCCTCAAGAGCGATTCCTGTCGGCGGCTGCGGGAGGCCGGGGCGGAGGTTCGTGCCGCCCTGCCGGTATCGCCGTTTCGCGCCCTGCTGTATCGCTTTGACCTGCGGATGCACCGCAAGACACTGATCATCGACGATCGCGTCGGCTACGTCGGCAGCCAAAACATGGCCGACCCAAAGATCTTTCGCAACGGCGCCGGTTTCGGTCAATGGGTCGACGCGATGGTGCGGATGGTCGGCCCGGCGGTCGATTCCCTGTCGATGATCTTTTTCGAGGATTGGCACTTCGAGCAGAGCGATTTCGCGATCGCCAACCAGTGGGAATCGGTCCGGCCGGTCCCGCAGGTGAAGGGCAACGTGCCCGTCCAGGTCGTCCCGTCAGGGCCGGGCACTCAGGCTGAGGCGATCGGCCAAATCCTGCTGAACGCGATCTACATGGCCGATCACGATCTGATGATCACCACGCCCTACTTCGTTCCCGACGAATCGCTGCAGCGGGCGTTGATCTCCGCAGCCCGGCGGGGCGTTCACGTGACCCTGATCGTCCCCGACAAGGTCGACTCGTTGCTGGTCCGCTTGGCCAGCCGCCCGTTCCTCCGGGAATTGGCCCAAGAGGGCGTGGTCGTCGCGGAATACACCAGCGGGATGCTGCACACGAAATCGATCACGATCGACCATGACACGAGCATCTTCGGGTCGCTGAATCTCGACCCACGCAGCCTCGAGCTGAACTTCGAGTTGATGATGGTGATCTATGACGACAAGTTCACCCGCGAACTGATCAAGCTGCAACAGGAATACGCCGCCCATAGCCGGTTGCTGACCGAGGACCGGCTCAAGCCGCCTCACTTCGCCAGTCGGTTCGCCGAAAGCTGCGTCCGGCTGCTGTCACCGCTGCTCTGAAGCTCACGCCAAAATCTCGCGGATCACCGACGCCCCTTCGACGCCGGTCAAACGGGCGTCGAGCCCTTGGAACTTGACGCTGAACGCGTCGTGACGAATGCCGAGTTGGTGCAGCATCGTGGCGTGCAGGTCATGGACGGAACAGACATCTTCGACCGCGTTGTACCCGAGTTCGTCCGAAGCCCCATGAACCAGCCCGCCGCGGATGCCGCCGCCCGCCAGCCAAACGGACATCGCCTTGTTGTGGTGGTCGCGGCCGTTGGAACCTTGGGACATCGGCGTGCGGCCGAACTCGCCCGCCCACACGATCAGGGTGTCGTCGAACATCCCGCGTCGCTTCAGGTCGCGGATCAAGGCCATGCAAGCCCGATCGATCTCTTCCGCCTTCAACGCCACGCCGTCCTTCACGCCGCCGTGATGGTCCCAATCCTTGTGATAAAGTTGAATGAAACGGACACCCCGTTCGGCCAACCGACGGGCCAATAGGCAGTTCGCGGCAAAGGAACCGTCGCCCGGTTGGCAACCGTACAATTCCAGCGTCTCGGCCGTTTCGACCTGCAAGTCCATCAGCTCGGGGATGCTCGACTGCATCCGAAACGCCAACTCGTACTGGGCGATCCGCGTCGCGATTTCGGGATCGCCGACAACGCTTTCCAGTTCCCGATTCAACCGATTGATCGTCGCCACGTCGACGCCCTGCTGGGCCTGTGATACGCCGGGCGGGCTGCTCAGATAGAGCACCGGATCGCCGCTGGAACGCAATTGTACCCCCTGATGCCGACTCGGCAGAAAACCGCTGCTCCATTGCCGCGCCGCGATCGGTTGGTTCTGCCCGCCCCGGCCGAGCGACGTCATCACGACGAAACCGGGTAACTCCTCCGCTTCCGATCCCAACCCGTAAGTGACCCACGATCCCATGCTGGGACGACCGGCGATCTGGGAACCCGTGTTCATGAACATGTGAGCCGGGTCATGGTTGATCGCGTCGGTCGTCATCGACCGGATCAGACAGATGTCGTCGATCACCGACCCGATCTGCGGGAACAGCGAACAGATTTCGATCCCGGACTTGCCGAACTTTTCGAACGGATGCTGCGGCCCAAAGCAAATCAGCTTCTGACCTTGCAACTGGGCAACCTGTTGTCCCTGAGTCAAACTTTCCGGCATCGGCTCCCCATGCAGCTCGCCCAGCTTCGGCTTGGGGTCAAACGTTTCCAGTTGCGAAGGGCCTCCCGCCATCGTCAACCAGATCACCCGCTTGGCCCGCTGCGGCAGCGGCGGTTCGCCCAGGACACCCCGAGAGGACACCGCTGGGGTTGGCGCGGCCGCGGTTGAAACCGAACCCGAGGTAGCGAGCGAGTGCAGCGCGACGGCCCCCAACCCTTGCGAGGCCCTGGCCAAAAAAGCACGACGAGTTGCGGGCGGATAGACTGACGCGGGCGACGGCGAATCGCTGTTTGAAGTGGGCCGAAGGTTCATCAATGCGACCGAAGGGGGCAGGGGAAGGAGCGACAGAAGGCGGGAATGGGACAAACGCGGGCCAATACCAGCATTGTATCCGCTACCGGCTCCCTCAGGGGAGTTGCTCCGCCGCAGAAGGCCGATCATGCCTCTCGATTGGGACGCCCGAATCGATCATGCTAGAGGGTGAAGTGGGAACGCTGCCGTTCCTCGTGTGGCCAACCCCGGCCTGCAAAAAATTGTCGGAGAACCCGCCGTGAAACGCTCGACCTTCCGGATTGCCATCGCGTCGCTGCTCAGCTTCGCCTCGCTCGTCGTGATCGTGTCGCCGCTCGCGGCCGACGCGCCGGCAAGCCCGGCCGCGCCGCGGATCGACAGCGTCGTGATCTCCGTACCCCAACCGCAAGCCGTCAGCCCCGCCGTGATCTGGTTCGATGATTTTGATGACGAGCCGCTCGCCTATACCGAATCCGACGGACCGAACGTCGATGCCGAAGCGTTCGGTGGCTCCGGCCGGTCGATGCTGTCACATTACCCCCAGGAAGGTCGCGGGGTTGGCAACCGTAAAGTCTTCTTCGGCGACAGTCCTACCGGCAAAGTCGTCCGGCGGGGGGAAACGTTCACCGATGTCTATTGGCGGATCTACATCAAGCACCAGGCAGGATGGACGGGCGGCGGGCCAGCGAAGCTGTCTCGGGCCACCAGCATGGTTTCGCCCAATTGGGCCCAAGCGATGATCGCGCACGTTTGGAGCAGCGGCGAAGCGTTGACGTTGGACCCGGCCAGCGGCGTGCGGGACGGACGGATCGTGACGACCCGCTACAACGATTTCGCCAACCTTCGCTGGTTGGGCAACCGCCCGGCGTCGAACTTCCCCCTGCACAGCACTCAGGAATCAGGCCGCTGGGTGTGCGTCGAAGCCCGTGCGAAGCTGAACACGCCCGGCGAACTCGACGGTCTGAATCAACTCTGGATCGACGGTCGCCTGGAAGCCGAACGTCAGAACCTCGATTGGCGAGGGGATTACGACGGCCACGGCATCAACGCGGTCTTCCTCGAATCGTATTGGAACGACGGCTCGCCGGTCACCCAATCTCGCTGGATCGACAATTTCGTGATTTCAACCGAACCGATCGGCCCGGTCGTTTGCCCCCGCAATCCCGAATTGATCAGGACCCCACCGGCCGAAGCCGACGGCGCGACGTCTTGGCAAGTCGAAGTCGCGACCTTTGCCGAACCGCAGCGGTTGGTGTGGCGTTCGTCCCCCATCACCAGCGGCGACCGGGTGCGGGTCGATGCCGAAAGCGGCCAATTCGTCGACGGGCAAGCGGCACGAAATTCGCTCGATCCCGACCGACTCTATCACTTCCGCATCCGCCAAACCGCCGGCAACGGCCGGACATCCGCCTGGAGCCCCTGGCATCAAACGGTGCGGACCGCGGCGGAATGAGCCGCCGGCCGAAGCAGGGCGTCACAGCCGAATCGACGACGGGATCGCGACCCTGGAATCGCAGACACGTGATCGCACACGCGTCGTTGCGACCTCGGGTCTAGCGAGCGGATTCACGGCTGACGACATAGGCACAGAATTGCCCCCTGCCCGTCCGCTCCTCGACCGGCACCGCCACTTCGATCGGCCGACCGTCGTAGCTGCCGGCGCTCACAGGCTGACCGTCATAATCCAGGACGTTCAGAATTCGGTACCCTTCCCCCACCCTCAGGAATGACGACAGGTCGACCGCAACGCGTGCGTCGCGGCGCCAGTTGAACACCGCCAAGTGAGCTCGTCGCGGGTCGTACCGGTTCGGCCGCAGCTTGATGTCGGCCGCTCGGTCGGTCGGGATTTCCGCCGCCCCGATCACCAGGTTCCCGGATTCCTCGACGCTCTGAAAACGCTGAATGCTCAAGCCGGCGTGGACGATCAGATTGTCCCTGACGACCGCATTCTCGTTATAAGGCGCGGTGTAGCCGAGTTGGAGCGGAACTTCGTACAACAGATTTTCTGCGACCAAAATCCTGCGACTGGGACGACCACCGCCGACCAAGACCTTCTGACGATTCCCCGCCTTGATGGGAGCAAAAGCGATATTGCCCTCGATCGCAAAACCGCTCACCGAAGCGTTTTGGCTGCCATACGCTTGGATCGTTGTCGAGTGGATGTCAAATAGGATGTTGTCGGTCAGCCGTTTGGTACCCTCTTCGTTTTGCGTGTAGATGCCGGGGCCGTGGTAACGATCCGGTCCGATCCCGCCGATCCCAAAAATCAGGCAACCGTGCAGCTCGGCGTTCAGCGAAGGTCGCCAGAAGCCGACGCCGCTGTACATGTCATGAATCACCAAGTTGATGAACTTGCTGCCGCCGCCGCCGAGAATATTCAGGCCACCCTGGGGCATCTGATGGTCGCCGACAAGCTCCAAGCCCCCGGCGGTAACCTGGCGATCCCAGGTCGCCGTTTCGGAGACCGTGATCTCCAAGTCCCACAGTTCCAAATACCGGCTGTCCGGCTTGACCTCCACCCGCCCATCGATGGTGACCCGTTGGCCATCGACCGGGCGGATCCGAATCGGAAATTCCTCGGTCCCTTGCAACGCGATCGCGTATCCAGGGCTCGCCCAAGACCGATCGGGATGACGATAGGTCCCCCCCTTCATCAGCACCGTCGCGCCGGGCGCGACGGTCTGTTGGCCTGACCACGCCGACGCGATATCCCAAGGAGAATCGGCGGTGCCTCGATTCTGAGGATGCCCGTCCGTCGCGACATAATGGATCGATTCAGCAGACGCGACCGTGACGGTGCCGAGCAGAATCCCAAGCCAAAGGAACAGCCGCCCAACCTGCCAACCGGTCATAGAACAACCTCGCCATCGCCAATGAAAACGTGTGAACGAAACCCCGTGAACGAACAGCGCCAGGGAACATCGCACGTCAGCTCAACCGGCGAAAAGTATACCTCAGCCTTGCGGCGATTAACCACAGAGACACCGAGGCACAGAGTGGGGAGGTGGTTAGAGGGCGAGCCGTTTGATTCCATCTTTGACCACGGGGACGTTGAAATTGATCAGGAGGCCGAGAGGAACATGGCTCAGTTTCATGTAGGAGAGTGTTTGGGCGACGTGGACGGGGGTGAGCGATTCGACGGCCTTGAGCTCGACGACCAATTGGCCTGGAAAGTAGAAGTCGATGATCAGGTCGTCACCCAGGACATGCCCTTTGTACTGCAACGGGACACGCGATTGGGCAGCCGCGGCAATGCCACGAAGTTGAAACTCGACTGCCAGACTGCGCTGATAAATCGACTCCAACAAACCAGGCCCCAACACTTTGTGAACCTCGATCGCCGCACCAATCACCCTGCCCGTCAATTCCGAGTCCATCAACGGCCCACCCCCATTCAAAATCAATCACAGGGACATAGACATCCTACTGTCATCCCACGGCTCACCAACCACCCAATGCCCCTCCCCCGTCTTTTCCACCCCCAGCCTTCTTCGTGCCTCCGTGTCTCTGTGGTTATATCGAGTACAACATTCAAGTCGAGCAGAACCTTCATGATCCGTACTTCCGAACTCGCTCGGCATCGAGCATGCGCCGGCATTCCTCGTCATTCGGTGGCGGTTGCGGCATCTTCAGCATTGCGATCACATTGTCGGCCGAGTAGCCACGTTTTGACGGCGTCGGTGATTTCTCGACAGACTCCAGTATTTGCCTCGCCAATGCGATGCGGTCATTAACGGACCAATTAGTCACCTGCGAAAGAACCTCTCGAATCTCTTCGTTCGATCTCGTGATCATGTCTGCTGTTTCCAAAAAAAATTTTCGTCGTCGCCTTTCGGCACGCCGGGACGGTAATCCGTTGAAATTCCTCGGCCGAGTCGGGCTGATTCCTGTGGTCCAGCAGGATTGCATTCGGCCAGGCGCCTCTGGTTGGCCGACAGGAACTGAGACGCAGGTCCGGTAGCAGTCGCCATCGTTATCGATTCCGTGATCAGTTCAATGTTAACCGCAGGGACACAGCGATCCTACCGTCATCTCACCGCTTACCAACCACCCAATGCCGCTCCCCCCACCTTCTCCGTGCCTCCGTGCCTCCGTGTCTCTGTGGTTATCCCGTTCGCCGTCCCTTGTCGAGGTTTAGAAGTGGCGGGCGATGGGATTGGGGTGGTTTTCACGCTCACCGCTCAGTCGGCCGGTTGTTCGGCTTCCTGGCGGATACCGGATAGCATCGATTGGAAGACGAAGTAGTGCAGCGGTACGACGGCGTACCAGTAGCAGATGCCGAGTAGCCCCAATGGCCGGAAACGGGCGGTCTGGGTCAGCTTTGTCTTGCCCACTCCTGACGATTCGACTTCGAACTTCAACTCCGCCTCGCCTGGCAATTTCATCTCCGCCCGGAGGCTGAGCAAACGATCGGGCTGATACCCCGTGACCCGCCAAAAATCGACGGCTTCTCCGAACACCAAATCGTCGGGGTGCCGGCGACCGCGGCGCAGGCCCGGCCCGCCGATCAGCTTGTCGAGCCAACCGCGGAGCGACCAAAGGAAGTCGGAACCCCAATAGCCGTGGTCTCCACCGATCCGGCGGACGACCCGAAAGACCTCTTGCGGTGACGCGTCGATCTCGATCTCCCGCCGGTCTTGGTAGACCGTCCCGCCGGCCCACTCCGGGTCGCTGGGGATCTTACCCGCCGTCGACCAACGGGTCTCGATCTGCCCCGACAACTGCTTGCCAAGCGCCGCTTCGATCGCTTCCTCCACCCCCATCACCGGACCGGGCATCAGCATCCGAACCCGATCGTCACGGCAGACCGTGGGGTTGCGGAGCCCCTCGGCCAACGGACGGGCGATGCGGCTGTTGACCGGCGTGACCAACCCGATCCACAACGAACTGAGCCGGGGAGTCAACACCGGGACGGGGATGATCCAACGCCGTGGAAGCCGGATCTTGGCCGCCATCAGACGCATCATCTGAAGGTAATTCACCACGTCCCTACCGCCGATGTCGAGCGTCTGACCCGCCGTCTCCGGCTTTGACAAGCATTCGACGAGGTACCGCAGCACGTCCCGTACGGCGATCGGTTGCGTTTGTGTCTTGACCCAACGCGGGGTGATCATGATCGGCAACCGGTCGACAAGATACCGCAGGATCTCGAACGACGCCGACCCGGAACCGATGATCATGGCAGCCCGAAAGGCGGTGACCGGTACGCCGCTGCCGCTGAGAATCGATTCGACTTCGCGACGGCTTCGCAGGTGCAGGCTGAGGTCCGCCCCCATGTCGCCCAACCCGCCAAGGTAGATCATCCGCCTCACACCGGCCAGCTGAGCGACTCGACCGAGGTTCGCTGCCAGTCGGCGGTCCTGTTCGGCATAGTCCGCACCGGCGGCGATCATCGAGTGGACGAGGTAGTAGACGACCTGTGCGCCTTCGCAAACCTGACGAACGGCTTCGACATCTTCCAGGTCACCCGGCACGATTTCCAGCCGGGTGTGCTCGCGCCAGGGAGCGCCGGCGAGCTTGTCGGGGCTGCGAACCAGGCAGCGGACGCGGTAGCCTGCATCCAACAGGCGTGGTACCAACCGCCCGCCGATGTATCCGGTCGCCCCCAGCACGACGACGACGCCGCCAGGATCGATCAGGACGGAGTTGCCTTGCGAAGCGAGCTCGGAGTTCGGTAACCCCGAGCCGTCCAAATCCGGCGTGGGCTGATCTTGGATCGCTACATCTCGGCTGGGACGCTCGTGGCTAAACGAGCCATCGGACCGTGTTTCCCCCATCCGATTGGTCTCCGCCTCGAGTGCAGCGAACGAGCCGAAAGCTGTTCGCTTTGCGATCCGCGGGCAATTGCCGCCGGCCGCGATCAGCCTCCGAAATCATCGTACGCGATGTTTTCCGGTTCGACACCCAACTCATCGAGCATCTTGAAGACCGCGGCATTCATCATCGGCGGTCCACAGATGTAATACTCGATATCCTCGGGCGCCGGATGGTTCTTCAGGTAGTTCTCCAGCAACACTTGGTGGATGAACCCGACGTAACCTTCCCAATTGTCCTCGGGGGCCGGTTCGCTGAGGGCGATGTTGAATTTGAAGTTCGGGAAGTCCTGTTCGATCTGCCGGAAGTGATCGACATAGAACAGTTCCCGCATGCTGCGGCCGCCGTACCAATAGCTGACCTTGCGATCGGTCTTGCCACGCTTGAACAGTTCGAAGATGTGGCTGCGGAGCGGCGCCATCCCGGCCCCGCCACCGATGTAGACCATTTCGGCTTTGCTGTCCTTGATAAAGAATTCGCCATACGGACCGCTGATCGTCGCCTTATCGCCCGGCTTGAGGTTGAAGATGTAACTGCTCATCTTCCCCGGCGGCGTCCCTTCGGGAGCCCGCGGCGGCGGCGAGGCGACACGGACGTTGAGCATGATGATGCCCTTCTCGCCCGGGTAATTCGCCATCGAGTAGGCTCGCACGACGGTCTCGTCAACCTTCGACACGTACCGCCAAACGTTGAACTTATCCCAATCCTCGTGGTACTTCGGGTTGATATCGAAATCTTTGTACGCCACCGTGTGCGGCGGGCATTCGATTTGGATGTAGCCACCGGCGCGGAAATCGACTTCCTCGCCCTCCGGCAGTTCCAGCACCAATTCCTTGATGAAGGTCGCGACGTTGTCGTTGCTGCGAACCGTGCAATTCCACTTCTTCGTATCGAAAGCCTCGGCGGGGACCTCGATCTTCATATCCTGCTTGACAGCCACCTGGCAGCTCAACCGCTCGCCTTCGGCCGCTTCGCGGTTGTTGATGTGCCCCTTTTCGGTGGCCAAAATGTCACCGCCGCCCTCGAGCACCTTGACCTTGCACTGGGCACAGGTGCCGCCGCCGCCACAGGCGCTGGAGACAAAAATGCCGGCATCGGCCAACGCCGACAAGAGTTTGCCGCCGGCCGGGACTTCGATCGACTTCTGGTCATTGATCAAAATCTTCACCGGGCCGCTGGCCACCAGTTGGCTCTTAGCGATCAGGATGAAGCAGACAAGCGTGATCACCACGACGGTGAACATCGACACGCCCAATACGATCGTCATGGTTCAATGTCCGCTGGCTAGGATCAGGTCAAAGGTACTGAAGGGGAGAACAGAAGCGACACGAAAATTGAGCCGCTCACCGATCGCGCCCCGGGGACACCGCGAACGGAACGAGCGAGTCGATGCCGCAGGCGAACAGAAACAGGCATGAATCAGAGCTGAATGCCACCGAACGACATGAAGGCCAACGCCATCAGCCCGACGGTGATGAAGGTAATGCCTAGCCCCCGCAAGGGAGGTGGCACGTCGCTGTATTTCATCTTTTCACGGATACCCGCCAACGCGGCGATCGCCAGAGCCCAACCGACGCCACATCCGAAGCCGAACACCGTCGACTCGACCAAATCGTACTCACGCTGGGTCATGAACAACGCCGCCCCGAGGATCGCACAGTTCACCGTGATCAACGGCAGGAAAATCCCCAGCGCGTTGTACAGCGGCGGGAAAAACCGGTCGAGCGTCATTTCGAGAATCTGCACCATCGCCGCGATCACGCCGATGTAGCTGATGAAACTCAGGAACTCCAGGTCGACCTCCGCGAAGCCGCTGCCCATCCAACCGAGCGCACCCTTCTTCAGTAACAGGGTGTAGATCAGGTTGTTCGCCGGCACGGTGATCGTCAGGATCACGACGACCGCGACGCCGAGCTGCAAGGCGGTTTTGACGTTCTTGCTGATCGCCAGGAAAGTACACATCCCGAGGAAGTACGCCAAAGCCAGGTTTTCGATGAAAACCGACCTCACAAAAATGCCGGCGTAGTGTTCAAGTCCGTATTGGAACATCGGCTCACGCCTCCTCGATTTGTTCAGGTTTGTAGGCCCGCAACGCCCAGATCAGAAATCCGATCAGGAAAAACGCGCTGGGCGGCAACAGCATCATGTTGTTCGGGTTGTACCACCCGCCGTCGCGGGTCATCTCCATGATGGTGACGCCGAACAGGCTTCCGGTACCGAACAGTTCGCGGAAGAACGCGACGAACATCAGCACGGCGGCGTACCCGAGTCCGTTACCCAGCCCGTCTAGGAAACTCATGAAGACGCCGTTCTTCATCGCGAAGCCCTCGGCCCGTCCCATCACGATGCAGTTGGTGATGATCAGACCGACGAACACCGACAACTGCTTGCTGATGTCGTACAGGAAGGCCTTCAGCACCTGATCGACGACGATCACCAGCGACGCGATCACGACCATCTGCACGATGATCCGGATGCTGCCGGGGATGTAGTGCCGGATCGCCGAAACGGCGACGTTGCTGCAGGCGAGCACCGCGATCACCGCCAGTGACATGACGAGCGAAACCGTCATGCTGGTCGTCACCGCTAGGGCGCTGCAAATCCCCAAGATCTGCAACGCGATCGGGTTGTTGTCGATAATCGGACCGAACAACACCTTGCCGACTTTACTGGTTGCCATTCCCATCCCCTTCTGCGGAAGAAAGTTCCACGGCCAACTTCTCTAGGTATTTCTGATAGCCCTCTGGCCCGGTCCAAAACTGGACCAGCGACGTGACACCGTTGCCGGTGATCGTCGCCCCGGAAAGCCCGTCCACCATGTGCTGGCTGCCACTCGGGGCAGAACCCCGCGCGACCGCCAAGGCGGGATTGCCTTCTTCATCGAACGCCTGCAAGCCAACCCACTGGGATTTCCATCTCGGGTTGTCGACCTCACCACCCAAACCGGGCGTCTCGCCGTGCTCGTAAAAGGTCAAGCCCTGAACCGTTTCGAGGTCTCGACGCAACGCCAAGTAGCCGTACAAGGTCGACCACAAACCTTGTCCTCGGACCGGCAAGACGACTTGCGAGATCTCGTCCGTCTTCGGATTCTTGACCAAAAAGACTCGCGCCACCTTTTCACGTCGCCGTGAGCCGAAATTGAATTCCGAGTCGCTGACGTCGACGCTCAAGTCTCTGTTCTTGGCGGCGTCAGCCGGGTTGTAGTCTGCGGGATTCAAGTCGGTGTCGTAATCACCCGTCTCCAGGTTGACCAGCCGCTCTTGAACCCGGCTGTATAACTCGCCGACCTGGTCCACCGACAAGCGGTTGGCCGGCAAACCGAATTCGCCCAAAGCCAAACCGGAAGCGTCGAGGATGTTGCGTTGGCGATCGAGAACTTCGTTCATTTCCTGTCGGTCCCGCAACGCCACCGCCGCGGCACTCACCGCGAGCGAGCAGACGACGCAGAGGACGAACGAAACCAAAAAGGTGTTCGCAAGGGAATCACGTGGCGGCATAGCGAGCGGCCCTCCGTTTGATGTTGGCTTCGATGACAAAGTAATCGATCAAAGGTGCGAAAACGTTGCCGAACAGGATCGCCAACATAATGCCTTCGGGGAACGCCGGATTGACGACGCGGATCAGGATCGTCATGAACCCGATCAATCCGCCATAAATCCACTTACCGGTTTCGGTCATCGAGGCGCTGACCGGGTCGGTCGCCATGAAGACCAACCCGAAAGCCAGCCCGCCGATGCAGAGGTGCCAGTAGAACGGCACCGCCATCATCGGGTTGGTGCCAAAGTCGAACGCGTTCATCAACAGCGTCGTCACGACCGTCCCGCCGACCACACCGGCCATGATCTTCCAAGACCCGATCCCGGTGGCGATCAGGATCGCGGCCCCGACGATGCATAACAGGGCACTGGTTTCGCCGATCGATCCCTGGATCGTCCCCACGAAGGCACTCAGCAGGCTCATCGACCCGTCGCCCCAGGGATACTGGATCGACGATAACGACGCCACCGCGCCCCCTTCGGCGACCGCCATTTGGCCGAGCGCCGTCGCCCCGCTGAAGCCGTCGACCGCGGTCCAAACTTGGTTGCCCGAGATCTGCTCGGCGTACGCGAAGTAGAGGAACGCCCGAGCGGTCAGGGCGACGTTCAGGAAGTTGCGGCCTGTACCGCCGAACACCTCCTTCGCCACGATCACCCCGAACGCGATCCCGATCGCGACCTGCCACAACGGGATGCTGGCGGGGAGCGTCAGCGGGAATAGCAACCCCGTGACCAAGAAGCCTTCGTTGATCTCGTGACCCCGCAGGACGCTGAATACCAACTCGATGTGCCCGCCGACAAACATGCAGACGATGTAGATCGGCAGGAAGTGGATCGCCCCATAAACGAAGTTATCCAAAAAGCTCGTCGGGTCGTGACCGAACCCGAAGGCCGAATGGATCGTGTGGTGCCAGTCGAGTGAGTAGTCCTGACCGGCCGCGGCCATCTTGGTGATGGCGTTGTTCGCCTGGTAACCGGCGTTCCACATCCCGAACAGGGTGACCGGGATCAGGGAGAGCACCACCATGCTCATCATCCGCTTCAGGTCGATGCCGTCGCGGACGTGGGTCACCCGTTTGGTCGTTTCACCCGGGGTGTACAAGAACGTGTCGAGCGCCTCGTACATCGGATAGGCTTTTTCGAGGATCCCGCCCTTGACAAACAGGGGATGGACGCGATCCAGAATATCACGCAGTGCTTGCATCTTGAGGATCAGCCTTCACGTAGAATCGTGGTCAAATTATCTCGCAACAGCGAACCGTATTCGTATTTACCGGGGCAGACGAACGTACACAACGCGACGTCCTCTTCCTCCAATTCCAACGCCCCGAGTCGCTTGCAGTCCTCGGTGTCGCGGACGATCAACGCCCGCAATAATTGAGTCGGCAACAGATCGAGCGGCATCACTCTCTCATAAGTCCCCAGCGGCACCATCGCCCGCTCGCTACCACCGGTGCTGGTGGTCAGCGGGAATCTCTTGCCCGCCGCCATCGCCGAGGCGAAGACCTTGGTGACCGAAAACTTGTCGAAGCCAGGCTTCTGCCAACCGAGGAACTCACGCTCGTTCCCCTCTTGCAACGCCGAAACCTGAAGGTGGTAGCGACCGAGAAAATTGCGGGGCGATTTCGAAGTCCGGCCGCAGAGCACCGAACCGCTGATCACGCGGGATTCGACCCCCTCAACCAACTCGCCGCGGGTCAATTCGTCCAACGACGCGCCCAAGCGGGTTTCGATCAACCGCGGACGGGTCACCGTCGGGCCGGCTAGGGACACCACCCGGCGGGTGTCGAGCTTGCCAGTCAAAAAGAAGCTGCCGATCGCCAACACGTCCTGATAATTCAAGTACCAAACGACCCTGCCGCCAGGCCCGACCGGGTCGAGGAAATGGATGTGCGTGCCGACCAAACCGGCCGGGTGAGGCCCGGAAAAAACCTCAGGCTGAACGTTCCCGCCACCGCCCGGGATCTGACCCTTGGGCCCTTTGCAAAGGAAAACCTTGCCCTCGGTCAGCCGCGAAATCGCCTTCAAACCAACCAAAAAAGCCTCATCGCGTCCGGCGATCACCATCGCGGGATCGGCGGCCAACGGGTTGGTGTCGATCGCTGTCACGAAGATCGAATGCGGTTGACTCGAGATCGCCGGCACCTGGCCGAAAGGTCGAGTTCTCAACGAAGTCCACAGCCCGCTGATCACCAGGTTGCCGACGACCGTGTCCCGGTCCATCGCGTCGACCGAAACCTTGCCGACATCCGGGAATTCGACCGCCGCGTCCCCTTCGACGTCGATCACCAGCGATTCGAACTTCCGTCGCGAGCCACGATTGACCGCCGCCACCTTGCCGGCGGCCGGTGCCGTGAACAGCACGCCCGGGTTCTTTTTGTCTTCCATCAGCGGTTGACCGAGCGACACCACGTCGCCTTCGGCAACCAGCATCGTCGGCTTCATGCCGATGTAATCGTCGCCGACCAATGCGACCTGGGACATCGTCGGCCCGATCTCGATCCGCTGCTCGGGCTCGCCCGAGATGGGAATATCCAACCCGCGTTTGATTTCCGTCATAGGTGACCGTCGGTGCTGAAAAAGTCGTCAGTACGAAAGATTCAAAGCGGGCGACTTTGTGAAAATTTTCACAAAGTCAGCGGTGAAAGTAGCCACCGAGCCAGGGCAGGCGCGGTGGCAATGCAGGACCGCCGAATCAGATGAAAGCCTATGATGCCATGCCGACCGCGAGTTGACAACGGCAAAGGCTGGGTGTCTCAGGACATTCTCAAACCACACCAGACAGCGGGGCGATCAACGCCAGTAACGTGCCCTAACAGCATTCGATTTTCCGTTGGGCCTCCGCAGGCGGCTTCGGGTCTCGTTGCCGTTGACCAGTTGGCGGAGCGACGATCATCTTGAGGGTGAAAACGCCCGTTTCTTCGGGGCGGAGGGGCAGGTCCAAACGGGTGGACACTGCCCGACCAAGCATCTTTTAAGTGAACTTTCCCTTGCGTCGTCAAGACATCCGCAACGTCGTCATCATCGCTCACGTCGACCATGGCAAGACGACTCTCGTCGATTGCTTGCTGCGCCAGAGCGGCCAGTACCGAGAAACCGAATTGCGAGGCGAACGGATCCTCGACAGCAACGATTTGGAACGCGAACGAGGAATCACGATCCTCGCCAAGAACATCGCGATCCACTACCGCGGCGTGAAGATCAATCTGATCGATACCCCTGGCCACGCCGATTTTGGTGGCGAGGTCGAGCGGGTTGTCAGCATGGCGGACGGGGCGCTGGTTCTGGTCGACGCCGCCGAAGGCCCGATGCCGCAAACCCGCTTCGTGCTGGAGAAGGCGTTGCAGGCCGGCGCCAAGCCGATCGTTGTGGTGAACAAGGTCGACCGACCGGACGGCCGCCCGAAAGAGGCGCTAGACGAAGCGCTCGAATTGCTCGCCGAACTCGGTGGCGAACATTTGCTGGACGATGTCGAATTCGTCTTCACCTCGGCTAAGGAAGGTTACGCGACGCGGAACCCGGATGTATTGACCGACAGCATGTGCCCCCTGCTCGACATGCTCGTCGACGGCTTGCCCGGGCCGGAAGTGGAACCGGACGCGCCGTTGCAGATGATGGTCACGACACTCGATTGGTCCGAATACGTCGGCCGAATCGCCGTCGGACGGATCAACACCGGCAAGCTTCGCGCCGGCCAAATCATCGATTTGCACGGCCACGAGGGTGTTCGCCGCACGAAGATCGCCGGGTTGTACGTCTTCGATAAACTAAGCCGGATCGCCGCCGACGAGGTGAGTGCGGGCGACTTGGTCGCCATCGAAGGGCTGGAAGACGTCGAAATCGGGGACACGATTTCGGCGATCGAGTCGGGCGCGGCGATGGTCCGCTTGGCGGTCGATGAACCGACGCTCGAAATGGTGTTCAGCGTCAACTCGTCGCCGCTAGTAGGCCGCGAAGGGAAGTACGTGACGACCCGCCAATTGAAGGCGCGGCTAGAAAAAGAACTGGAACGCAACGTCGCCCTGAGGGTCGAGCCGGTGGTGGGGACGGAAGCCTACGCCGTCCGTGGCCGCGGCGTCCTGCACCTGGCCGTGCTGATCGAAACGATGCGGCGGGAAGGGTACGAGCTGAGTGTCAGCAAACCGCGAGTGGTCTTCAAGCAGATCGACGGCAAGACGCACGAGCCGTTCGAAACGTTGGCGGTCGAAGTGCCGGCCGACAACATGGGCCCGGTGATGGAATTGGTCGGCAACCGTCGCGGCCAGCTAGAAGAGATGAACCAGCGGGGCGATTACAGCTTGCTGCGGTTCCTGATCCCCGCCCGGGGGCTGATCGGCCTCCGTACCCGCCTGCTCAACGCGACCCGCGGCACGGCGATCATCAATCACCGATTCGAGAGCTACCGGCCGGTCGAAGGGGATGTGCCGCACCGCAGCAACGGCGTGCTGGTTTCGATGGTCGCCGGCAAGGCGATGCCGTTCGCCCTGTTCGCACTCCAGGATCGCGCCGAACTGTTCGTCGCCCCCGGCGAGACGATTTACGAAGGGATGATCGTCGGCGAAAACGCTCGCGATAACGATCTGGTCGTGAACCCCTGCCGCGAAAAGAAACTGACGAACATGCGGGCGTCCGGCAGCGACGAAAACGTGATCCTCAAGCCGCCTCGCCAAATGTCGCTCGAAGCGGCACTGGAATACATCGAGGATGACGAGTTAGTTGAGATCACGCCGCAAAGCATCCGCCTCCGCAAGACGATGCTGCTCGAATCGGATCGACGTCGCCAAGGTCGCCAGAACGCATCTTGATCGGACCGTCTTCTGCGAACCGCGTGACCGCAGACCGACACGAAGTGGCCCGTCGGTTGTCGAACGCCGCTTGTCTCGGCAAGCGATCCACGCCACTACTCGGACCCCGTGATCTCCAGCGGCAGACGAATCCGCGTCTGCTGGGCCTCCAGGCAGCGGCGGTCGTCGCAGGCCTGTGTCGTGAGCGACATGCTGAGCACGATCGGTCCCGCCGTGGCGGTCTGCGTCGCCGTCACCGGGACGCGGAACTCGATCGTCCCCCGATAGATTTGCAACTCGCGTTTCAGCACCGAATCGGCTTTCACCACCGCGGCCGGTCGGATGACATTCCCGATCTCCAGCCGGTCGCTGGCACCGACAACGATCCCGCTGGGTTGCACGAAATCGGCATCGACGTTGTCCGCGTAGAGGTGCCAACCTTCGTCGATGACGAGCCGGACCGTGATCATGCCGGACTCGCCGGGAGCCAGCTTGGTCGGTGCGGCGGTGACAACGATCGTGACCGGGTCGACCCGCAACCGCAGGCCATCCGCGTCGGCCTCGGAAGGCAGCGTTTGCCGTTCGTCATCCGCGGTTTCGAGCAGTCGCGAAGTGGCGATCAACAGATGCTCCGCCGCGAAAGGTTGCTGCGACATCAGCCCGGCGAGCGACCGCAACGCCCGCTCGGCCGCCTGACGATATTCGGCCTGTCCCGTCAACTCAGCGAGTTCGATCAACACCCGTGCCGCAACCCCGTTGGGATCAGGCAGGTTGCCGCCGCCGGTGAGATGCTTGGACCGCACCATCAGCTCCTCGTGGTCGACCGAGGTAAAGAAGAATCCGCCGTCTTGTTTGTCTTCGAAGTCGCTGAGCAAACGATCGGCCAACGACCTGGCGGCGGTCAACCACCGCGGATCATCGGTCGCGAGGTGCAGTTCGAGCAGCCCGCGAATGAAGTAGACGTGGTCATCGAGGTAGCCGGCCGTTTTCGCTTGACCGGCCCGGTGGGTGCGGAGCAATTTGCCGTCGCGAACCATCGAATCGAGGATGAAGTCGGCCGCCCTCTCGGCGGTGCGAACGTACTCGGGGACTTCCAAAACCCGTCCCGCGTAAGCCAAGGAGCTGATCATCAGCCCGTTCCAACTGGCCAACACCTTGTCGTCTTTGTGCGGTTGCGGCCACTTCTGCCGAGCGGCTAACAGCCGCTGGCGGATCGCCGCCATCCGCGCCGCGAACGCCTCGCGATCGACGCCCCGCTCGTCCGCGACATCATCGAGCGGCCGGCGCAAGTGGGGGATGTTGGCTCCGGTCAGTTTACCGGTAGCCTCCTCGCGAAAGTTTCCCTCCGGACGGAATTGATAGACCTCGCGGAACAGCGGCGCGTCCTCGGCATCCAAAGCCTCGTCCACCGATGCGGCGGTCCAAACGTACGCTTCGCCCTCCTTGCCGACTTCGCCCGAATCGAGCGCCGAATAAAATCCTCCCGACTCTGCGGTCATCTCGCGGACGACCCAACCGTGGATGTCAGCGACCGCGTCGCGATATCGTGGGTTGCCGGTCAATTCGAAGCCGCTCGCGTAAACTTGCACCAGTTGCGCGTTGTCGTAGAGCATCTTTTCGAAGTGCGGCAGCAACCACTCGGCGTCGGTCGAGTAACGGTGAAAGCCGCCACCGATGTGATCGTGCATGCCGCCCAACCACATCGCATCGAGCGTCCGCGTGATCGGTGACATCAGCTTCTCGTCACGCGTATCGTGGAAATGCCGGATCAGCAATTCCAGCGTCGCGTGCGGAGGAAATTTGGGGGCACCGACCATACCGCCGTGGACCGGGTCGAACCGACCGACCAACCCGGCGACGCCTTGACGAACCAGGTCGGCGGTCACCGGCACCACAGCGGCCGCCTCGGGTTCGCCGACCCGTGCCGCCATGGCAACCAAGTTGTCGGCTTGGCGATCGACCTCCTCACGCCGCGTCTTCCAGACATCGGCCAAGGCTTTGAGCGAATCGATGAATTGTTGCTTAGGGAAATACGTCCCCGCCATCCACGGCTTGCCATCCGGTTTCAACCAGACCGAATTCGGCCAGCCGCCGCGGCGGGTGATCAGTTGGGTGATCAGCATGTACTGCTCGTCGATGTCGGGACGCTCCTCGCGGTCGACCTTGATCGCGATGAAGTGTTCGTTCAGTACCGCCGCCACCTCCTCGCTCTCGAACGACTCGATCTCCATCACGTGACACCAATAGCAAGTCGAATAGCCGACCGACAGGAAGACCGGCTTGTCCTCCCGCCTCGCCTTCTCGAACGCCTCCTCGCCCCACGGGTACCAGTTCACCGGGTTGTGAGCGTGCTGCAACAGGTACGGGCTGGTCTCGTCGATCAGCCGATTGGTGTGGGCGTGTTCCGACTCGGATCGCGACACGGCACTGGGCTCCTGCGGTTCGGTGGGTGGTGGCGTGGCTGCCTGGCCGGTGACCGTCAACGCCGTGATGGTAACCAGAGCCACAACGACCGGCACGATCCGACCGCAGGTGCTCGCGCCACGTGGTTCTGAACGCCAGTGGCTCAAGCCAGGCCGGAGCGTCCGCCCCCCCGGGAAGCGGGGCGTCAATCGTGGCGGGTCGACGGTCATCGCATCGGCTCGGTGAGTAGCGAGGATTCGGACTGCGGTAACGATTCGAAAGTGGCTACCGGGATCATTCCGGGCGTCCCCATGCGTTCCATGACAGGGCTTCCGGACCGCTCGGTACGCACCTGCCCCAAGTCGTTGGCGTTGGCGTTGGCGTTGGCGTTGGCGTTGGCGTTGGCGTTGGCGTTGCTTTCCCGATGATTTGGGAGTTCAACCGTTGTTTTTACCAAAACTCTGATCGCTTGGGAGCGCTCCAGCAACGACCGGGATCGTGCCAGCCACGAATTCTGCCATGGCCCCACGAGGGATCGGCAACGAAACTTCATTGCCCCAAAAAACGCAAACGGTGATAACCCAGGACGCCAGAGCTTGCCCGCTTCATTGCATCGCGCTGAGGCGCACACCCAAGCCTACTCAGAACTGAAATCTTCGCGTCAGTATGCCGATTACTCAGCCGGCAAAGTCCGGCAACCCCTTAGGGTCGTGCGGTAAAAAAGTGTCCGGAACCTTTTGCGAGGAACTCGCCCTTCGGGTGCTTCGCACAAAAGGTTCCGGGCACTTTTTTCCGCTCATTGCTTAATCGCCGACCGCAATCGGCCTCGTATATACACGGTTCATTCACTTTGCACGATGTCGGCGGACAGCATTTCAGGGTCATGAATTTCAAGCACGACGCCATTCGCCACGTCGCGTGCGCCTTCAGCGAGCGAGAATACCGCACCAATTTGCAATCGGTTGCGCTGCAACTCGGGTCGAAAGAATGTCAGGTCGGCAGTGACGCATTTGCCGGGGGATACAGATTCAGCGTCGTGTAACGTGATTGACACGTCGTTGTTGCGTCCGAGGTATCGGAATTGCGGTCGGTACCCGCTGGAAATCGGATAAAGGCGTCCGCCGTTTTCCGTCGTCATTAGCTTGATTCGAGCGCGCAGATGTGGGTTTGAATCCATTTTTAAGACTTAGCGAACGGGGGCGCATCAGCGGGCCAGCGCCATGTGCATGACTTCAAAACCGACCCGACCGCCGCCGCTCCCGTGCATGCGATGGCTCTGTCACGTCTTGTTGATCGGACCGGACCAAACGAAACGCTCCGATCTGGTGGCTTCGTTGCTGAACAAGGGAGCGCCGGGCATGCGTGCCAAGCCTAGCGGTTAACAGTCGGAGTCCATGTAACCGTGAGACGATCCGATGCAGCGTTCGTCAGTGTAAGCATATCAACAGGATTGTTTCGGTACAATCTGGTAAGTCGGCCAACGGCGGTGTCGTTCTGCGCGTTCGATTTGTACGAGATGAGGCCTGTCGAGGTGCTCAGGTTGTGTAAATGCCAAGCTTTGTCGGCACCGCTGAAAGAATGTGTCGCCCTCCGGGCTCTGTGAGTTTATTTTCCTGGTTCCGGTGGCTTACGCCACCGGCAAGTCTGTGTCGCCCTGCGGGCTGAGATCTGCCTGCCGGTTGCGCTAGCGCTACTGATGCCGACGCGGGGTCTCAGGTGCTGCGAGGAACTGGGGACAACGTTCGGATGTTGCCGGCAATCGCTCGCGCCGTTGGTGCCGTTGGAGGGCTGGGGCGTACTGGCTGCGGGTAGCTGCGAAGGTTTTCGGGCTTGGTGGGCAGCGTCTTGGGAGCGGTTCGCGCGAAGGCGCGAAGACGCGAAGTTTTGAAGGTTCGTGTAGCGATTTTTTGTAGGTGATTTTCGTGGATTTGATGGCCGTGGGGCGCGGCGGAGCGTGAGGACCGAGAAGTGAGGTACACAGCGCGGTGGGTGAGCCGATCGAGTGCGCTGTTGATCTGCGACCCCTGCGGGGTCGACGGCGTTTTTTTTGCGTCTATCCCCGGGTGCGCTGCGCGACCCGGGGCTTATAGCTTTGATGCCTTCGGCATAGGGAGGTGAGAGGGGCGGTGAGGCTTGGCGGGATGTGAAGCGGGGGACAGCCGTGCGTTGGCGAGGCGGCCGGTTTCATTGGCAAGTATGTGTCGCCCGCCGGGCTAAGAAGACAGGCGGTCATGCTCCGGGCTATCACCGTTTGTGCCGTTGGCACGCTGACGGCCATCTTCCGTTCCGTCCGACGGAACAGAAGTTGGGTGGTACGTTCCGCCGGTCTGCGATGACGAGGTTGGGATGCACTCTCCCCGTCAAGTGACCGACGATCGTAGTCTCGATGTAGACGGTGTCCATCACGACAGTCTAGCACGACGAACGATCACGGGGCGGCGACGATTGATCTTCCATTTCACCTCCGCCCGACTTCGCCGCTCCCGTGCATCGAATTGTGTACGCCCGGCATGGGCGTGATTGTTGTGGGGTGCGAGTCCCCTGTACGAGTTTGGGAACCTTTTTTAGTCGGAGGTCAGTATACCAAATGATCGCTCTGCAAAGGGAAGTACGAGGCGAAGGCAACTGCGTCCGGGTGACCGGGGGTGGGAAGGAAGCCTGCGGACGTATGGGTAAGCGCCGGGTCTGTTCAGCCCCACCCGGATGCGTCCACGCCAAAGCTGCGAGGTCACGAACAGAAACGCGGTACAAGGCCGGAGAGGTCAGGCGAGTGTGCCCAACATCACGAAGCCGTCCCCAGACGACCGCTCAGGTAAACCGCGGGCTTGT
>RECD01000218.1 GCA_007694185.1 Planctomycetaceae bacterium
GCATCGCGCGGGAAATATCTGTCGCCACATCCACGCTCTGGCGAGCGTAGCTACCGTCGCCAGACGGTGGCCGTACCCAACGGATCGGAGAAAAACAGACACCTATTTTCCGCACGATGCTTAACGGCATTGCGAAACCGCTGATCGCTCAGTCTGCCGAGTCGATCCGGATGGTCAGCTTCCCGCGGTTGTCGAACAATTGGTCCGCCGCTTCGTTGACCCGAAAGAGCAGCCAACTGTCAGTCGCCGCGGTCAACTCACCTTCCGCGCCGATCACCTCGATCTGCAATTCCGGCAGGTTCGGTTTCGTGTTGTCGACCCGCAACGGCACCAGGCATGCGATCAGCTTCCCGAGCGGCTCGCCACGGTGATAACGGATCGTCACCCCGTCCGCCTCCGTTTCCCACGCCCGCGGCAATTCCCCATCAGGCCCCGCCGGCGGCTGACGGACGACGTATCGACCCGACGCCTCGACCCGCACCCGTTGCCCCGCCGCGATGCCGACAGACGCCGCTTGCCAACCCCGATCGACAGCCAACTCCAACCGCAGCGGACCGTCTCGCAGCGGCAGCGGCCGCGCCGGAAGTTCCACCCTTTGCCGCTCCGCGTCCCAGCCGTATTCGATGTCCTGAACCAACAGCGACCAGCGGGCGACCAGGACCGGCCACTCGGCCCGCAACGACTGATAAATCCGCCGGTTGAACTCGGGCGTCGTGTCACGTCCCCGCGGCGCCGCATCCCGCAAGACCTCGCGGTATTCCGGGTAGCTCTCCATCAGCGTCACGGCAAGCCAGCTCCAGGCGTACGGGGCGACTTCCCGATGCGCCATGTCGCTGTACTTCATCACCGATTCGATCCGCGGGACTTGTTGCTGCTCCCGTGCCGCTTGGATCAACTCGATCCGCCCCCAGCCGGCGACCGCCAGCGGATCGGTGGGGATGATGCCGACTCGCACCGGCGGCCGCGCTTGAGCGTCCCAAGCGTGCGTCGAAAGGTATTCGGCGATCCCTTCCATGAACCAGGGCGGCCCACAACCGCCAAATAGGTGAAATCCCGCGGCGTGGACCCCTTCGTGCAGCAGCAAATGCCGGGTGTATTCCTCCGTCGGCTGGTTCATCACCCAAATCCGGTTGCCGGCTTGGTAGCCGAACCGAAACGAAGGCAAGTTCGGCGGCACGTAACCCGGAGCGGCGAACGCCTCCTTGTTGACCATCACGTAAGCGGACACCCGCCAATCGCGGAAGTCATCCAAATCGCGACCGAAGTATTCCGCCCACTGCGGTACCGCCGCGTCGAATGCCGTCACCCATTCGTCAAGCCGGTCCGTGTCCGGCAGGTCGGTGATCAGCTTGATGTGACGCCCTTCCCGTGTCGCCCAGCGGGCGGCTGGCGAATCAGCCGTCACACCCTGGCCCGCCGCCGCCGAGCCGATCGTCTGAACCGGGTTCTCGGCTTGCGCCGCCGAACCGGTTAGGCTAAACACGAGCGCCGTGACGATCACGAGCCGCCACTTCGCAGCGCCCCGACCTGCGAATCGCCCGATGACGACAGCCTGATTCCTCACCGACGATGCAAATGAAAATGCGTTCATACGCCCATGATAGAACCGTTTGGCTCAGTTTGGCATTCGTCCCGTTGACTTTGGTGAGTTGTGCCGGCCAACCAGAGAGCGAAGTGGTCGTCTATTCGGCGCTCGAACAGGAGTTTTCGGCCCCCATCCTGAGCTCCTTCCATCGCCACGCCGATGGCGAAATTCAACCAGACGCGACGTTCGATGCCGAATCGACCAGGCCAGCCGGTTTGGTCGACAGGCTGATCGCCGAGCGCGATCAACCGGTAGCCGACCTGTTTTGGAACACCGAAATCTTGCACACGATCCGCCTGCAGCAACTCGGAATGCTGAAAAAACACTCCTGGAAACTCGAATCGGGCTACCCGCAAGAAATGCGTTCCAGCGACGGGACGTGGGCCGGCTTCGCGGCGCGCGGCCGCGTGCTGCTGGTGAATCGCGACCTACTGCCCGACCCCACCACCCACCCGAAGGCCGTCGCGGAATTGGCTGACCCGAAATGGCAGGGCCGCTGCGCGATCGCCCGTCCGCTGCATGGCACGACCGCGACCCACGCCGCCGTCCTGCGGTACATACTCGGCAAACAACCCGCCCGAGAATGGTTCACCACAGTCGCCGAAAACGCCGAGGTGCTGGGCGACAACCGCGCTGTTGCCGTCGCCGTCGGGACCGGCAGGCTCGATTGGGGGCTGACCGATACCGACGAAGCGATCGCCCAAGTCGACCGAGGTCGCCCTGTCGCGATCGTCTTCCCCGACCAAGCGAGCGACCAGCCCGGCACGCTGCGGATTCCCAACACGATCGCCATCCTGGCCGATGCCCCTCACCCGATCGCCGCCGCCAAACTGGCGAACTTCTTGGTCAGCAGCGAGATCGAAGACCGGCTGGCGATGGGCGACAGCGCCCAATTGCCACTGTCGAACAAAGCGACTCATCGCCCCCGCGTCCTCCCCGATTCGCCCGTCCGCTGGATGGAAGTCGACTTCGAAGCTGCCGCCTACCTGTGGGAACCGTGGGCCGAAGAATTGGCAATCCTCTTTCCTTGATCCGCCACCGCCACGGCTCGCATAGCCCGATTCGCGTCCCGCCCCCACCCTGCCGGTGAACGCCCTCCGTCCCCGTCGATCCACGGTCCTTCGCATCATCCCGCCCCGCCGATTCAACCTACCCGGAAGTCATCACCATGATTAATCACATCGATTCGACCCGCCGCAACGTTCCGCTCCGCTGGCTCCTCGCCGCCGCCTGGTGTTGGTTTTGCTTCTGCGTCGCCCCGCTGGGAATCGCCCAGGAAAACGAAACGGCCGCCGATACAACGCCGACTGATCAACCCACCACATCCGCGTCGCTGCGAGTCGGCGTGGCCGAAGTCGACATCACCCCGCCGCTCGGTTTCCCGATGGCGGGTTACTACCACGAGCGGTTGGCCGAAGGGACGACCGACCCGTTGAAAGCCAAAGCGATCGTCTTTCGCCAAGCTGACGTCAGCGGCGCGATGGTCGTCTGTGACCTGACCGGAATTTCACGCGACCTCTGCGAAGCGGTACGCAAAGCGGCAGCCGAGCGAACTGGGATTCCGGCCGACGCGATCGCCGTCACCGCCACCCATTCCCACACCGCACCCGATTACACCCGCCACCTCTATCAATTCCTCGGCGGCCTGCCGATCGATTCCGGCAAGGTCAGCGGTGACGAAGCCCCTTATGCCGAAAAGCTGATCGGCGGTATCGTCCAAGCGATCGGCGATGCCGACGCCGCGGCCGCCCCGGTAAAACTGGCCGCCGGCGAAGCGATCCAACAAACGCCGGTCTCCTTCAACCGCCGCTTCGTGATGCAGGACGGCAGCGTCCGAACCTGGCAGAACCTCGCGAACCCCGAGGTCGTTCGCCCCGCCGGCCCGATCGACCCGATGATCGGCTTCGTGACGATCGCCACGGCCGACGACGGCAAAACGCAAGCGGTCCTCAGCAATTTCGCGCTGCATCTCGATACCGTCGGCGGGCTTCGCTGGAGCGGCGATTATCCCTATTTCGTCGAACAGAACCTGCGAGAGCTATTTGGGCCGGAACTGATCTCCGTCTTCGGCACCGGATGCTGCGGCGACATCAACCACTCCGACCCCAGCCGTCGAGAACGGAACCGAGTCGACCAGATCGGCAATTCGCTCGGTCAGACGCTCACGACCGCCCTGCCGCAAGCCCATCCGCTCACCGACAACCGCCTGCAAGTTCGCTCGGCCGTCGTCCCGCTGCCGCTGCAACCGATCACGGCGGACCAAGTCGCCAGGAGCCGTGAGTTTCTAAAGTTGATCGAACAAGGCGAAAAGGTCGACTTCTTCGATCAGGTACTCGCCTACAAGACGATGATGATGACCCAATTCCGACCCGAAACGCAGATCGACGACATCGCCCAAACGGTCGGCTGGGGCCTGTGCCGCACCTGGACCGGGGTCGGCGATCACCTGCCGACCGAAGTCCAAACGATCACCGTCGGCACGGACCTAGCGATCGTCTTCCTCCCCGGCGAAGTCTTCGTCGAGTTGGGGTTAGCCATCAAGCAGGGTTCGCCGTTCGCGAACACGCTGATTGTGGAATTGAGCAACTGCGTCGAAACGATCTACATCCCGACCCGAGCCGCCTACGCACAAGGCAGCTACGAAGTCAGCAATTCGACCTTAGACCCCGGCGCAGGAGAAATGTTAGTCGAAGCCGCCCTCAAGCAATTGCGAGCCTCCGCCGCCAACCTCCGCTGATTCAACCACGGATTCCGGCCAAGCGAGCCTCCGCGGCTCAGCTTCTCGCTTTTGGCATCGCTTGATGGCTTGTTCTAGCGAGGCCAACTGTTCACCCAGTTCAGCAACTTTCGTGCTGATCGCAGCGGCATCCGCGACGGATGGCGAATCGTTTGAAAGTTGTTTGCGGAGTCGGTCACGCTGACGAGTGATTTCCAACCGTTCGATCGCCAACTCGATTTGCGTCTGCCGATCAATCGCAGCGAGATCGGTCTCGGTTTGTAGGAAAGCACGTTCCTTTGAGATGATCATTTGCTTGCCTTGCAATTCGATCAGTTGGTCTGCTGTTCGTTGCTGATTGCCAACCAGCCTGCCGTCGTTACCTCGGCCGGCGTACAACAAGTCGTCCACGATCACCGCGTAACTGCCGCCGACCCCACCGTACCGCCGCAAGTCTCCTCCGCTTGCCCGATCGACCGAAACCGGGTTAGCCCGTCCGGTGGGAATGAATAGACGGTCTTTAGAAAGCAGGAGATACCCTTGAGGTGATGTCTCTGGCAGCGGAACCCGCCACAAGAGTCCCCCAGATTGGCTGTCGAATGCGGCGGCATAAATTCGCGAGCAAAGGTTCGCGTGATCGGAGTTCCACCGACGGTCGATTTCGAGCGGCTTTCGGAAATGCTACCGATCACACCGGTAATTCGTGACGCACGAAGCCGACGATTCAACCGCCAAAGCCCACCGCAAAATGCCAGGCAATCCGGTGCCGCGGACAGTAGCTTTTGGACGTATCCATCGCGCGCGTTGAACGACAACGAACGTTTGCGCAGTTGAATGATTCCAAGGGGCATCGGTGCTGACCCAGAAGCCTATCGCGGCGGCCGGACTTGCACATCGGTGGTGCTGGGCAATTGCCGCCATTCGCAAGCGTGCTGATTCACCTCGACGACCGCCCGCTGCCGCATTCGCTCCTACAGCCGACTGGGGTCGTAAGTCGACTCGGCAGGCGGGCGGGGCTGGGCGGCTCGATCGAGCTGGCGGCGAAGGTCACGGACCACGTCGGCGTTACTGGGCTCCTCAGCCAAATTGGTGAACTCGTCCGGGTCCGCGGCATGGTCGTAAAGCTCCTCACCCCGCTCGCCCCCATTCCACTGGGTATAACGCCAACGCTCGGTCCGGATGCTGCGCCCCATCACCGGTTCGTCCAAACGCGAATCACGCGGACGCATCACTTGGGTGACCGCTGACGAATCCCATTCTCGGGACGGGTTGTCCAGCAGCGGCAGGAGGTCGCGGCCGTCGATCCCCGTGGGCAGCGGCAGACCGCTCAGCCGCACGATCGTCGGGCAGATGTCAACGAATTCGACGACGCGATCGCACGGCCGCCCGTTCCCGGCCATCTGCGGCGCACGGATGACCAAGGGGGAACGTGCCGATTCCTCGAAGAGCGTCCGCTTCTGCCAGACGCCGAGGTGTTCGCCGAGGTGGTAGCCGTGATCGCTCCAGAGCACCACGACGGTCCGTTCGCGAAGGCCGAGTTCGTCGAGGGAATCGAGCAGCCGACCGACTTGAGCGTCGATGAAGGACGTGCAGGCCAGGTAAGCTCGGATCGCTTCCCGGCAGGTCCGTTCGTCGAGCCCGTAGTGGGGGATCGGGTTGTTGTGCGCGAACGCCGCGACCGGGATGTCGTCGCGATCGTCCGCCGGAGCTTCGGGGAGGGCGATCTGGTCGAGCGGATACAGGTCAAAGTAGGCTCGTGGGGCGACGAACGGCGTGTGAGGGCGAAAGAAACCGACGCCCAAAAACAGCGGGCCGTCACGATGTTCACGAAGCAGCCGAATCGCTTCGGTCGTGATCCGACCATCCGTCTGCTCGTCATCCTCGCCGTCCGCCGCCAGCCAACTGAGCGCCGCGCTGATCGGCCGCTCGGGTGTCGGGTTGATGATCCGGTCCTCTTCCAGCACGTCGCGGCCGACCGGATTGATGACCCGGTCCCACGACGGGGGATCGTCCAGCCCATCGGTTCCGATCCCGGCGGGGACGTTGTAGTGATACAGCTTGCCGACCCGCGCGGAGTGCCATCCCGCTTCTCGAAAACGCTGTGGCAACGTCTTGGCGTCCGGCAGCGTGTCACGAAAGTGCCGTTGCAAATCGAAGACGCCCGTGTGATCGGGACGCAGTCCCGTCAACACCGACGCGCGGCTGGGGTTGCACAAGGGGATCTGGCAATAAGCGCGGCGAAAGTGAACGCCGTCCGCGACCAAGCGATCGAGATTCGGGGTGATCGGCCGCACCGATCCGAATTCGATCGTCCAGTCCCGCAGGTCATCAACGGCGATGAACAGGACACGATCAATCTCGGCGGCACGAGTCGTCGTGACGGGCAATGTACCGGCCGATGTGACGACCGCCAGGAAAATCAGGGAGTTGATTCGAAACATGGCAACGGAAAAGAGCGAGGATCGCGATCGCGACGCGGGCGGGCACAGTAGGTGAGCAGGACGCGACCGAAAATGCGGGTCAGTTCGAACGTTTGCCGCCGAACAGGATCGCGATCGCGGCGTAGGCGGCGTTGGCGATCGCCAGGACTGCCGTGCTGACCGCCAATTGCCGCCAAGTCTGAACCGAGTCGTTGTAGATCATCAGGCAGAGCAAGGTCAGGCTGCCTACAAAGGCGACGACGATCGACAGGCTGGCGAGCATCCGGATCGCCAACAACGCGACGATGAAGGCGACGATGAATCCCGCAACGGTCACGGCGTAAGCCATTCCCTTCCCGGAGATCGGCGTGCCGCCTTCGACCCGCGGTAGCAGCGATTCGACAAACTCACCGGCACGAGTCCCATCGAGTCGCTCGCCGAGACTCCCATCCCCAGCGGACTGACCGCCGATCGGCTCGCCGGCTTGAGCCAACAGACCGCCGCCATTTGTGAACCCGCTGGGGATCATCGGGCCCGTTTCTGCCAATTGCCCCCGCACCGCCGAGGCATCCCAAGCAAGGCAAACGAACAGCACCAACAGCGATCCAAAAACACGGCAAGTCAGCGAAAGCATGGGTGAACATCCTGTTGTCGGGAACCAACGAGCGAAACCGAGAACTCGAACCGGTCGGCCGCAACCCGGTCGAATCGCCAGGATTCGCCGCGGCGTCCGATCCGAGCCAAGCATCACCCTCAAGATACCAGCGATCCAGCCCCCAGAAAACGGACGCCCCGGTCCGCAGCAGATTCATCCGTTGACGCGACCACCACCCAGGAAAACTTTCTGAAGGATTTCCCTGCACTGACAAACGCGATCCTCAGCCTTTAGAAAGTAACTCGTCGACTCACGCACTCGTCCTATCCCATACCGTTGCCGACAGCGAAGGTCGCGTCGGAGGTGAACGGGACGCGGAAGCCGGCGTTGCTCGTCTCCGTCACGGCTTGCACTTGGGTCGCCCAAACCTGCTGCAACCAGCTCCCTTCGCGTTTGCCCATGTTGTGGTTGCCGTGACGAATCGCGGTGCCTTTCGCATCGAACTCCTTGTACGGCCCGTGGCAGACAAGGTTCCCCTCGGCGTCCTGGGCGACGTACCGTTCGGTCTGGACTTGCCCTCCGGTTAACGATGCGGTCAATAGGTGGCACGATCTTCTGTTATCATTTCCCCAAAAAAAAGTCAAGTCCCCAAGCTTGACGACGGGCAGAAAACCCGAAACAATCAAAAAAAGTGAGCCAAAAATTCTTATAACGGGAAAATCTGCGGGGCAATGATCATTGACGCCAAATCCGAACGGGGTCAATGACAAGTTTTCGATCCCAAAATTTGGCACTCATCAATGACTAAATACAACGGCGTATCCCAGAAACTTTTTATTGCAGTGATCGCAATGACAACTTCAATTTCGCTTGCCGCGAAAGAGCCGTTGCTCTTTCCCATATCGGTCGAAGGAAAATGGGGTTACATCGACCACGAGGGCAAGGTTGTCATTCAACCGCAGTTTTTAAGCGCTAA
>RECD01000280.1 GCA_007694185.1 Planctomycetaceae bacterium
GTTGGGTACGGCCACCGTCTGGCGACGGTAGCTACGCTCGCCAGAGCGTGGATGTTGGGCAGGAATTCCAGGCGGGCACAAAAGCGTCGTGTATTTCGGGATCATCAACGCGAGCGGATCGCGATGTTTGGCAGCACGCGATTTTCATAAGGCGTTGCTGGTAAGCGACTTAAGCCTGAGTCGAGCATTTTCGTCCACCGGGAGTGGCTGTCATCCGTCTCGAAGGCCGGGCGGTATGTTGAGGGGGCGAATCCCTTCACTTTCGGGGCGTGTGGCGACGCGCCGGGGGCAGGCAGGATTAGAATTGGAGGGACCAATGCTCACGGTTCCCAACCTTTCTTTCTTGATTCGGACGCCATGTCGACCCGACCGATTCTGATCCTGATCGTCCTGGCGTTGTTCTTGCCGGGCCGATTTCTCGCGAATTTGGCCCCGACGCCCGTTTTTGGCCAGGATGGCGGGGAAGTTGCGAATGCGCCCGCGAAGCCGATTCCGCCGCTGAGTCTGGAATCGATTTACCACCCGAAGCAGCGCCACGCTTATGTTGCCGAAGCCGCACCGGCGACCCGCTGGATCTTGCAGAGTCAGCTTGGCGAGCAAGCTGGGGCCGAATCCGATTCCAGTGCGGTGCGATTGTTGATCCGCCGAGGCGGTAAGTGGATGGCGATCGACCCGGCTCAAGCGAAGCGCGATGGAGCCCCCGCCGAGACGCCCTGGAATGGTTTCGAGGAATTGGTCAAGCAGCTCGTTTCGCTCGGTGGGGTGGAGCGCAAGCAGGCGGAATCCGTGGTTGGGGGCTGGGTCGCCAGCGGCAGCCGATCGCTCGATTCGTCGTTGGTTCGCATCGAGAATTCATTGGCGATCGCCGGATTGGATGAGACACCGCGGTGGGTCAGCCGCCAGGCCGCCGCGTGGCAGGACCCGACGCTCAGCCCCGACGGTTCGCGGATCGCGTTCGTTCAGGACAACGACCTTCACGTGTTAGAAATCGAATCCGGCCGAATTTTGAGGATTACCGACGACGGATCGCCGACCCGCAGCAACGGGCGGCTCGACTGGGTTTACCAGGAAGAGATCTATGGGCGGGGCAATTTCAAAGCCTTTTGGTGGGCACCTGATTCGCGGCGTCTGGCGCTGCTGAGGCTCGACAACTCGCACGTCACTCAGTTCACGATCGCCACGAGTGACGGGCCTCGGGGCGGGGTTCTGGTCGACCGCTACCCCAAGGCGGGAGACCCGTTAACGCATGCCGAATTGTGGGTCGCAAACCTAGGGGATACCGGGGAGTCTCGCGTCACCCTGTTGCCAGTTTTCACGCCACCTTTAGCAGACGAATCGTTGATCGTGCGGGTCTCGTGGCAGACCGAGACGGGGCACTTGATTTTCCAGCACATGAATCGCTTGCAGAGCGAATTGACGCTTT
Organism: Planctomycetaceae bacterium; assembly: GCA_007694185.1. Taxonomy (GTDB): domain Bacteria; phylum Planctomycetota; class Planctomycetia; order Pirellulales; family Pirellulaceae; genus UBA6163. The sequence goes on from RECD01000280.1 coordinate 1,424, forward strand.
GGCGATTCGCCCCAGAGGCCTCGGGGGGGCACCAGCCGACGCCGATTTTGCGAGAACAGAGCGAGCAGTGGCTGGAGGTGACCGGTTCGCCGCGGTGGCTTTCGGGCGGTGATTTTCTCTGGCTCAGCGACCTGCCTTCGGGACGTCGTCGGCTTTGGCGGATCAGCGGCGACGGCAGCCGGCGGTCGCCGCTGACACCGGACGGGTTTGACGTCCGCGAAACGGTTGCGGTCGACCAGGCGACCCAGACAGCTTGGTTGTACGGTGATTCGGATCGTGGCACGGTCGGCCAACATCTCTATCGCGTTTCGATTCGGCCGCAAGGGTCGGTTGAGGAGCGGGGCGCTCGAGAAGACCGGGCCGGGGGCGATCAATCGCCTACATCCGGGGGCGGGGCGGAACCACGATTGACCCGACTGACCGGCGATTCGCCCTGGCATTCGGTGTCGATCAGCCCCAACCACCGCTGGATGGTCGATCGGTCCTCCGGGCTGACTCAGCCGGTACGCACGACGCTGCGGGGGATGGATCCGCCGGGACTTGGTGACGCCACCGGGGCTGGCTTTGCCAAGGCGAGTGGTGGGTGGGCGTTGCACGAAGAAATCCTGCGACTACCGGGTGAAATGCTTGTGCCGCAGTGGGTATCCGTGCCGACCCTGGATGGGCTCGAGCTGCCGGGGTACGTGATTCGGCCATCGTCGGGGGGGGCGGCCGACGGCACGTCGCGACGGCATCCGGTATTGGTCGAAGTTTATGGCGGCCCGCTAGCCCCCTCGGTCAGGGACTCGTGGTCAACGACCCGGTTTTTGTTTCACCAGCTGTTGGCGTCCCGCGGGATCGGGGTGATGGTCGTCGACAACCGCTCCAGCGGCGGCCGGGGATTGTCCGACACCTGGTCGATCCACCGGCGGGTCGGTGAAGTCGAAACTCTTGACATGATCGCCGCCACCGATTGGTTGCGGGGTCAGGATTGGGTCAATCCCGACCGGTTGGCGATCCGAGGCTGGAGTTTTGGCGGGTTTTTGACGCTGCACGCGATGACCCACAGCGACCGCTTTGCCGCGGGAGTGGCGGGCGGTTCGGTTACCGATTGGCGGAACTACGACGCGATCTACACGGAACGCTACATGGGGCTGCCGAGCGACAACGCCGCGGGCTACGACGCGACCAGCCCGGTGTTGGCCGCGAAGGACCTGCATGGCGATCTGTTGCTGATCCATGGCGAGGTCGACGACAACGTGCATCTGGCTAACACCCTGCAGATGGCCGCCGCACTTCAACGGCTGGGGACGCCGTTTGAATTGATGATCTATCCCGGGTCAGCCCACGGTGTCCAAGCTGGTATGCCAACTTACCATCTCATGCGGACGACCGTCGACTTTCTGGTCCGCAAGCTGCTGCCGAATGAAGCGGTGCAGCCCTGAGGCGATGCGGGCCGATCGCCGCTGGGCTCGGGATCGGCGTTACCGTTGCCATGCCGCCTCGCTGGTGGGCGGCGTTTGCTCCCTCCGCAGAGCCGTACGCCGAATTCGGCGTTTGCGTCTCCGAAAGGTTTGTGCGAAAACTCGTCCGGTAGGGTACGATGTGGGTTGCTTTCTCGTTCTCGATTCTTGGGAATCGCACTTTCCGAATCGCCAATTCGTTTCCAAGCGGTTAAAGTTATCAGGGTCGAGCAACGGGCTCGCCTAGGATCAACTCCTCACCCTTCGGGGTGGGGCGTCGCGATCGAACCGACCGACGTAAAAAAAGAGACGAACGCATCCAGTATTGGGGCGGTGTTCGTCTTTTGAAATCGAGCATTGCGTCTGAGACGCGATGCCATTTGTAGCTCGCTTTATCCAATCGGCAACCAACAAGATGCAAAACCCGGTCCAACGCGCTAGCGCCGATTCGCAGGGTCAACCCGGGACGCAGACGATGTCGCAACCGCGTCAACCTGCGGGGGGCGATTCGAAGTTCCTCGGTATCCTGTGGCGATGGAAAAAGCTTTTTGTCTTTTGCATCCTATGCGGGCTTGGCGGCGGCTACTTCCACTTCACTCGGCAACCGGAGAGCTTTTCGTCTAGCTCGACGATCTCGGTCGTCCAACCGCGAACCGGTCCGGGGAACGGCAGCCCGATGGAGGGCATCGTCGACTCGGCCCCGAGCGTCGGCCAAATCCAAGCCGAAATGGCCAGCGAACCGGTGCTTCACAAGGCGATCGAGGACGGTGGCTTGCTGGAGTACCCTGGGGCCCCGGGCAACCTCGCGTCAATGGCATCCTGGATCCGAAGCCGTTTGGGGGTATCATCGCCTCGTGACCACAGCACACGCAACCAGACGATCGTGCAGGTTCACGTCGAATCGCCAAATCCTGACTTGAGTGGCGCGGTCATCAACGCGGTGGTTGCCTCCTATGCCAGCCATCTGGGCGGGCGGCATCGCAAGACGATTTCGGATCTGGTCGATTTCTTTCAGGAAGCCCGGGACACGGTGCTGCCGCAGTTGAACGAACTCGAGGCAACGTACTCCGAGTTCCGAGCCTCGGCGCCGTTGGAATGGTCCAGCAGCGGCGAGGCGGTGAACCCGTTCCGCCAGGACGCCTTAGCGATCGAGGAATCGCTCCGGCGTGTACGTTCGGAGACGCGTCAGATCGACTCGAAATTGCGGCTGATTGATGACGCGTTGCGAGACCAAAAGTCTGCCAGTCTGGCGCTGCGGACTCTTCAATTCCTGCTCGAGGATTCCGGCAGTATCGCCCCGGGAGAAGTGGGTGGGATGAAGGTCGTGCAGGAGTCGGATCGGGAACTCGAGATCCAGGAAAAGTTGGCACCCATGGTGATCCGGCTCGAATTGCTGAAGCGCCAGTACGCGGACAAGCACCCTGTCGTCAGCGAACTGGAAGAGGAAATTGCGGCGACCGAGCGAGTTTTGGCGGGGTTGGAAGCGAGCCGCAACGAACGGATTACCGACCCGTCTCTGTTTAGCGAATATCGAGAAGAGGAAGCTCGGCGAATCATCGATTCCTTCACGGAGGGACTCGGCCGCAAGCGGCTACTGTTGCTGGAGGACAGCACGGAACTGGAGACCCGGTTGACGGAAATGCGTTCCCGGGCTCATGACCTGATGCGGTTCGAGAACGAGAACATTTCTTTCAATCGCCGAATCAAGCGGCTGCAAGACATGCTCGACTCGTTTGAAGCCCAGGTCGAGCGGGCCAGCTTGCCGTTGATGAACCCGGGGCTGGAAGTCGAAGTCCTCAACCGGTCCGGACGCGGCGTGCAGACCGGCCCGAACCTGTCCCGGAGCCTGATGATGGGGCTGATGGTCAGCGTCGCGTTGGGATTCGCCCTCGTCTGGCTGGCGGACTGGTCCGAACAGACCTATCGCAATCCGGAAGAGGTCGTCACGGCACTCGGCCTACCGATTCTGGCGCACCTGCCGGTGATCGCCGAGGCGAAAGCGAAGCGGAAAAAGCAGAAGAAAGTCGATGCCGGTGGTTCGGAAGAGCTGGGCAAGATTTCGGAAAAAGTCTCGGTGGTTTGGAATTCCAGCTCGCCGATTTCCGAAGCGTTCCGGGGTATTCGTACGACGCTTTTGTGTACCCGTACGGAGCGTCCCGACTTTCAGGTTATCCAGATCACCAGCTCGGTACCGGGGGAGGGGAAGAGCACGGTGGCGGCGAACTTGGCGGCGAGCATCGCGAAGGCCCAGAAGCGGGTGATCGTCATCGACGCTGACCTGAGGCGCCCCACCCAGCACATCCTGTTCGGCAGGGGCTCACAGAGCGAGGGCGGGATCGGCTTGACGTCGGTCATGAATTACGACGTCTCGCTGGCTGAGGCGATCCAATCGACCAGCGTCGAGGGGTTGGACGTGCTGACAACGGGCCCGATCCCGAACAACCCGGCCGAAGCGTTGATGCTGCCGGAGTTCGGCCAGATCATTGACGAGTTGCGGATGGAATACGACCTCATCGTGATCGATTCGCCACCGATGTTGGCTTGTACCGACGCCGGTACGATCAGTTCCACGATCGCCGACGGCGTGCTGTTCGTGATGCGAATTCAGCGCAACATCAAGCCGTACTCGGAACGGTCGCTGGCGATTCTCAAGTCGTTCCGCGTCAACTTGATCGGCGTCGTGATCAATGCGGTCGGTGACAGTCGCTACTCCAGCACCTACGCCGCCTCTTGGTCGACGCAGTATGGCGTTTATGGGTCGCAGTATTACTACGGTCGCTACGGTCGCTACGGCGGATACCGTGGATACGGCTACAGTGGCTACCTCGACGACGCGACCAAGCGGACCGTGACGGTGCAAGGGATGGGACGGACGAATCCCCAGACCTCCGGCAGGACGCCGATCGCTGGGGCCTACGCGAACGGGGTGGCAGCAGCGGAAAGGAACGGTGGGGCGGCCGTCGACCGGGATGCCGTGGAGCACCCCGTCGCCACGAACGGCCATGCGCCCGCACATCACTCCGGCCCGAAAGGCGGATCGGAAAACGGGGGACACGTCGACGAGTGACCGTCTGGGCAAGTGACCGTCTGGGCGAATGACCGTCCGATGGGGTGTGCGGTGGCAACCGCCGCCGTCGCCGGGCAATCAATACGTCGAGCCGCGAGAATCACGAAGAATCATGCCTGCAACGGATGAACCCAATTCCCGCTGACTTCCTCGCCAAGGCGTATCGCTCTCCCGAAACAGGTAAACTCGTTTAGCAGCGAGCTGATTTGGGCGACGCTCTCCATTCGCTTGTGAAGTCTGGCTTTGCCGTCTTCGGCGCGGAGCCTTCCGGGCAAAAGCCACCCAAGCGAATTGTTCATGTGCGGTTTTGTGCGGGGGGCCACCGGCAAAGGTGGTTTCTACCGCGATGCACCGAAACCGCGACCGCGAGGACGAACAGACGGAACGACTGTTTGACGGGCGGAGTCTCCCCGGCTCCCTTGCCGCACCGCAGGAATTCGGATGACTACGGCACCACGACCTGTTAGGCTCGAAGAGTAAACATTCGCCCCGCCGGTCGCCTTTTTTTTGACCGCTGGGGCTCCGACCACCCGCCCGCCCGCCTGCCCGCCTACAAAACTCATGAACGATCCGCTCCCACTCACCCGTCTTTCCAGCCGCAGGCAATGGTTGCAACAGGGCGGCATGGGGCTGGGTGCCATCGGCCTGTCTCAGCTCCTGTCGTCCGCAGGCTACGCGGTCGACGCGGATAAAACGGCGCCGACTGCCGGCCGCGCGACCCGAGGACCGCTGGCAGCCCGCGCGACCCATTTTCCTGGCAAGGCCAAACGGGTCATTCATTTCTTTCTCAACGGCGGCCCGTCACACGTCGACACCTTCGACCACAAGCCGATGCTCGCCAAGTACGCGGGGCAACCGGTTCACCAAAACCTGACGACCGAACGAAAGACCGGTGCCGCGATGCCCTCACCGTTCACCTTCAAGCCCTACGGCGAATCGGGGATCGAGGTCAGCGACATCTTTGCCAAGACGGCGGAACACATCGACGACATCGCCGTGATCCGATCGATGTATGCCCAAGTTCCGAATCACGAACCGTCGCTGATGCTGATGAATTGTGGCGACTCGGCGCAAGCCCGGCCGAGCGTCGGCTCCTGGGTGTTGTACGGGATGGGCAGCGAGAACGAAAACCTGCCCGGTTTCATCTCGATGTGCCCCGGCGGCCTGCCGATCAAGGACACCGAGAACTGGCAATCCGCGTTTCTGCCGGGAGCCTACCAAGGGACTTACATCGACAGCCGCCACGAGACGCTCGGGCGGATGATCGAGAACATCGAACACCCCCATATCAGCCACGATTCCCAGCGTCGGCAACTCGATCTGCTCAACCGCTGGAACGCCCGACATCGCGATGCCCTCCGTGACGAACGGCTCGACGCGCGGATCCACAGCTACGAGTTGGCGTTCCGGATGCAGGGCGAAGCCAGCGAGGCGTTCGACTTGAGCGACGAGCCCGAAGCGCTTCGCGACCTATACGGACGTGGCGTACACGGTCGTCAAACGCTGATCGCCCGCCGACTGCTTGAACGCGGGGTCCGCTACGTCCAGCTCTGGCACGGTGCCGGCCAACCTTGGGACAACCACGACCAGATCGAAACCAATCACCGTCGTCTGGCGGGTGAACTCGATCCGGCCATCGGCGCGTTGCTAACTGACCTGAAGCAACGCGGCATGCTCGAGGACACGCTCGTCGTCTGGGGAGGCGAATTCGGTCGCACGCCGACCGTCGAATTGGGAGGCGACGGCCAAAGCAAAGCGGGACGCGACCACAACCATTACGGCTTCTCCGTCTGGATGGCCGGAGGCGGGATCAAAGGCGGGACGGTCTATGGGGCGACAGACGAGTTCGGTTTTCGCGCGGAAGAAAACCCGACCAGCGTCCACGACCTGCACGCCACCATGCTCCATCTGCTCGGCTTCGATCATGAACGGCTAACCTTTCGCTACGCCGGCCGCGACTTCCGACTGACCGACGTCCACGGCCGAGTGATTCGCGAAATCGTCGCCTGATCGGCAACGGTGATGGCAAGGCCTACCCGCGATCACGCTCCGAGCCTCACCGACCGACTGAAACCCTCCGCCTCTCACGCACCCAACACGAAGGCCACGGCCCAAAGCTGGGAGGCACTTTCCGATCGGATCGAAGTTGGCGGTGGCCGATCCGCGATTATTGGGGCACCTTAGCATCGCGCGGGAAATGTCTGTCGCCACATCCACGCTCTGGCGAGCGTAGCTACCGTCGCCAGACGGTGGCC
>RECD01000278.1 GCA_007694185.1 Planctomycetaceae bacterium
CAATGTTCGCGATCACTGCCAACGTTCGGGGAGCCGGAAAATCTCTATTGGTCGATGCCGCGTCATGGATTGCGTACGGGCGACCGGCCGCTCGTAAGACGTTCACCCGTGACGAAGCTGAATTGCGGAAGGTAATCACCGCCGTAGCGATCGAGGCCACGCCGTCGGTTTTGTTCGACAATGTAGACCAACAGATTGGCGGCGCCGCATTGGATGCCGCACTGACTGCGGAAACCTGGTCCGATCGTATTTTGGGCAGATCTGCAACAACTGGCGAACTGCCGATGAATACGATCTGGTCCTGCACGGGCAACAATCTTGCGTTTGGTTCCGACGCGGGTCGTCGCGTATTGCCGATCCGACTGCAAAGCCCACTGGAAACGCCTGAGGATCGCGGTGATTTCCACCATGCTGACCTGCTGGGGTGGGTGCGGGATAATCGCCCACGCCTAGCAGTCGCTGCACTGACGATCCTGCGGGGTTATTTCGTTGCCGGCTGCCCTATTCAGGCCAGCGGCGAATGGGGCAGTTTTACCAATTGGTCCGCTCTGGTTCGAAGCGCGTTGGTCTGGGCAGGAGCGGCCGATCCACTGGCGACCCGAGTGGCCGCGACAGCCAATGATGACGCCAGGGAGCTGTTGGCAATGCTCATTGTCGGTGTCGAGGAAGCGGACCCCGATGGGAAGGGCGTGACGACGAACGAAATAGAGCGACTGCTCTCCCATCGGACCGACGAGATGCCGCCATGCCCAACGTTGGCCGCGGCAGCATCGGAAATCTGCGGCGAGCGCTTCAATGCAAGACGTTTCGGCCGCAGGTTGCGATCCTATATCGACCGGATCTGGGAAGGCAGGAAGATCACATGCGAAAAAGGCCACGGGAAGGTTAACCGTTGGGCCGTCCGTCCAGCGAACGGAGGCTTTGGTGGGTTTGGAGGGTTTTTGGAGTCAGACCCTGAACACGGAACAGAGTGTGTGCTCCCCGAAGGTACAGCCAGTGACGCACATGGCACCGATGCAAACCAGGAGGATCAAATCCCTCCAAACCCCACAAACCCTCCACCGTCAACGCTGGAGCCAACCGACTACAAGTGCGGAAAATGCGGCGCCACACTCGTTCGCAAGGCGGAGACTCTCGAGGTAAACGGATGGGTGAATCTCGATTGCCCGACACCTGGTTGCAAACACGTCAAACCCGTCCGGATCATGGCAGTCGACTCGCTTGTGGAGCCATCGTCACGGAACACGCAAAAGGAAACGTCCAGTGGAATTTACTGAGACCCAAATCGAGACCGTTACGCGGCTCCGTCGATGGGGCGTTTGGCGCACGGCACAATTAGCGATGGCGGACCGCCGCGAGAAACTGCGGGCCGAAGGACGTACACGCCGAGAATCGCGGGAAGAATCCTGGCGCTACGTTCGGTGGGCTTTCAGTGAAGCGGACCTCGAGGAACTCGGTGTTTCAGACTGGGACGACTTGCTCGCCAGCGTGGAGGATGACAAAGCGTCGTCGCAGGACGAGGCTGTGGAAGACGGCAACACGCGAGCCGCGCGGGCTCGGAACGAACGGAGCTCTCGGGCGCGGGCGCGCGCGGCGACATTTTAATGGATGGCGTAGCTCGCGGCACCGTCAAGTTGTGCCCTTTCAGCAAACCGCATCGTGTCTGCGTTCTTGCCTGTCGTTTGCCAGGGCGGTACTGTTGTGATCGCCACGGCTAGGTTTAGCGGCCGAACGCTGGTTCCCATGACCAGCCCGCCGTGGCTTCTTCACTCATGGGGTTCAACTGATGGAGTTGATAAATGGCTAGTTTGCTCAAAGAGCGTGACCGGGGCCGTGTTGGCTGGCGGTTGCAGTTTCGACTCGAGCGTCGGCGGCATTCGCTGTGGCTTGGAGACCTAAGTAAGCGAGCGGCGGACACCGTTGCCCGGCACGTGGAGGAATTGGTCAGGGCGAAAACCGCTGGCGTTAATCCCGGAGCGGATGCGGCAGCGTGGGCGGAGTCGCTTGACGGCCGACTGCGTGACGCGCTGGTGAAGTGTGGATTGGCCGACGCTCCCAGGTCGCGGGCGTTGGGCGATGCTGGCCGCTTGCTCGGTGCGTATTGCGACCTCTACATCGCAGGGCGGACTGACATCCAAGAGGCAAGCCGCGATGGCTACAGGCATGCTCGGCGGCTCCTGGTTGAGTTCTTTGGCATTGCTCAGCCGCTCCGATCGATTACCCCAGCGGACACCACCCGGTGGCAGCGGTGGTTGGCCGGCGACAAAGGGCACGCAACCGGGACGATCAGCAAGTACACCAAGCGGGCAAAATCGATGTTCGCTGAAGCGGTCCGTGATCGGCTGATACCTTCGAGCCCGTTTGCGGATCTCAAGCCCGGAAGCGATGTGAACCGGTCGCGTGATCACTTCATCGATCGAGCGACAGCGCAAATCGTGCTGAACGGCTGTCCGGATCATGACTGGCGAATGATTTTCGCGTTGGCGCGGTTCGGTGGCCTACGGCGGTGCGAGGTTCTCTCGCTCACCTGGGGAGACGTTCTCTGGGACGTCGGAAAGCTACGGATCGAATCGCCGAAGACCGGTCTGCGACATTCCCCGATCTTCCCGGAACTCAAGCCGATCTTGGAAGCTGCGTTCGATGCGGCCCCTGGTGGATCGGTGCGATGCCTCGATCGGTATCAGCGGGGTGCCAATCTCGGTCCGCAGTTGAACCGGATCATCGAGGCGGCGGGCGTGAAGCCGTGGGAGAAGCCGCTCCAGAACCTCCGATCGTCACGCCGCACCGAGCTACAGGAGAAATTCCCCGATCACGTGATCAACGAGTGGCTGGGGCACTCCAGTGCGGTCGCTGCCAAGCACTATTTGCAAACCACGCCCGAGCACTGGGAAAAGGGGGCCAACGAGCTGACTGGAGCGGCGGTGTCTGGCGGTGTCACTGGCGGTGTCATGCCTGCTGGTCGGGAGTCGTCAGCGGAGGATGCGGAGACTAAAAAAACCCGTGTTTTACGGGATTTTGACGACTCAGGAAAACTGAGGAAGACTGGTTTAGCTGCCCGACTAGGACTTGAACCTAGAATAACAGAGTCAGAATCTGTCGTGTTGCCAATTACACTATCGGGCAGGGTCGGCGTGGCGAGTAGAGAAAAATAGGTCGCCGGTCCTTCAACGTCAAGCGAGCGGGACGCGAGTTTCTCGGGCTGATCGGCGGGATTTTGCGTGCCGACTTGCGGTTCTTCCGCAGCAACCTCAGCCGCCCGAGGAGCGAATTTCGTTGAGCTGCTGGTTCATTTCGACCGTCGCCTGCCGGGCCGCGTCCTGCCACCTCGCGGGACCATACGTTTCGGCGAACTCGGGTCGCTGATAGGCGAACAGGATGTTTCGTGAATTGTTCACGATCGCTCCCAACCCTCGGGAATCGAAACCGGCGGCCACGTCGGCCGCGGCTCCACCCTGGGCACCGAAACCGGGGATCAGGATCAACGTTCCCGGCATCGCGGCTCGCAACTCCGCCAATTGTTCCGGGTAGGTCGCCCCGACGACGGCGCCGACCGGCCCGTAGCCGAACCGGCCCAGTCGCGACGCGTTCGCCTGGGTAACCCACTTGGCCACCGTCTGATAGATCGCCTCCCCGTCGGCCCGGCGATCCTGCAAAAACCGGCCGCCGGGGTTCGAGGTTTTGACGAGAACAAAGATGCCCGCGGCGCTGCGATCACAGGCATCCACAAACGGGTCGAGGCTGTCGTCTCCAAGGTAAGGGCTGACCGTCAGCGCGTCGCTATGCCAGGGACTGGTGCGTCCCAGGTAGGCGGCGGCGTAGGCTTCTGCCGTCGTGCCGATGTCGTTCCGCTTCGCATCGAGCACCACCAACAAGCCGGCGTCGATCGCGTGGTCGATCACTTGGGCGAGGGCGACCGTGCCTGCCGGGCCGAGTTGTTCGAAGAACGCGGCCTGCGGCTTGACGACAGGCACCAAGTCGGCAACCGCGTCGATGATCCCTTCGCTGAACCGTCGGTAGCATTCCGCGATCGCCGCGTTGTCGGCGCCGGCAGGTGGGGCCAAGCTGATCGGAAGTTGCTGTGTGCGTGGGTCGAGCCCGACGCAGACGGCCGAATTGCGTTGGCGAATCGCCTCGCAAAGTTGATCGGCCCAGGGTATGGCCGAGGCAGGTTGGGGCGTCGATACGGCGGGTTGATCAGGCATCGGATGAGTACGGAGCGGGGTGGCGGGCGGACGTGAAACGGGCGGCCGGCGCGGCCCGAAGCCACGTTTCCCTCCGGTACCGCCAGAGTTCTCACCGGCACTCCTCCGTTATGCCGGGCGACGAGCAGATGTTGAAGGGGTGATCGGAGTTTGCCAGCGGCTATCCGGTGCATTAGGCTCACCAACGTGGCACACCGCTTACAGTGGATGCGACGGTATCCGTGGTTGCACGGGTTTCGGTGGTTGCAGCAGGCGATGCTCGGTCGTCCGAGCCCTTTAGCCTGATGGACAACCTGATGGACAACCTGATGGACGGCCCCCTGATGCGTCGGTCGCTGGTTGATGCAGGACTTATCTGAGGACTTATCGAAATGAATCGTGATGGAATCCGAATTCGTCGTCCAGGCTGTCGGTCCGGCCTGGCCCGGGGCATGGCCGCGTTGGTGGTATTGGGTTGGGCGTTCTGGATGACGCCGGCAATCTCCCGAGCCGATCCGCCTTCGGTTGTGGTCCTGCTAGCGGATGACGCCGGTTGGGGCGATTTTGGCTTCAACGGCAACCGGCAGCTTGAGACTCCCAACATCGATCGGATCGCGCGAGAAGGGGCGGTGCTCGACCGATTCTACGTCTGCCCGGTCTGTTCCCCGACCCGCGCCGAGTGGCTGACCGGCCGCTATCACCTCCGTGGCGGGGTGCTGGGGGTTTCGACCGGACAAGAAAGGCTGGATCTGGACGAAAGGACCGTTGCCGACGCCTTTCAAGCGGCCGGTTACGCCACCGGAGCGTTCGGCAAATGGCACAACGGCAGCCAGTGGCCTTACCATCCGATGGCTCGTGGGTTCGATGAATACTACGGCCACACCTCTGGGCATTGGGGCGAGTATTTCGACCCCGAACTGGAGTTGGCAGGCAAGATGATCCGCGAACAGGGTTACATCGTTGACCTCTGCACCGACCGGGCTGTCGATTTCATTCGGCGAAACGCAGACTCGCCGTTTTTCTGCTACGTCCCGTTCACGACGCCGCATTCGCCTTGGGCGGTTCCGGCGGAAGACTGGGAACGTTTCCGCGACCGTCCGATCACGCAACTGGCGTCACAACCGGATCGCGAGGTGATCGATCACACGCGGTGCGCGTTGGCCATGATGGAAAACCAGGATCGCAACGTCGGCAAGGTACTCGACACGCTCGAACGGTTGGGCCTAACCGAGTCGACGATCGTGGTCTATTTCTCCGACAACGGACCGAACTCGATGCGTTGGAACGGCGGGATGCGGGGCCGGAAAGGAACGACCGACGAAGGCGGGGTGCGTTCGCCGGGATTCATCCGCTGGCCGAGTCGAATCACAGCCGGAACGGTCGTCCCCGAGATCACCGCCGCGATCGACCTTTTGCCGACGCTGCTGTCGCTCGCCGACATCCCCCGGGTTGGCGACAAGCCACTGGATGGCGTCGACCTGTCGCCGCTGTTACTCGCCGATGCCGCGGTACGGCCTGCACCAACCGAAACCGCTTGGTCCGACCGCATGATCTTTTCGACCTGGGCCGGTAGAACATCGGTACGCACGCCGCGACATCGGTTGGACGACCAAGGCCGGCTTTACGATCTGACGGCGGACCCGGGCCAACGCCATGACATCAGCCAATCGGACCCCGAGACGGCCGACAAGTTGCGTCGCGCGGTAGCGGAATGGACGGCCGAAATGCGAGCGGAGGTCGAGCGGAAGCCGGGCCGAGAGCCGATCGGCGAGACGCCTGGAACGCGGGTCGACCCGCGACCGCTCCCAGTCGGCTATCCCGAATTCCCGATCACGATCCTGCCGGCACGGGATGGCCGACCGATCGGGCAGGTCTCACGCAGCAGCTCAGCTCCCAACTCGTCCTACTTCGTGAACTGGACATCGACCCAGGATCGGATCGTTTGGAATGTCGCCGTCCAGACAGCGGGCTGGTACGACGTCGTGATCGATTACACCTGCCCGCTAGACGATGCGGGGTCGTTGATCGAGTTGTCGCTCAACGGTCAACGGTTGCGGGGAGAGGTTCGTCCCGGGTTTGATCCACCGCTGTACGACAATCAGGACACGCTGCCACGGCCTCCCGCGGAATCGAAGATGAAGCCTTTTCGGCAGCTCTCGCTCGGCCGCATTCGGTTGGACGCGGGGGAGGGCGAACTGACGCTTCGGGCGAACGAGATTCCTGGTGACACCGTCATGGACCTCCGCCGCTTGACGCTCGTGCTGGAGACTCCCTGACTCACGATTTGTCAGGCAGGTTCTGGCTCCAGCCAGTCGTCGGCGATTTCGGATTGCAGAATCCCCGTTTGCAAGATCATCGCGTAATCGTCGAACATCACGGGTTCTTCCGACGGGGCGAAGTCACCGTCCCAAATCCGCCGGATGCAGTCGCGGATGACTTCCTCGGCTTGAACGAACTCGGCTTCGCTGAAGTCGGCCTCATTGATCCGCGTCTCTGATCCCTTGTCGCCGATGTTGAAGTACCCCAGCGCGACGGTGCCTGGGTCGACTTCTTGACCGACGAGGTAGGGGATCATCATCCGATAGATCGGCAATTGCAGGTCGATCCAGCGGTATCCGCCCGAGGGCGATTTCTTCAGGTGCTTTTTTCGAGGCGGGAAACCGTGGGTTTTGTAGTCGAGGATCGCCCAGGCTCCCGAAGGGTGGCGATCGATCCGATCGAACCGGCCGCGAATGCCCATCCGGCGCCCGTCGACGTCGATACCGGCCTGATTGTGGGGTCCGACCGAAGCCTCGACCTTCCAGATCGACCAGCCCGCTTGTCGCCGTTCGGCTTGCGCCTTCGCGACGTGCTGTAGCCGTCGTCGGGCCTGCTCGACTTGCAATCGCACCGCCGGGGTCGGCGCGGCCCCGAGGTGGTCGGCGGCGAATCGGTCCAACGCGTCCAGCAACGCCTCTTCGATCCGCTCGACGTCGGTTTCGTCCTTCTCGGGCGAATTGCCGAACCACTCGAGCGACTGATGGATCAGGTCCCCGAATTGATTGGCTGCCAATTCACGAGAGGCGTCATCGATCGGCTTGAGTTGCAACTCGTGACGGAGAAAGAAGCGGTAGGGACAGGCGAGGTAGGCCGAAAAGGATGTGACGCTGAGAGATCGGATCGGTTCTTTCGGGACCAGTTTCGGGATCGGCAAACCGGTTCGGTCGGCACCACCATCCCACAACCTGGGCATCGGTGGCGCCGATTGCCGTCGCCGATTCGTGGCATCCGAGTCGAGCAATCGAATCAGCCGCCGGGCGACGTCGGCCGGTTTGGAGGCGGCCAACAGGCGTGTCGGAGGGGTCGGCGAACCGTCCGCGCCGCGACGGCCGACGACGAACCGGGCGTGGGGACGTGTCGCCAAGATCAACTGGGTGACGTAGATGTCGCGAGCCAACCGGCGTTCGTTGTCAGCCATCCCCAACCGCGACCTCAAGCTGCCGGGCAGGAACGGGTCCGCGGTCACCGAATCGGGGACGTAGGGATGGTTGAATCCGATCACGATCAGGGCTGGTGATTCGTCGAGTGCCAGATCAAGCCAACCGGAAATCTGGATCGCTTCGTCGCGGGCCGCATCGCTCACTCGCAGTCCCAACAACCGTCCGGCGATCAGGTCGAGTGCGGCTGCGGCAGGCATCGGGGTATCGAGCGTCGGGCCGAGTTCGCTGAGGGAGGCGAGTTTTCGCCGGGCAGCGAGCAGCGCGATCTGGGCCCGCCGTTCGGCACGATCGACGACCGATCGTTGTTCGATCACGGCAGGCGTCGGCGGCTCGCCTTCGTCTGTTGGTCTGGTGGGATGCTCCGCCGCCGCATCGGAGTAGATCGTGTCGAAAAATCGCCCGATC